>CALKAJ010000382.1 GCA_937983305.1 uncultured Ignavibacteriota bacterium | reverse complement strand
GAGATGGTGATTCGTGACTGGAGTTCAGACGTGTGCTCTTCCGATCTCAAAGATTGTACCCGTTGCTCTTGATGTTTATAAGCTTATTGATGAGCTGAAAGCAGATACGCCGGATATGATTTTCAATCTTTGCGAATCTCTTGACGGCGACCCTACACAGGAAATGAATGTTGCTTCGCTGTTTGAGATTTTAAAGATTCCATATACCGGTTCAAGAGCTTTAACTCTCGGTCTTGCTTTAAATAAATCAAGGGTGAAAGAGATTTTAAATTATTATAACATTCCAACTGCGGCACATTATCTTTGCGGAAATTCCGCCGAATATAAAGAAGGCGGGTTTTACAGAGTTAAAGATAAATACCCTTTGATTGTGAAACCTTCAAGAGAGGATGCAAGTATTGGAATTGACAATAATTCAATCGTAAGAACAGACGAAGAATTGAAAAACAGGATTGAATATATTCTTGATGTTCATAAGCAGCCTGCTTTAATAGAAGAATTTATTGAAGGCAGAGAAATAAACGTAAGTGTTGTAGGCAATGTAAAAAAAGATGAAAACGATTTAATTGTATTTCCGATTTCGGAAATTGATTTTTCCGAACTGCCGCCTGAACTTCCGAAGATTGTCAGTTACAACAGCAAATGGATGTATAACACGGTTGAATTTTCGGGAACAAAGGCAGTATGCCCCGCAAAAAATATTTCTCCCGAACTTGAAGAAATAATTAAATCAACTGCAAGAAAAGTTTATGCGCTGATTGGTGCATCGGATTATGCAAGAGTTGATTTCAGAGTGAAAGGCAACGTTCCGTATGTACTTGAACTGAATCCTAATCCGGATATTGCTTCGGATGTTGATGAAGATACAGGATTTACAAGGAGCGGAAAAGCTTACGGATGGACTTACGAGCAATTGATTCAAAATATTATTGGATATGCATCGGAAAGGTGGAACGTAAAAGTAAATTAATATGATAAGGACATTACAAAATAAGGACAGAGATAAAATTGAAAAGCTATTAAATGATACTAAAAATTTCAAAGATTTTGAAATTGAAGTAGCAATGGAATTGATAGATGCTTACTTAAAAGATGAAACTCAGAGTGATTATCATATTTTTGTTGATGAAGAAAACGAAGAAGTGAAAGGATATGTATGTATCGGAACGAGACCAATGACTAAAGGAACCTGGGACCTATACTGGATAGCGGTTAATCCCTTAGTTCAGGCGAGGGGTGTCGGAAGCGGATTAATAGCATTTTCGGAAAGCTATATAAAAGAAAATGGCGGCTGGCTTATATGGATTGAAACAAGCGGCAAAGAATCTTACGAAAAGGAAAGAAAGTTTTATTTGAAAAACGGTTACGAAAAAATTTCGGAAGTGAAAGATTTTTATGACAGGGGAGATTCCCTTGTTGTTTACGGAAAGTATATTTAAAAGTATTTACAAACAAAACAGGAGAAAAACATTTTATGGAACTCTGGCAAGAAATGATTCGTGAAAGCATACATTCGGTTGACCAACTGGTAGAGAGATTTGGTTTAGACCGCGATGTTGCACAACGGCTTGATAAGTTCTTTCAGGCACGAATCAATCCATATTATCTGTCGCTAATCAGATATCCCGGCGACCCGATATGGAAACAATGCGTTCCTGATGAAATCGAACTCGAAGATATTGATGCGGCTGAAGATCCGCTTGCAGAAGAGGATATGAGTCCGGTTCCGAATATTGTTCACAGATATCCGGATAGAGCTTTATTTCTGACAACTTCACAGTGCGGATTGTATTGCAGATTCTGCACAAGAAAAAGGAAGGTCGGAGACTCGACAAAAATTTCAATGCGGAATCTTGAATCTGCTTTTAAATATCTTGAAGAGCATTCGGAAATAAGTGATGTAATACTTTCCGGCGGTGACCCGCTAATGCTGACCGATGCCATGCTGGAAAAGATTCTAATCAGACTCAGAGAAATCAAACATATACAGGTAATCAGACTCGGCACGAAAATGCCATGTGTTTTGCCGCAAAGAATTACACCTAAGCTTGTCGGAATGTTGAGGAAATATCATCCGATTTATGTAAATACTCATTTTAATCATCCCTGGGAAATAACCGAAGAATCAACAAATGCATGCGGAATGCTTGCCGATGCCGGAATACCCGTTGGAAATCAGGCGGTTTTAATGAAAGGCGTGAATGATGATGCGGAAACGATAAAAGATTTAATGAAAAAACTTCTTGCAATCCGTGTGAGACCGTACTATTTGTATCAGGCAGATTTAACTAAAGGAGCAAATCATTTCAGAACTCCTTTAAGAGTCGGGCTTGAGATAATGGATAAATTGCGCGGTCATATATCCGGACTTGCTGTTCCTCAGTATGTAATTGATGCTCCGGGCGGCGGCGGAAAGATTCCGATTTTACCGGAATATATAATTGCACGTTCGGAGGATAAAATTATACTTAGAAACTTTAAGTATAATTTATATGAATATCCTGATGTTAAAGAAGAAAATCAATTAACGGACAGGTCGCATTTCTTAAGGAAAAACGGAAAGACTCTTAAAAGCAAAAATCTTCCCAAATACCTGAAACTCCCCATATTGAATAGTTAATAAAGAAATTTACAGAAATTCATTGTTGCCGGCATTTTTTTAAAGTGCCGGCTTTTCTTTTATGCAACCTTTTTTAAGTTATCTGCGTCTTATACAATAAACAGTAAACCTTAAAAAATAAAGGAAAATAAAATGGAAAGAATAGTTGAAAACATGATTCCGATTTTTGGAATAATCTTCACTTTCGGAATACCCGGATTAATAATTTTCTGGGCAATTTATACAAAACACAAAGAGAGAATGAGATTAATAGAAAAAGGTCTCACACCCGAAGAGGTAAAACAATATTTCTCGGATCCGGAAAAACCAAAAAATCCATATTCCGGCTTGAAATGGGGACTCATTCTTGCATTCCTGGGAGCAGGCATTATAGTAAGTAACATTATGTACGATAAAATGCAGTTAAGCGACGGCTATACAGGCGGATTTGTAATTCTTTCAATCGGTCTCGGATATCTGGTATATTTTATTATCGTGAAAAGTAAGACGGATAATGACAGAATTAAAAAACTAACAGAAACTAAAAATTCATAAACTAATGAAAACAAAATTTAAAGTTTTAATTCCGGTTTTTGCATTTGTTATACTTGCAACTTCGCTTTCGGGATGCAGTTTGTTTTCAAGAAGATATGAGAAAACATACTCCAAAGAAGCAACTGTGAATGCAGCGGGAAAACAAAAGATAATATTTGAGAATGTATCCGGTGATGTAAAGATTCATAAATCCGATGATGTAAACTCCATAATAGTAAAAGCAAAAACAGTTGTACACCTTAACAAAAGTGAGCTTGAAAATGATATTGAATGGGTTAAGTTAGTAATAGATACAACCGGTAATGATGTAGTAATTTCTGTTAATATTATAAAAGACGGAAAAAGATTTTTTAATATCAGCTTTAATGAAAATCATGACAGAACATCTGTTGATATTTACGTTCCCGGTAACATCCCGGTTGATATTTCACTGACGAGCGGAGATATAATTGCGAAAAAAATATCGAACGATGTAAAGCTGGATGTAACAAATGGCGATGTAAATCTCGAAGATTATTACGGTAAAGCGGAAATTGATATTGTAAACGGAAAGTTGAATGCAAAACTGGATTCTACAAAAGGTCTGACTACTGACATTGTAAATGGAAGCGTAAATCTTTCGATTGGCGAATTATTTGCCGCGAAATTTACCCTTGAAACTGTTAACGGAAAAATAAAAATTGATAAAGTACTGCCATTTAAAGAAACCTCAGACGAAAAAAATCTTAAAACAGGAACAATCGGAAACTCCGAAAACGAAGTAAAAATAGATATAACTAACGGAAAAATTAATTTAAAGAAGAAATAGATTTTGAATGGCGCAAATGTAATATCACCGGAAACCATAAACAGAATTGCAAAAGGGGATTTGACCCTTTTTAAGGAAATAGTGAGTAAGCACAAAAATGCGGCTTACTCATTATGCCTTAAAATATTAAAGAACCCAAGCGAAGCTGAAGATGCTCTTCAGGAATCGTTCATTAAATTATATGGTGCTTTAATAAGCGGGAAGTTTGAACAGAAATCGAAATTCTCAACCTATTTTTACTCAATAGTTTATAATACCTCAATAGATTTATACCGGAAATATTATTCGAAAAATTTCAACTTAATTTCGATTGACGTGACTGAATCAAATTATAAAGACGGCGATGAACTTGTTCGCGGTTTTAATATTACGGAATTAAGAACAGAATCAATGGATAAATCTTTGAGAAGCAATGAACTCTCAGCAATTATTCGTGAGTACCTGACTTCTTTGCCCGAGCAGTACTCTGTTATACTCAATTTATTTTATATTAACGAACTTTCTCTGAATGAAATATCGGAATTATTGAAATTACCTGAAGGAACAGTGAAGAACAGAATTTTCAGAGCAAAGGCAAAATTAAAAGAACTGATTTTAAAAAGTTACAAAGAAGAAGAACTTCTTGAATACTTAATCCCTGAAAACTAAACCAAAACATATTTATTAAAAATGGAAGATAACATTAAAAATATAGATTTACTTATGGATTCAATGATAAAGGAATCAATGAAACAAACAATATCAGATGACTTTCCCGAAAAAATTATAAATGAACTTGAATTGAGGAAAAAATTTCAAGAGCAGGATTCGAAAATTGATGTTGTAGCAAAAAGAGTAACATTTGCCGTTATAGGAATGATTTCCGCAATAGCCTTTATCATAGTTGTCCTTTTTAATTCAGACCCCGAGAAAGCAGCTCAAACTGAAATTCCCGGAAGTTCCGGAATTTATAAAATTATGAGTGATTTCAGCGAAGTGATATTAAATTTTCTGAGCTCTTTGATTCCGACAAATATGTCCGTAATTCTGATTGCCGGGCTTTTGCTCTTGCTTGTGATAATACCTCTTGCCGACAGATATTTAATTAACAGAAGAAGTATATAGGTCTTACCGGAAATGACCAATGAGTATTTGAAATGCACCCTGAATTAAAAATAAAGTAGCTAATACCCCTCCAAGGGCTCCTCCGAGATGTGCTTCGTGCCCGATATTTCCCAGTTTTTGTTTCATCCCGTAAATTGAAACTCCTATATAAACAAATGCGAAAAGCCAAGCCGGCATTGGAACAAAAAACATACCGACCATACTCATAGGAAAAAATAAAATATATGAAAAAATAATTCCTGAAACAGCACCTGAAGCACCAACAGCAACATACCCTTCATCTTTATAATTCGATATTACCGTTATAACTGAGCCAAGCAGCATACTGATAAAATAAACGAGCAAAAAATCAATGCTGCCCTGCACAGAGCCTGCTCTTTTTACAAATAAACTTTCGAGTACGGTTCCAAAAGAATAAAGTGTAAACATATTAAAAAACAGGTGGAGATAATCGGCGTGGAGAAAACCTGATGTAAAAACCTGATAAATTTTTCGCTCTTCAACAATTTTAAACGGCCATTCAGCAAAATTATAAAAAATATTGTAATTGCCTTTTTTTCTTGAGTTAATATCAATTATTGAAACAATTACTGTAATTAAGATTATTATTAAAGTTACGGGTGATGTCAATGTTTAATCCTCGCCTTCCTGAATCTTCAGAATCTGTTTTTTTAGTTTATGAACTTCAGCAAGATTTCCGCCGCTCGTAATCAATTCTTTTATTTCTCCGTTCAAAAATTTTATTTTAAATTTTTTAATAACATCTTTTGCAAACTTAAGATAGTCAATCGTTTTGCTTTGTGCCAGATAAATAACACTTTTTTTGTCAAGTTCTTCTTCTTCATCTTCGGTAATAAACTTTCCCGGCATAGCAATTTCGGCTAATATTTTTCTTTCTTCTTCGCTTTCTACTCTGTTTAACATCTTGCCGATGTCAACCATTCCTTCGTTAATAAACTCATCTAAAAATAATTCAACCAAATTCCTGATGTTGTGGTTCTGTAAAAATCTTATTTCAAGATTATTTTCAATATACCAGATTGCATCCTCATTGCCTCTTATAAAAATCTCAAGAAGGTTCATTTCCTCTCTTAATATTTTAGAAGTTTCCTTTTCGGATTTTAAAATATTTTTCTTTTCCGGCAGCACAACCGATGATTTTGGAATTTTTTCTTTAGATAAGGCTTTCTTTGCAATTAAATATTCTTTCTCAAGTATTTTCCTTCCAATCGCAAATTCATTCAAAATCTCATTGAAGTAGAAATTTTGTTTCAGTCTGTCGGGAATTCTTACAATATAATCCAATAGTTCTCTTATATGTGCTGTTTTATCTTCGGGAGTATCAAACTTTCCTTCCTTTTGATTCAGGAAAGCTGTGAACTGAAAGAGTGACATTTTTTTGTCGAGATACTTTTGGAATTCTTCCGGACCTTTTGTTCGGATAACCGAATCAGGGTCTTCACCTTCGGGCACGATTACAAAGATAATCATCATA
>CALKAJ010000381.1 GCA_937983305.1 uncultured Ignavibacteriota bacterium | reverse complement strand
AAACTAAAAAATATTTTGAAGATCCCTATTCAAGGTTATTTATCCTTGTAATTATTGGAACAATACCAATCGTTATTTTTGGTTATCTGATGAAAGATTTTATTAAAGGTGAAGCAAGAGGATTGTACGTAATTTCTTTTTCGCTGATTTTCTGGGCGATACTTCTTTATGTTGCAGAAAAATTTGCTCAACATAAAAAAGAGTTTACAGAAATTTCAATGAAAGACGGTATTATAGTAGGCTTATTTCAGGTACTGTCTCTTATTCCCGGAAGTTCAAGAAGCGGTGTTACGATAACAGGCGGACTTTTTACCGGAATGAAAAGAGACGTTGCGGCAAGGTTCTCGTTTCTGTTAAGTATTCCTGCTATAACTCTAAGCGGACTATACGAGCTATACGATGAAAGGGAAATGCTCTTAAACGAAAACATTATTAATTTATTAATTGCAACTGTTGTTTCCGGCATAGTCGGGTATTATGCAATTGCTTTTTTAATTCAATTTCTGAAAACAAGAAGCAATTTTATTTTTGTTGTTTACAGAATTGTTCTTGCAGTAATTATTTTGTTTTTGCTTTGGACCGGTAAACTTAAAAATCTTGACGATACGGAAAACACCCATAATAAATCGAAAACCGAAAAAATAAATGAAGTTTTCAATGTTGACAAAATAGGTTTTAAATAATCAAGGGATTTATTACATTTAAGGAAACAATTTCTATACTTTTTAGTTAAAAGTAGGAAGGAGACATAGATATGAAGAACATAAAGTTCTTTAACATACTGATAATCATAGCTTTAGCTTTTACATATAGTGCTGCTAAATCTCAAACCTCGTATAATTTCTCAGACGGATTAAACACTGCCAAATCATCCGGTAAAATTGCCGTGGTTGGTATTTATATTCCCGGCGATAATTGGTGCGGAAAGATGAACGCAATTTATTCATCAGGAAAGATTTCAGGTGTATTGAATTCTACTTTTGTGTTTATTAAACTGACTGCTCAGGGCACGGAAGTTTATAAATACAACGGAAAAGATTATAAAGCTTCTGAACTTGTTAAACTTTTTGAGTCAACAGGTTACCCGTCACATGCGTTCCTCGGGTCTGACGGAAGTATTTTGAAATTCAAATACAACGGTGAACTTCAATCTTCATTTTCCGGATATCTTGAAGCAGGTGATTTTGAAAAATTGCTAAACTTCTTTTCTTCGGGAAAATATAAAAGCTCAGATCTTTCAAAAGAGTTTTAGTATTAATTTTAATATTTTTCTTTTAACATTTTTCTGACATAAGGCGGGACAAAGTCTTTAATGTCAGCTTTAAACTTTGCCAATTCCCTTACAAGAGAAGAATTGAGGTAAGTATATTTTTCGTTAGGCATCATAAAAATTGTTGATACGCCCGGAGCAAGTTTCCTGTTGGTTAGAGACATTTGAAATTCATACTCAAAGTCAGAAATAGCTCTTAACCCTCTTATTATTACTGATGCATTTTTTTTCTTTGCATAATTTACCAGCAACCCGTCAAAATCATCAACTTCCGTATTTTTATATTTTTTAGTAATCTCAAGAAGCATTCTTTTTCTTTCGTCTTTATTGAAAAGCGGCTTCTTTGTTGAATTTAATGCGATAGTTACTATCACTTTGTCGAAAAATGCCGATGCTCTTTCAATAATATCAATATGCCCGTATGTTACAGGGTCAAATGTACCGGGATAAATTGCTATAACTTTTTTTTTCATATTTCAGTTTGTTTAAAATCAAAGAAAGTAAATTCTACTATACCCGTTTTTTTGTGTAAAATTTTTTTAGTATCCCAAACAGTTTCAGGCAAAGTTCCCGAATGTTCGAGTATAAAGAACACATTTAGTTTATTTACTGCATCAATAAGCTTTTCATAATTTTTGTAACTGTAAGGCGGGTCAGCAAAGATAACATCGGGTAATCCGGTTTCATTAAAAAATTCCGCACAGTTAATTAAAAACTTTAATACATCAGTTTTGAGCAATTTGTGTTTTTCATTTAAACTCAAAAGCTCAATATTTTTTTTTACAGTCGAAATATCACTGTCAACAAAATAGCAAAAACCCGCACCTCTTGAAAGAAATTCAATTCCAATTCCGCCGGTTCCGCAAAACAAATCTGCAACAACGATATCTTCAATGTTAATGTGATTAAACAAAACATTAAACAAAGTTTCTTTTCCTCTGTCGGTTGTTGGTCTTACCTTTAGAGAATTACCCGGAGATTTTAGATTTCTTCCTTTATATTTTCCGGAAATTATACGCATTAAAGTCCTTTTAATGCAAGTCCGCAGGCAGGGAGAAATTTATTTCCTTCCTCCCGGAATTTAAGATTGTTATTCACTCTGCTATGAAGGGCTAATTCAGAAAACGGGTCCGGTAAATAAATTTTTATATCCGGCAGTGCTGATGACAGCCAATTAAAAATATCAATCGTGAAATCATCACCGTATAAAACCACAAAATCGAATGCCTTTAAGTCATCATCTGATTTTATTTTATCCAAAAAACCGGAAAGTTTGTTAACGTAATTTGATTCTTTAAACATTATGAATTCAAAATGATTTAAAGAATTACTGCCGATAATGCTGATGTCAAATCTGTTTCTTTTGCAACCTATGTACAGACATCTCTTTGAAGATAAATGAGGCTTATATAAATCCCTTATATATTTTTCTACGGCAAAATGGTCAATGTCGAAAAGTCCGACCTTAAGCCGGCAGGTATGCATTATTTTTTTGATTATTTCCAGCTTATCGTTTTCTATGGCAATGTATAATGTATCTTTAACATTTTCTGCAAACTTCTTGTTTTCAAGCTTATAATAATTCAGCTTGAAATTTTTATAATTATCCGGAAAATAATTTGATAAATCCCACAGCAGACTTGAAGCAATACTTGGAGCATCTTCCGAATATTCAATGGGGATAGTATTAATGAAGGCAAAGCAAGAATCAAGTAATACTCCGATTTTATTGGAATTAAAATTTTTATCCTTAATTGCTTCGTGTATTACATTTGCCGCTTCTGCTACGATTGCATCGTTATAAACTCCTGTTCTAAAACATTCCGTAAAGCTGAATGTTGTATCAAAACTGTCCACAAACGAAATTTCTTTTTTCTCGTTTATCTCAATAAACCTGATAGTTCTATCCGATATTGACAGCGCTATTGTTTTCAAATTATTGTATGCTTATATATTGTTTTAATTTCTCGAATTTCTTTTTACCAATGCCTTTAACTTTCATAATATCTTCGGCTTTCCTGAATCCGTTATGGTCTTCTCTGTAAATCATTATTCTTTCTGCCATTGCTTCTCCTACTCCCGGCAGCATCATTAATTCCTCCTTGGTTGCTGTGTTCAAATTAATAACTCTTCCCTCGAGTTTCTCTTCTTTCTTTGTCTTTTTCTCTTTGCCTGCTTTCAGACTGTCTTCCGAAATAGTTATTGAATTAATAATTTCTTTAGCTTCCTCTTCGGTAAGCGTGTCCTCTTTTGTCAGGTCTATACTGAATTCCGAATTAAGTTTTTCCGAAGCGGAGAAAAAAGCAGACGATTGGAGCTTTGAATCGTCAAAGTAATCTTTTTTAAAATCCGGATTTACTTTAATAAAACTAATTAACAATCCTGCAATTAAAACGGCTAACAAAAAGAATACTGCTTTTTGCTCCTGCCGTGTGAAACTGAAATATTTTAAAAAACTTTTCATTTATAAAAAAAACGGGCTGTAATAATTTTTACAGCCCGTTGAAAAATATTAATAATTGAAATAATTTCTACCTTTTATGTTAATCTTTACGTCAACAACGCATCTCCAGTTTGTTTGTCCGCCGCCCGGCGCAACAAGGTCTCTGATATAAAGAAGTCCATAAACGGGATAACCGCCTGATTGGTTCTGCTCGTACTTACCTCTGAGATAGAACGAATAAACGGGTTTCTTTTCGGGTAATGGATATGTGAATTTTATGGTTCTATCCTGCCCGTAGTCTATTAAAGCTATTATGCTGTCTCTGCCGGGTAAATCATATCTCTTTTTCAGAGTATCAAATTCAGACTTCGAATAATAACCGAGTAAATTACTGAATTCTGTTTTGAAACCTGCAACAGGTTTTATACCTGCTTTAAGTAATCTTTCTGCATCTTTCAAATCTCCCGATTCAAAATAAAATCTTTCTCTTAATGAATTTGAATCCCAGAAACTAATATCTTTAAAAAGGTCGCTCCATTTAACAACTAAGCCTTCATATAGATTGACACCGCTTAATGAAGAATCGTTGAAAAATTCGTAAACAATTAGATTGTTGTAAATTCTGACATCTGAGAGAGAAAGGTTGGCATTGAGTAATATGGTGTCTTTGCCATTAGTAGTTTTCGGAACCGTTATAGAGTTATATCCCGGTTTAGAAAAAGTGAAATTATAAGTTCCTGATGGAACCTGAGTAAATTCATAATAACCGTCAATACCGGTTACTTTTGTACCAATTTCGGGATTAGTTGTAATTGTAACGTTGCCAATAGGATTACCCGAAGCTAAATCCGTCACGGTTCCTCTTATAGTTGCCTCTCCGAGAACGCCCGGGTCTGTTGAATTATCACATCCGTAAATAGCAATAAAAAACAATATGCTAATACTAAGTAGTGAAAGATTTTTAAATAAGTTTTTCATTTATATCTCCTTTATGTTTTAATGGTTTGGTGCTCAAAATTCAGGGAAAAAAATTCTTTCAATTTTTGTTGCTTTTCCGGTGTTTGCGTTAATTTCAATAAATACGCCGGCAAATCTCAAATCATCCTCTGCGGTTGTATGCTTTTGCGGTGTCTGAAATAAAAAACGTCTGAGTGAAGATTCTTTATTCATTCCTATTACAGAATCATAAGGTCCTGTCATTCCTACATCAGTAATATAAGCTGTGCCGCCGGGCAATACTCTGCTGTCCGCTGTCTGAATATGTGTATGTGTACCTAATACCGCAGAAGCTCTTCCGTCGCAGTACCATCCGAAAGCAATTTTTTCTGCCGTGACTTCCGCGTGAAAATCGACTATGATAATATTCGTAACATCCTTCACTTTCTCATACAAAAAATCAAATGCTCTGAAAGGACAATCGAGAGGTTTCATATAAACCCTTCCCTGAAAATTTGCCACACAGATTTTTACGCCGGAATTTTTTATATCGTATATCCCGAAGCCTTTGCCGTAAACTCCTTTAGGGTAATTAAACGGTCTTAATATTTTCTCGGCTTCGTTTAAATATTTATGTGTCTGAATTTTATCAAGAGAATGATTCCCTCCTGTTAAAACATCAATACCCAGAGAAAGAAGTTTTTCTGCATCCTTTTCAAGTACGCCAAGCCCTCCGGAAATATTTTCGGAATTTACAATCACAAAGTCAATCTTATATTTTGAAATATATGAGGGGAGAAGTGATTTTAACAGATTAAAACCCGGGTCTCCTATTACATCTCCAATAAACAGTATATTAAGCTTTTCCTTCAATTGTTAAGGTTTTAATTTAAAAATATAAATCTGTGTCATAACCCTTCCACCTGCAGTAAGATTGCAAATCAAATTGTATGGATTTAAACAGACTTAAAAATATTGCCGCATCATCTGCAAATCCAATTAGCGGTGCAAGGTCGGGTATTACATCAAAAGGGTTTAAAAAATAAAGCAATGCAAGAGAAATTAATCCTATGCTTCTCCACGGAAGCTCTCTGTAAATTCCTTTTTTATAATCTTTTAAAAGCTCTAAAGCCAATCTTACCTGTAAAAATAACTTTTTAAATTTATTGCTGTCAAGCTTCTCCTGTTTTCTCTTAATTTCATCGTGTTTAGAGTATGCTTTCTCAATTTTTTGAGGCAGATTAATCTCCTCACTCTCGAAATAGTCATCATAATTTTCGTCTTCAGGGTTTTTTCCCATACTTCATTTTTAATTTATTAAATCAATTTAATTGCCTTTTATCAAAATATAAAGTCAATTTATTTATTATCCGCATACCTGCTTAAACACTCTGAGGAAGTTCAGTCCCAGAATTTTTTTTATTTCTTCCGGTGTATAGCCGTGCTCGTATAGTTTCTGAGCAAGTAAAGGGTAACAGGTTGCATCATATAAGTCAAAAGGAGCATCTATTCCGCCATCGAAATCAGAACCAAGACCTATATAATCAATTCCAACCAGATTTTTAATATAATCTATGTGCTCAATAATAGTTTCAATTGTAACAACATCCGAAGGCGTAACCTCGTTTAAATATTTTTCCCGTTCCCTGTTAAATTCAACTAAATCACCTCCTGCAAGTTTGTATAAGTTGTCAATTTTATTCCCGTATTTTGTCTTTGCATTTGTTTTTCCGGTTTTTTTCGAGTTGCTTAAGAATTCATCATAGAAATTTATCATAACCACACCTCCGTTTTTTGCAATTGCCTTTATCTGAGCATCTGTAAGATTTCTGTGATGGGGATTCAAAGAATAACAATTCGAATGAGAGGCAATAATCGGGTCTTCGGAAATTTCAATAACATCCCAAAACGAGTTTTCTCCGAGATGTGAAACATCAACAATCATTCCAACCTCATTCATTCGTTTTATAACCTTCTTTCCGAAATCTGTTAAGCCGCCTTTTTTACCTTTGGATTCATCTGAAGATGATGTTCCGATTTTGTTTGAATTATTCCAGGTCAGCCCGATATATCTTACGCCTTTGTCGAAAAATAAATTAATATTATCGAGGTCTTTTTCAACGGCAGTTCCTCCTTCGATTCCAAAGATTGAGCAAAATTTTCTTTCGCCCGTAATTCTGATTACATCGTTGTAATTATATGCTATCTCATACTCGTCCTGGCATTTCTTTTGGAACTTCCCCATTTCATCTATCCTGTCAAGGACATAATCTTTCGACCTTCCGAAATGTTCTTTTGGAATCCATAAAGCAAAAACCTGAATATCAACGCCGCCTTTGACAAATTTCGGCAATCCGGATTGAAGCCAGTCGCCGCCGTCACAAAAATCAGCTCCTCTTTTGAAAACCTGATAGGGAAAGTCGTTATGTGAATCAAGTACAAGTGAATTAAAATATTCTTCAAAAAAATCAACCGGCTTTGACGTATCTTTTATTTCCGATTGCTGTATTATTTGATTCATATTGTCACTCTTATTGAAACCGTTCGTTGAAAATAAAAAAACGGAACCGGCTATTCCTGCCGATAAAATGAAAACAAAAATTAAAAAAGCTTTTTTATGCATATTTTATTTTTGCTGCTGATTTAGATTTAACAAAGGCATTAATTTTTGGTCATAAGGAGCTATCACAATTGTATTGTTTTTGGAACTAATCAAATCCTTCAGAGCTTCGATATATTTCCACTGAAGATATTGAGGATTAATGGTGTTTGAAATAATCTTTTGTGCTTCGGATATACCCGTGGCTTCAACTTTCTTTCTTTCTGCTTCCTGTTTTTCTTTTTGTAAAACAAAAACCATCTGCTGTGCCCTCTGCTCGGCTGATATTTTTTCGTCAATTGCTTCTCTCACTTTGTCCGGCAATTCTACATTTCTCAGCAGTACTTTTTCAAGTATAACACCTCTTCCCTCAAATGATTTTTCAAGATTCTTTGTTACATCTATGATAAAATCCTCTCTTTTGGCAGAATAAATATCTGTTGCCGTAAATTTTACGGATATATCCCTTAAAGCTGTTCTCACGGCAGGCCTGACAATTTTTTCTTCGTAATTTGTTCCGATGGTTCTTATAATATTTGGTGCTTCGGATTCATTTGCTCTGTACCAGATAGTAACATCGAGTCTCAATGTCAATCCGTCTGATGTTAATGTATTAATCGCATCGTCGCCTTTAATCTGTCCTTCCATATTTGCAACGCTCATTGTGTAAGCCTGAGTTTTTATATCAAGCTCTTCTACCGTAATTAAAGGGTTAACAAGATTTAACCCGCTTTTTAAAATATTATCCTGAACACTTCCGAATAATATCGGAACTCCTACCTGTCCGGGACCAATCTGAACAATACAGGATAAAACCAAGGCAATAAAAGCCCCTACAATTACAAATACCCTGACAATTCCAAAAGCTTTCTGCGCCTGAGGTGTGGCGGGTACCTGTTTTCTTATGAAAATCATAACAACAAACAATAAAACCAACAAGAAAAATAATGTAAACATAATTTTTTTATTTAAATGTTAAATACTTCTCTCGATTTGAGAGCTTTTTTTATTGTGTCATTTTTATCTGTTCCGTTTACTGTTATATGTCCCATCTTCCTTCCTTTACGGGTTTCGTTCTTACCGTATAAATGTAAGAAAACAATATCACTTTTAAAAAGCAAATCATACCCCTGTGGTTTTGCTTTCCCGTTCCTCTCTCCGAGTATATTTATCATAACCGAGTATGGAAAAATTAAACCTGTATCTCCAAGCGGATATCCGAGTATTGCCCTGATGTGATTTTCAAACTGAGATATTTTACTGCCCTCAATTGTGTAATGACCTGTGTTGTGCACTCTTGGAGCAAGCTCGTTTACTAATATTTTATTTTCA
This sequence comes from uncultured Ignavibacteriota bacterium, assembly GCA_937983305.1. GTDB lineage: Bacteria > Bacteroidota > Ignavibacteria > Tepidaquicellales > Tepidaquicellaceae > DSSM01. The sequence continues at coordinate 50,587 of CALKAJ010000381.1, read as the reverse complement.
TCCGTTAAAAATAACTCAATTCCCATAACCCCAACATAGTCAATTTTTTCTACAATCGTTTTCGCAATGTCAATTATTTTTTCCGTTTGCTCGTTTTCCGTATTATAAGGTGCAATTACAAGATGGCAAATATGGTTTTTCTGAATTGTTTCAACAGGCGAATAAAATTTTATTTCTCCTTCTCTGCTTCTTACCGCCTGGATTGCAAGTTCCATTTTCAGGTTAATAAATTTCTCACACATTACCTTGCCCCGTTCCGCAATTGCATTAAAGGCATCTTTAATTTCATCCTCCGATTTAACGGTTGCATTTCCTTTCCCGTCGTAACCCATTGTTCTTGATTTCAGGAGAATTGGGAATTTATGCTCTTTAGCAAACTGAATCACGTCTTCTTCTGTTTCGGCGGCACAAAATTCCGCAACAGGTATTCCGCTTTCCTTAAGAAACTTTTTCTGCTCGTATTTATCCTGAATTTTTTTTATTACTGAAGAATCCGGAAAAACTTTAACTCCTGAATTTTCAATGTACTCAAGTATGTGATAGTCAATAAATTCATTTTCAAGCGTTATCAAATCACATTTCTTTATGAATTTATCTAACTTTGAAAAGTCATCCCATTTGCCGAAAGTCTCGCCGTGAGATATTCTTCCCGCAGGCGAATTCTTTTCGGTTGAATAAATATAAATTCTGAAATCGTATTTACTTACCGCTTCAATCATCATACGGGCAAGCTGTCCGCCGCCTAATATTCCAATTTTCATACCTTTATTTATTTAACAATGAATTATATTCCGAAGGTGTTTTAATAATTCTTATTGCCTCAATTATTGCCTTATCATTTCTTAGTGATGCTTTCACTCTTTCGTCTTCATCTAAAATTCTTTTATTGATTTCCCTTTCTATCGCATACTTTATTTCATCTGAAGTTTTATCAATTTCTTTTGCTTCCTCTCTTTGTAAATCGTCTTTTAATCTCACAAGAAATTCATAATATTCATTGGCATAATTTTTCTTATCTGCGATTAATTTCAAATCTTCGATTTTCTTATCGGCTTCAGATTGAAAATCAAAACCCTCGGATTTTATAAATTCTTTGAAGTCATTGAAAATATCGTCTGTAATTGAAAATGATTTTATTCCGGGATTTTTTGCCAGAAAATAATTGGCGAATTTAAAAAACATATCTTTCTGATATAATGCATAGTATATCTCGCTCTCTTCTTCGGGCTTTATTTCAATGTCAGGTGAAATTCCGCCGTTTGCCTTTACAATTCTTCCGTTTAATGTTTTAAAGCTTGTTTGATTAAATCCTTCAATGTTTGAAAACACACCGAATTTATTTTCCTTAAAATAATTTTTTTCCTGTATCCATCTTCCGGAAGGCGTGAAATATCTTTGCATTGTGATTTTCAGTTTTGAGCCGTAACTCAGATCTCTTATTTGCTGAACCAATCCTTTTCCGAAAGAACGGCTGCCAATAATTACTCCTCTGTCCAAATCCTGTATTGCACCTGAAACGATTTCCGATGCGGAAGCAGTATTTTTATTTATTAATACAACAAGCGGAATTTCGTTTGGGATTAGCGGGTCTTGCTTTGAAAAGAATTTATTTTCGGAGTTTTTTTCTCTGCCCTTGGTTATCAATAAGAGACTGTTCCTCGCAACAAATTTATTCAGAATCCCAATTGCCGCTTCGAGTAAACCTCCGCCGTTATTTCTTAAATCAAATACAACACCTTTTAAATTTCCGTTAGTTTTAAATGTCTTTAAAGCATTTTCAACTTCGTTTTCCGATGTGTTTGTAAATCTGTCAAGTTTAATATATGCAATACCGTCAGATTCTTCACCGATATAACCGTAAAACGGAATATTTTTCAGTATGATTTCCTGCCGTGTAAGCTCAAAGTTGATAATATCGCCGCCTCTTTCAACTTTAAATCTTAATGCAGAGCCCGGCTGACCTCTTACCATTCTCCGTATATTTTCGAGCTTCATTCCGTTTAAACTGATTCCGTCTATTTCTGTTATTTTATCTCCGTGTCGTAAGCCTTTTTTTTCAGCTTCGTATCCTGTCAAAACATCGGAAACAAATACAATGCTGTCTCTCAATTCAATTGTAATACCTATTCCTCCGTATTTACCAGATGTTATTAACTCAATCTCATTTCTGTTATTCTCGTCGTAATATACGGTATATGGGTCAAGTGTTCCGAGCATTCCTTCAATACCGGCTCTCATAAATTTATCAACATCAAGATTATCAACATAATTTAGAGAAACTTCTTTGTAAACTTTCCCGAAAATATCAAAATTACGGTTTATTCTGTCAAATACGTCCTCGTCGGTTTTTAATGCCGCTCCATAAATAAAATTTATGGAAACAAGAATACCAATGTAAAATAAAACAATGTTTCTTTTTCTGTTTTTAAAATCCATTATATTTTAATTATTTTTTTTATTTCAATATGAATATCTTCTTTATCTTTTTTGCCGTCAATAATTTTAAATCTTTTTTTATTTGTACGGGCTATCTTTCTGAATCCGGAGATTACTTTTTGGTGATACGAAATATCTTTTGCTTCCATCCTGTCCTTTCCTCTTCCCGATAATATTAAGCGTCTTTGTCTTTCCTTTACATCAATGTCAATCAGGAAAGAAATATCAGGCTGAAGATTTTTAGTTGCGATTTTGTTTATCGTTTCTATTATTCTTGTATTTATTTTTCCGCCATATCCCTGATAAGCGGTTGAGGAGTCGAAATATCTGTCGCATATCACATAATATCCTGCTTTCAACTTCGGTTTTATGATTTCTTCCGTTAACTGATGTCTTGACGCGGAAAACAAAAGAAACTCCGTCAGGGAAAACATCTTCCTGTTGGTTTTATCAAGAAGTATATGCCTGATTTTTTCGGAAATGTTAGTTCCTCCGGGTTCTCTTACCAGAATCACTTTCTCCTTCTTCTTTTTAAGGTAATTATACAGTTTTTGCGCCTGAGTTGATTTTCCGCTTCTGTCAATGCCTTCAAATGTTATGAACAATTTTTTAAGATATTTAGTTTTAGTGCAATATTTCACAAATTATGCATTTTTTAAAGCAATTTCAAAATACAAATATTTTAATTAATTTAGTGCATTGAAAAGTAAAATTTACATATTATCGGTTGTTATTTTGTCTTCTGCAGTTTCTGTATTCTTGCTGGCTTTCACAAGATACAGTAACCAGAATTTATTGCTTTCAAAATACAGCTTTTTTAAAACAGGTAATCTGATTTCGGGCGGTTTGTTTTTCGCTATTATTGTTCTGGCTCTGATTAATATTTTTCTGAAACCAAAATACAACCTGAAATCACTTGTTGTTATTTCAATCATTTCTTTTTTTGGATTGTTCTTCTCAGCATTAATCAATTTTACCATTGAAAGAGAAACAAAAATTTATTTCGGAGCTATATCCCTTGCTCTTCACGGCTATGTATTGATTTCACTTTTCAATCTTGCGGTATCACGCTCTAAAAAAATTCATTACTTCAGTAATGCAATGTATCTCTTAATTGTTGCATTAATCGGATTTGTAGGCAATGTTATGCAGATTTATTACTTCAAAGACGATTTTGCAAATTTGAAATCTATGAATGTAAAGGCTGATGCAGGTGTAATTCTCGGTGCTGCAGTATGGGGCGGTAAAAGACCATCTCCCGTATTCAGAGAGCGGATTAATAAAGGTTTCGAACTGTATGAAAATAAAATTGTACAAAAACTTGTTTTAACCGGCGGCGGCTCTCCGGGTGAATTATCGGAAGCTGAGGTTGCTAAAAACGAACTTATTAAATACGGCGTTAACTCAAACAATCTTTTAATTGAAAATCAATCAATTTCCACAAACGAACAAATTCAATATATCAGAGACAATCTTTATTTCAGGTATAAGTGGAACAAAATAATAATTATTTCCGATAATTTTCACTTGTTTCGTTCATCTGAAATATGCAGATTCAGTGGAATAAATGTGAACTGTGTTTCAACAGATACTCCCCGGAGCGCCGAAGGAGTTCTGAACTTCTGTATAAAAGAAAGTGTTGCAGTGCTGTTTTTTTGGTTCTTTGGAATAGGTTAATTAATAAAATAAAAAAATTATAGGTAGCAAAATGCGAATTTCAAGACGGGAAGCCCGGATAAAAGTTTTAAATGTACTATATGCTCATTGGATTGGCAAAGATCCCATCGGAAAAGTTAAAAAAGATTTAATCGCAGATGTTGAAGATGCCGATAAATTACTTTTTATAAATAAGTTAATTGATGTTGTTATCAATAATGTGAAAGAGTTTGATAAACTTATTAAAGATAAATTAGATAACTGGGAATTTAGCAGAATTGCAATGATTGATAAAATTGCTATGCGGATGGCGCTTGCCGAAATGCTTTTCTTTCCTGAAATTCCTACGAAAGTAACTATTAATGAAGCTATTGATATTGCTAAAGAATACAGCACAAAAACAAGCGGCAGTTTTATTAACGGGATTCTCGATTCAATCAATGTGGATTTAACGAAAAATAAAAAATTAAATAAAACCGGAAGGGGTTTACTGGATATAAAGAGTAAGCGTAATGAAAAATAAATCATCGGTTTTTGTCTGGTCTTTATATGATTTTGGCAACTCTTCCTATGCAGTTATTATTCTTGCCTTTGTTTATGCAGTTTATTTCACCGATGTAGTTTGTGCTCAAAGCAGGGAAGCGGATTTTTTCTGGTCGCTTGGGATTAATATTTCTATGATTTTCTCCGCAATTCTGAATCCCGTTTGCGGTGCAATTGCCGATAGAACCTCAAATAAAAAATCATTCCTTTTCTTTTTTACTTTGCTTGCCGTTATTCCAACCTCTTTCCTGTACTTTACAGGAGCCGGTACAATATTCCTCGGTTTAACCCTCTTCATCATTTCAAATATAGGATTTCAAACCGGATTAACTTTTTATGATGCCTTTATCCCCGATATTACAGAGGAAAAATATTATAACAGAGTTTCGGGTATCGGATATGCAGTCGGATATATCGGCTCGCTTGTTTCCGTCTTACTTGTATTTCCGTTTGCCGGAAATTACAACTTGCTGTTCCCTGTCTCAGCTATTTTCTATCTTGTCTTCTCAATCCCATTATTTCTTTTTCTAAAAGAGAAAAAAAGCTCTGTTCGATTGCCGGAAGTATCTTATATAGAAAATATCAAATTCGGCTTCAAAAAAGTTTTCGATACCATTAAGCATATTAATAAATACAGAAATCTAAAAAATTATCTCCTTTCATATTTCCTCTATATTGATGCAGTAAACACAATCATTTTCTTTGCAGGAATTTACGCAAATAAAACGCTTGGTTTTACTACCATTCAGCTTGCAATTTTCTTTATTATTGTTCAGTTTACTGCTATGCTTGGCTCTTTATTATTCGGGAAAATCGGCGATAAACTCGGCATTAAAAACTCTATCTTTGTTACTTTGTTTTTCTGGCTTCTTATTTTAATTTTTATTTTCATCACGGGCAATGATTCCTATATTACTATTGCAGAAGTAAAAATTCACTTCTTCTTTATTGCAGGAGGTTTTGCGGGTACTTTCCTTGGCTCTACCCAAAGTCTTTCAAGAGCTCTTATGGCTAAACTCACTCCACCTGAAATAAAAACCGAGTTTTTCGGGTTTTACTCTCTCTTTGAAAAAACTTCCACGCTCTTAGGACCTCTGACTTTCGGACTTGTATCCTATATCACAGGTTCTCAAAAATTTGCGATACTCTCAATTGGATTTTTCTTTATCACAGGTGCTTATTTCCTGAGAAAAGTAAAAGAATCTAAAACACTTCCATTATGAAACTAAAATCTTTGATTTGACCAATTAAATACATAAAACAAACTTATGATTACAAAGAAAATTTTAATTATTGTTGTTATCTTTCTATGGCCTGTAATCATATTAGGTCAAAGCAATAAAGTAGACAACTATATTTCGCTAAGTTTGCAAGGTGGTTATTTAAAGTCACTAAATAATTCCAAAGGACAGACTACTTATGGAGGTTTTGAAATCAGGCCATCAATTCATTATAATCTGTCAAAGGTTGTTACTTTGTTGTTTGAATATAATTACAGCAGACATAAGTATGATAATTCTTCTGAATATACAGGTTATTTAAATAAACACTTTCTTAACCTTGGCCTAAGAGTTTATCCAAAATCAGAAAATAGTTTTTATCTAAAATCTGCTGTAAGTTTTCCTTTGAGCGATGACAACGATTATCAACCAATACCGGGCTTAAATTTAGGAACCGGAAGAGACTTCAGGATAAGTGATGAAGTTAGCTTTTTTACTGAAGCCGAAATATTTTTTACTTGCAAGGGGCCCTTCAACAATTTCATTTTCACTAAGTGCCGGATTAAAAATTAAACTAATTAATATATGAAAAAACTCATAATAACATTAGCAATAATCCTAATAGGAATATCATCTACACATTCGCAAAACTCTTATCAGAGTATAAAACTGAATTTAACAGCTCCATATAAAAAAACATTTACGTTCTCAATACTTCTGGGAGTTACTGCAGATCCAGTAGCGATGGACTATTTACAATTTGATGCAGGATATTTAATCCTTAAAAATTCCGAATTAGGAATAAGTGTTGGCAAAGAAGATTCACCAAGTGGTTATGACTTCGTTATGATTGGTGGATATTTTACACAGCATTTCGGACAAGGCATTCATACCGGTTTAAGAGTTGGATTGCCCGGTGAATATTCACCATCAGATATAAACACATACAATGAATTTTATCTTGGTGACGACTTCCCCATAACTGACAAATTCAACCTCCGTATACGTATATCATATTCTTATTTGTCAAAAGTTATATTGGGTCTAAATGGTGATTTCAAGGATAAAAGAATCGGATTTCAGGCAGGCTTTAATTATTTATTTTAATACCTTTGTTTATTTTGCTTTAATCAAAAGTAAAAGAGATAAAAACACTCCCATTATGATTTAGAGACCTTTTGGTCTTGTTTCTTTAACTTGATTATTTGAAAAAAGGTTTATAATTTACGGTTTAGAGTCTGAAATGCTCTTTATAAATTTTATAGTTTGAATAGATATTCAATACTTTTCTAAATCCCAAATATTTTAATAACTTAATTTATTAAAAATTACAAATGTTTACCCTAAAAAATTCAATTAGCAAAGCTCTGTTAATGAGTTTAGCTATTATCGCATTTGTTGTTTTTTCAAATGCTAATGCTCAGGAATACAAATACAGTAATTCCTGGGGTCCTGACGGTTTGTCTGTAAAGGCAAAAGGTCCTTCAGGCGTAACGGTTAATTTCTCGACAAGCTCGGTGATATTAAACGATGTAATGGTAAATGGAATGACCATGAAAGCGGTCAATATTCCATCAGTATTTTTACCAAACAATGAAGGCTTCCCGGATTTAGCCGGAACAGGCAGATTCATTGCAATTCCTCAAGGTTCAAAAGCTGTTTACAGAATTGTATCTTCAAGAATTGAAAAATATACAAATGTTGACGTAGCACCTGCTCCAAGAATTCCACTTGAAACAGAATCCGGACCACTTCAATATGCAAAGAATAATTCAATTTATTCAAAGAATGCATATTATCCCGAAAATATTGTTAATTTATCAGAAGTTAGCAAAATTCGCGGTGTAGATGTTGTTATGCTCGGAATTACACCTTTCCAGTACAATCCTGTAACCAAAGAATTAATTGTTTACAGAGATTTACAGGTACAGGTTGATTTTGTCGGCGGCAATGGAAAATTCGGTGAAGACAGACTTCGTTCAAGATGGTTTGACCCGATTCTTTTCGATAATGTTTTAAACAGCGATATGCTCCCGGCTATTGATTATGGCAAGAATCTTACAAATTCACTTACACCCGATTATGAATATGTAATTATCAGACCAAATAACCCTGAATTTGCCGCATGGGCAGATACTATCAAGAATTTCAGAACTAAACAGGGAATTCGTACAGGAGTCTATTCAATTGCCGATATCGGCGGAAATACTCCTACTCAAATTGAAACATGGATTAATAATGCATACAACACCTGGACAGTACCACCTGTTGCAATATTAATTCTCGGCGACTATGGAACGGACGGAAATGTTAGTGTTACCTCACCAATCTGGAACAGCTATTGCGTATCCGATAATATTTATGGAGATGTAAATGCAGATGATATGCCTGAAATTATAATGGCAAGAATGACTGCAAACAACAATGCTCAGCTTCAGGTTATGGTTACAAAATCTCTCGGATATGAATTAAATCCTCCGACGAGTGCAAGTTTCTACAACAAACCAATTACAGCACTCGGCTGGCAGACTGAAAGATGGTTCCAGATTTGTTCTGAAGTTGTTGGCGGATTTTTCAAGAAAAAACTTGGAATGAACCCAACCCGTATCAATGTTATTTACTCGGGAACTCCGGGCACAACATGGTCAACTGCGACAAATACATCCACAGTAGTAAATTATTTTGGACCGGCAGGACTTTATTATATACCTTTGACTCCTGATTCACTCGGTAACTGGAGCAACGGAAGTGCACAGATGGTTATTAACTCTCTGAACGCAGGTGCCTTTATGCTTCAACACAGAGACCACGGCGGCGAAACAGGATGGGGAGAGCCCGCATTCCAAAGCTCGCATATTTCATCATTAACAAATACAGATCTTTCATACATATTCTCAATTAACTGTTTAACAGGAAAATATAACTACGGCAGTGAATGTTTTGCCGAGAAATTCCACAGATATACATACAACGGACAAAATGCCGGATGTATGGGAATTCTTGCTGCATCTGAAGTTTCATACTCATTTGTAAACGACGCTTTTGCATGGGGTATGTATGACAATATGTGGCCAAACTTTATGCCCGCATATGGTACAACTCCTTCTTCAAGAGACGTAAGACCGGGATTCGGTAATGCTGCAGGAAAATATTTCTTACAGCAATCAAGCTGGCCCTATAACACCAGCAATAAACAGGTAACATATCACCTGTTCCACCATCACGGTGATGCTTTCTTGCAAATGTATTATGCAGTCCCGACTGCTTTAACACCAACTCACGCTTCAACTGTAACATACGGTGCAACAACATTTAACGTTACTGTTGATTCCGGTGCTTATATTTGTTTATCTTACAACGGAACAATAGTTGGAAGAAACACAAGCGTTGGAGGAACTACCGTTGTAAATATGTCAAACGTTCCTACTCCCGGAAACCAAATGGATTTAGTAATAACAAAACAAAACAAATTCCGTTATATGCAGAAAGTTAATGTAATTCCTGCATCCGGACCATTTGTTGTTTATTTAAACAGCACCATCAATGATGCGTCTCCTCTTGGAAACGGAAACGGATTAATGGACTATGCCGAAACCAATAAATTCAACTTAAAAATGAAAAACGTTGGTTTCGCACAAGCTACTACCGTAAACGTAAAAGTTACAACCACTGATTCTTATATTACTATGACCGACTCAACAGAAGTTTATGGTAATATTAACAGCAATGACTCAGTATTGGTTAACAATGCATTCACTTATACAGTCGCTAACAACATCCCTGACTTAAGAACTGTTCAATTCAAAGTTACTGCTACAAGCGGTGCAAATACCTGGACTTCTTACTTTGACGTAGTTGCTCACGCTCCTTTTGTAAAGAAAGGTATGCATGCACTTGTTGATTCTGTCGGTAATAACAACGGCAGATGGGATGCTAACGAACAAGTTAAATTGAAAGTATTCGAAAAGAATACAGGAACATCTCAGGCAAAGAATGTAACAGGAAGAATTTTATGTTCAAGTCCTTATGTTACAATCAATGTTGACTCTATGGTTTATGGCTCAATTAACGGCTCTGACTCTGTATTCAAATATTTCACCCTTACTTCTGCCGCAGGAACTCCTGCAGGTACAGTTGCTAATGTAATATTAAGAACAAGAGCAGATTACAATGTCGTAAAGCTTGATACAATGCAATTAACCATCGGACAGAATACCGCAATCGTTGGTAATGGTACAACAGCTTGCGGCTGGCCCTATTACACATTCTATATGGACTCCAGAACCTGTATGCTTTATACATCTGCTGAAATTCTTGCAAGCGGCGTATCAAACGGCGGCTATATAACAAGAATCGGATTTGATGTAACATCACCGGCTTCACAGGTTATGAGCGGATTTAAAGTATTTATGAAAAACGAAACAGCGTCCTCGCTTTCAGGATATATGACCGGCGGTACACTCGTTTACAGCGGTAATTATACCGTAGCCGGCAGCGGTTGGCAGTATGTAAATCTTACAACCCCATTCCAGTGGAACGGCTCACAAAATCTCGCTATTGAAATATGCTTCAATAACAGTTCATATACTTCAAATACAACCGTAAACGGAACTGATAACGCACTCAATCAAAACAAACACAACCATTCTGACTTATCATCAGGAGACGGATGCGTATCAATTACCACTGTCGGTTCAACATATACTGCAAGACCGAATATCAGTCTGACAGTAAATGCGGCATTAAATCTTTCTTTTGAAAACAATCTGATTCCGACTAAATACGAATTGGCACAAAACTTCCCGAACCCATTCAATCCTTCAACAAAGATTAACTTTGCAATTCCGAAACAGGCAATGGTAACCTTGAAGGTATTTGATATTCTCGGAAGAGAAGTCGCCGTTCTCGTAAATGATGTAAAACAACCCGGATATTACACACTTGATTACGATGCCTCGCATCTCGCAAGCGGTGTATATTTCTACAAACTTACATCAGGAACATTCACAGAAGTTAAGAGAATGGTTCTCGTAAAATAAAGAAATTATTAGTACTATAGATTTAAAATTACAGGAAGCCGGGCTTTGTCCCGGCTTTCTTTTTTAATGCGGGTGAATATGTAATAATTGAGAATTAAATATATATTTTTTAGGGATTTTAATTATTATTTTTGAAACAAATAATATAAAATTCTCCGCTCTTGAATTTTATATATTTGCTGTTTGTTTATTATTATAACACCGTAATACAATCTAATAAAAAAAACGGTCAGAAACATAAACTAAAATACTATGAGTAGTGACGATATAATAACACAAAAAATTCAAACTGAGTATGAATACGGCTTTACCTCAGATATTGAAATGGATTCTTTTGCAAAAGGATTATCGGAAGATACAGTAAGAGCAATTTCTAAAAAGAAAAATGAACCGGAATGGATGCTTGACTGGCGTCTGAAAGCTTTTGAACACTGGAAAACTTTAACAGAGCCCAAATGGGCAAAAGTTGATTACCCGGAAATAAATTATCAGGATATTATTTATTTTGCCGCTCCCAAAAAAGGAAAACTTAATTCTCTCGATGAACTTGACCCGAAAATCAAGGAAACATACGATAAGCTTGGAATTCCGCTTGTTGAACAGCAGTTTCTTGCAGGCGTTGCAGTTGATGCAGTGCTTGATTCTGTTTCCGTTGTTACAACTTACAGGGAAAAACTTTCAGAGCTCGGAATTGTTTTCTGTTCCATTAGCGAAGCATTGCAAACCCATCCGGAATTAGTTCGAAAATATATGGGCACGGTTGTTCCTTATCAGGATAATTTTTTTGCCGCTCTGAATGCCGCAGTATTCAGCGACGGCTCATTTGTCTATATTCCGAAAGGTGTAAGATGTCCGATGGAACTTTCAACTTATTTCAGAATCAATGCCGCTAACACAGGACAGTTTGAAAGAACTCTTATTGTAGCGGATGACGGTGCCTATGTAAGCTATCTTGAAGGATGTACCGCACCTCAAAGAGATGAAAATCAGCTCCACGCCGCAGTTGTAGAATTAATTGCCTATGATAACGCCGAAATAAAATATTCAACAGTTCAGAACTGGTATCCCGGAAATGAAGAAGGAAAAGGCGGAGTTTATAACTTTGTTACCAAAAGAGGTCTTTGTGCCGGAGTAAGTTCAAAAATATCCTGGACGCAGGTCGAAACCGGCTCTGCAATTACGTGGAAATATCCAAGCTGTGTTTTAAAGGGCGATAATTCAATAGGCGAATTCTATTCTGTAGCATTGACTAATAACTACCAGCAGGCAGATACCGGCAGTAAAATGATTCATCTCGGAAAAAATACAAAGAGCAGAATTGTTTCAAAGGGAATTTCCGCAGGCTTCAGTCAGAACAGTTACAGAGGACTTGTCAAAGTTACCGAAAATGCCGTGAACGCAAGGAACTACTCCCAGTGCGATTCGCTTCTTATGGGTGATAAATGCGGAGCGCATACATTCCCATATTTTGATATTCATAACAGCAGTGCAACAGTTGAACACGAAGCAACAACATCGAAAATAAATGAAGAAATATTATTCTATTGCCGGCAAAGAGGTCTTACCGAAGAATCTGCAATTGCATTGATTGTAAACGGATATGCGAAAGAAGTACTAAGCAAACTTCCAATGGAATTTGCGGTTGAAGCTCAGAAGCTTTTGGCGATTTCCCTTGAAGGAAGCGTAGGATAAATCAAAATACTATTTAATAAAAAGAGAAAAATTTAAACAGACATCATATATGTTAATAATAAAAGATTTAAAAGCAGAAATTGAAGGAAAAGAAATTTTAAAAGGAATTAATCTTGAAGTAAAGCCCGGTGAAATACACGCAATTATGGGACCTAACGGTTCGGGAAAAAGTACACTTGCCTCTGTTCTTGCGGGAAAAGAAGGATACGAAGTTACAGGCGGAGAAGTTTTATATGAAGGAAAAAATCTTCTTGAGCTTGACCCCGAAGAAAGAGCCGGAGAAGGAATATTTCTGGCATTTCAGTATCCCGTGGAAATTCCCGGAGTGTCAAATGCAAATTTTATGAAGACTGCAATAAATGAAATCAGAAAATACAAGGGATTAGACCCTGTTAAAGCAACCGAGTTTTTAAAATTGATGAAGGAGAAAGCAAAGCTTGTTGAACTGAATCCCGAAATGATAAGCAGATTTGTGAATGTCGGATTTTCAGGCGGCGAAAAGAAAAGAAATGAAATTTTCCAGCTTGCAATGCTTGACCCAAAACTTTCAATACTTGATGAAACGGATTCCGGTCTCGATATAGATGCATTAAGAATTGTAGGTGACGGAATAAATAAAATAAAAGACGGCAAAAAATCTTTTGTTGTAATTACTCACTACCAAAGACTGTTGAATTATATCGTACCTGACTTTGTACACATTCTTTATAACGGAAAAATTATAAAAACAGGCGGCAAAGAGCTCGCTCTTGAACTGGAAGAAAGCGGATATGATTTTATAAAAGAAACGGAAAAAAATAACGTCGGATAAAAATGAAAAATAATATTGATTTAAAAGAAAAGTTATTAAACGATTTTTCGGGATTTGAAAAATCACTGAACGGAGAAGTAAATACCGGTTTCCACGAAACAAGAAAAGATGCTATTAAAGCTTTTAATGAACTCGGATTTCCCACAAGAAAAATTGAAGAATGGAGATTCACTCATATTAATCAGTTAGTAAAAAATTCATTCCTTCCCGCAGGGCTGTTTGAAAATATAAAAATCCCAAAGACTAATCTTAAAAAATATCTGATTCCAAAACTTGAAGCTAATCTTGTTGTACTTGTTAACGGAATCTATGATAAAGAACTTTCCGATATAAAGGAAAATATTTCAAATGGTTTTATAGGCAGTCTCAAAGATGCTCTGAAATCGCACTCTGATGAGTTAAGCGGTTTGATTGGTAAAATTGCGGATTATAAAAAAGATGCTTTCACCGCACTCAATACTGCATTCGGCGGCGATGGTGTTTATATCTCACTGCCCGAAAATGCAAATCTGAAATATCCCGTACTTATTCTCCATCTTACAGGTTCTGATAAAGATGAAATAATTTCGCAGCCGAGAGTAATTATAAATGCGGGAAAATTCTCTTCTTCCGTTGTTATTGAAGTATCTTATACAACCGGAAAAAAAGTTTCGTTCCTGAATTCCGTTACCGAGATTATGCTTGAAGAAAATTCAAAAGTAACTCATTATAAAATCCAGAACGACAGCGAAAAATCTTTTAATATCGGAACAACGCAGGTAATTCAAAACGCAAACAGCAGTATTGAATCTTATGTAATAAGCTGGGGCGGTGAATTGATAAGAAATAATTTCAACACGTTTTTCAAAGGAAAAGATTCGGAATGTTATATGAACGGCATCTATCTTTCCAAGCGCAATCAATTAATAGATAATCATACACTTGCAGATCACGCAGTACCGAATTGCTACAGCAATGAACTTTACAAAGGAATAATTGATGATAATGCAGGAGCAGTATTTAACGGAAAGATTCTTGTAAGGCAGGATGCTCAGAAAACCAATGCATATCAATCCAACAAAAATATTATATTAAGCGAGAAAGCTGATATAAATTCAATTCCTCAGCTTGAGATATTTGCCGATGACGTAAAATGCAGTCACGGAGCCACAACGGGACAGTTAAATCCCGATGAATTATTTTATCTCAGATCGCGTGGAATAGAAACCGAAAAGGCAAAGACGATTCTTCTTTATGCATTTCTTGAAGAGGTGATTATGAATATAAAACTCGCTCCATTAAAAGAATATCTTGAAAAAATGCTTGAGAAAAAATTAAATTAATATTCCAATGCCTGATTTTGATGTTAAAAAAATAAGAGAAGATTTTCCGATTCTGAAAAGATTTATAAACGGCAAACCGTTGATATATTTCGACAATGCCGCTACGACTCAAAAGCCGCAATATGTTCTGGATTCTGTGGATAATTATTATAAGACCTTAAACAGCAATGTACACAGGGGAGTCCATACTCTTAGCGAAGAGGCAACAAATGAATATGAATCCGCAAGGGAAGCAATAAGAAAATATATCAATGCCGGAAAGTCATCCGAAATTATTTTTGTACGCGGAACTACTGAAGCAATTAATCTCGTGGCAACTTCTTTCGGCTCGGAATTTTTTAATTCAGGAGATGAAATTATTATTTCCGCAATTGAGCACCATTCCAATATTGTTCCCTGGCAAATGCTTTGTGAAAGAAAAAATGCAAAGCTGAAAGTAATTCCTGTAAATGACAGCGGCGAATTATTAATAGATGAATATAAGAAACTTTTTACGGAAAAGACGAAGCTTGTATCTGTTGTTCATATTTCAAATGCACTCGGAACCCAAAACCCTGTCAAAGAAATAATTCAAATTGCCCATAATGCCGGCGTTCCCGTTATGATTGACGGAGCTCAGTCTATTCAGCATTTCAAAATAGATGTACGTGAACTTGATGTTGATTTCTACGCATTTTCAGGACATAAGGTCTATGCACATACCGGAATAGGCGTATTATACGGAAAAGAATCACTTTTGAATAAAATGCCTCCTTATCACGGCGGCGGTGAAATGATAAAATCAGTTTCGTTTGAAAAAACTGTTTATAATGACCTTCCATATAAATTTGAAGCAGGTACTCCGAATATAGAAGGACCGATATCATTAAAATCTGCATTTGAATATATTGAAAATATAGGACTTTCAAAAATAGAGCAATATGAAGATGAATTACTCGAATATGCAGCAAAGCGTTTATCGGAAATTGAAAATATAAGGTTTATCGGAACCGCAAAAGAAAAGAAAAGTGTAGTCAGTTTTCTATGCGGCGATATACATCCTTATGACACAGGTACAATTCTCAATAATCTCGGAATTGCCGTAAGAACAGGTCATCACTGCGCCGAGCCCATAATGAAAAGATTCAATATACCCGGAACAGTGAGAGCGTCATTTTCATTTTATAATACAAAAGAAGAAATTGATTTACTGATTGAAGGAGTAATAAAAGCAAATAAAATGCTTTCTTAAATTTAAAATCAAAAAAGGAAATACAATGCCAACCATAAATGAAATCGAAAACGAAATAATTGAAGAGTTCACAATGTTTGAAGACTGGAACACAAAATATGAATATATAATTGACATAGGAAAAGAACTGCAGTTAATTGACGAAAAATTAAAAACAGACGAATATAAAGTAAGCGGATGCCAGTCGCAGGTGTGGATTTGCACAGAATTTAAAGACGGAAAAGTTTATTTTACTGCAGATAGTGATGCCATTATAACGAAAGGAATAATAGCACTGCTGATAATGGTTCTATCCGGACAAAAACCGGAAGACATATTAAATGCAGATTTAAGTTTTGTTGAGAAGATAGGAATGAAAGAGCACCTTTCAATTAACAGAGCAAACGGACTTTCTGCAATGATAAACAGAATGAAAGCGGAAACATCAAAGTTCATAAAATAGAAAAAAATGTCAGAGGAAGAAAAAAACATCGGGCAGACTAAAGAAGTTAATCCTGATGAATTAACGGAAGAAGTTTTAAAGGTTTTAAAGAATTGCTATGACCCGGAAATCCCGGTGAATATATACGATCTTGGTTTAATTTATGATATCAAACTTGCCACGAACGGAGACGTGCTTGTAATTATGACTCTGACATCACCTGCTTGTCCTGTTGCAGGTTCATTACCTATAGAGATACAGGAAAAACTCCGTGAACATCCGATGGTTAATGATGCGAGAGTTGAAATAACATTTGACCCGCCGTGGGATTTCAATAAAATGTCTGAGGAAGCAAAACTCGAACTCGGGTTTCTATAAACTATTGCTCAATAAAGTTCTGCCTTATTGTTGTATCCTTCGGAAGCGGTATAAATGATGAATCTTCGGGAGGCAGTTCAATTAAATCATTTGTTAGGGAGTCTTTTATAATCATATTTCCCGTAATACTGTCATTTAAAACAACCGTAGTATCGGTTTTTAATTTTAAAGTATCTTTAGGAGTATTTTCAATTTTCTCAGGAGCAATAACATCAAGTTTCGCTATAATTGAAATTGTATAAACCGAAGAAGGGAATTTCTCTCTCAGAAGTTTATAATATTTCACTGAGCTGTCTAATTTCATTAAATTATTTTCATATATCCAGCCCAACGCATAATATATCTTTGGCAGTTTCTCGTTATCAGGGTTTAAACCTAAGATAGATTTCAAAATTTCCACCGCCTTTTCCGGATTATTCTTACTCAGCTCCGCCATTGAATTAGCATAGGCAATCTCCACTTTATCATCTGTAAGGTCTAATAATTCAAGTCCGAGTATTCGCCGGCACTCATTTGCCACATCTGTTCCCGGATATTTTTCAATTATTTCGCGGTATATAGATTCAACTTTCTCATTGCTATTTTCCGCTTTGTAAATAAGTGCAAGCATAAAAGATGCCCTTGCTTTTCGCAGGTCGTTTATGTCGTTTGCAACAATATAGTCAAGATAATATTCCGCAGAATCGTTTAATTGCATATTAAAATAAAACAGCTCTGCAAGTTCAAAGAACAATGAAAACCTTTTATCAATTTTTGCCGTTCTTGTTGAGTCTTCAATTCTTTCGGCAGTAATCAGTGAATCTCTTGCTCTTTGCTCCCAGTCAATAATCGTATCCTTTGGCAGTTCCTTTTTTAAAGTTGTATCTAAAGGGTTGTTTTTTCCCAATGAAGTATCCAAAGGAAGATTAATTTTTTGTACAGGGTCATTTCCCTCGCCTGTATTTTCAGTAGAATCATAAACTGAAGGGCTTCTGAAACCTCCGGAACCTTTTTCCTTACCCGGGAAATTAAATTCCTGTTCTTTCCTTTCGCTTCCGGGCTTATTTTCCTCCTTGATTTTTCTATACTTCTCAAGCTCCGGATTTTCTGTCGGGAAGTCCGTTTTAGTTGTGTCGCTTAGTTCTGCCTTAAGTGTGAAATATCTGTCGAAATTGTTAAACTTCCTGAGACTTATAGCGGCAAACTCACTGCCGGGAAAGGTTTCGGAACTTTTTTTATAATTTACTGCGGCATTGAAATAATCGCCTTTCTCATTTTCATAATAACTGCCGATATAATAATAAGAATCCGCCGCTGCCTTTGTTCCGGCAAAATCAATTATAACATCGTAATACTTATTCAATGCTAAATCAAATTTCTTTGTTAAAAAATAAATATTCGCAATCTCAAAATCTGCGTTTTGTTTTAACTCGGGATAGTCTCTGTATTTTCTTGACATTTTTTCAAGCTCTTCCAGTGCAATATCATATTTTCCTGTTTTATATGTTACAATTGCCTTATTCAGTTTTGCATAAAATTCGAGGTCGAAATTTGAAGTATTATCAATAACTCTCTCATAAATCCCGACTGCTTTCGAAATATCAATTAATGTATAAATCTTTGCAAGAATAAATAATTTCCTTGCCTTATTTTCACTGTCAGCGGTGAAATCTATTGACTTGGTAAATTGGTCTATTGCGGCAGGAAAATCCTTCTTTGTCAGAGATAAAATTGCAAGCTCTTCATAAATAGAAGATTTTATTTCGTTGTTTTCTGTTTTCGCAAGCAAATTCCGAAGTATAGTTTCCCCGTCCTGTTTTTTTCTCATTTTCATCTTAGTTCTTGCAAGATATAAAATTGCCTCATCATACAAAGAGCTTTCCGTAAGTTTCGAAAGAAACTCTTCAAATTTTCTTTCTGCCTGAATATACTCCTGCATATTGTAGTAAGATTTCCCGATTAGAAGAACTGCATCATCGAGATATCTTGTATCCTTATGAAACTGAAGAATCTTTGAACCGAGTTCAATCACCTTGTTAAATTTATCTTTAATACCGGCTGCGACCGGAGGAATCTGGTCTAAAGAATCGAGCTTAGGATTATAGGATGAAATAAAAGCAGCTTCAAGCTCTGTCATAGCTTCTTCATAAGCCTCTTCGGCACTGAAGAATTTATTAAAATAAGTACTGAAATTTTCCGAACGGTTTCCAAGAAACATATATTCCACAAAATATTCATAATCTTCGTTAAGCGTGATATTATAATCCGGATCGGGAATTTCTACCAATTCACTATCAGGCACTTCATAAGTTCTGTATGAAAGGTGATTGCAGCCGTGAAATATCAGCCCGGAAAAAGCAATGAATAATAAAAATTTATATATTTTCAAATGTCATCTGTTTTATACAAATTATTCCTATTATTAGTACAAATCAAGACAATTTTAAACACTCGGAGTATAAGAAATTTAACTCCTATTTTTCTTTTTTCATTAAATAGGTCTCGCCGCCTTGCTTCAAAGTGAGCTGTTCGCCGTCTTCGGAAAAAATCATTACTAATCCTGCCTGCTCGAATTTGAACTCTGTATCGCTTGTTGCATCCGGCTCAAATGACGGCTGACCTGTTCCCTGAGCTGTCAGTTTTCCGTTTACAATTGTTATTGTAATTTTAATTGGGAAATCTTTTTTAGAAAAAACTCCCGTATATTTAGTTAGTATTTCCTGTTTAACTTCAACTGATTCAAACTTTGGAAAATCATATTGCCTGTTAAAATAAATGCTCAGAGCACCAATCAGCAAATCATTCATTGAAAAATTAAGAGCATTTCCGGTAAAGGCAAAAGAAACTTTCTTTTCCGGAAAATAAACCAGAGCAGAACGGAATCCGTCTATTCCGCCTGTATGACCAAAGCCGGAATTTTCATAAAAAGGCATTTTAAAAATTCCTCTTCCCATACCTTTCTCAATTACAAGCATCTCATCTAAAGATTTTTGAGAAATAAGTTTTAAATCAAATAAACCGTTTATAAATGCCGTTAAATCATTTGTAGTTGAAACCAAAGCTCCTGCACCGTGCGGTACTGATAAA
Organism: uncultured Ignavibacteriota bacterium; assembly: GCA_937983305.1. Classification (GTDB taxonomy): domain Bacteria; phylum Bacteroidota; class Ignavibacteria; order Tepidaquicellales; family Tepidaquicellaceae; genus DSSM01. Next base: position 30,772 of record CALKAJ010000381.1, on the reverse strand, counting down.
TCAGTTTCCGGCTCTAAAACCCATTCACCGGACGCAAAATTATATGACAGGGCTTCGTTATCGGAAACATTGATTTTTTTCATATAGTAAGTATTTTTAAGCCCAAGTTTTCCGCAAATCAATTCCTGCAGTAATTCCGGGTAAGATTTACCGGTTAAGTTTTCAAGAATATAGCCCAGCAAAACGAAGTTTGAATTACTGTATTCTGTTTTTTCGCCCGGCTCAAATTCAGTTTTAAAACTCTTTATTTTTTCAATCATTTCCGCTTTCGTTTTCGGATATAAATAAAAGCTCGTATCAATTGAATTTGTAAAATTATGAATTCCGCTCTGATGAGTCAGAAGGTGAGTAATAGTTATTTTATCCGAATTCGGAATTTCCGGGTAATATTTTGAAAGTAAATCGGTTAAAGCAATTTTATTCTCTTCAATTAAATTAAAAATCATAACAGCCGTAAATGTTTTCGAAATTGAGCCGATTCTGTATTTGGTATCGGTGTTTGCCGGTATTTTATTTGCAATATCCAGAAATCCGTAAGATTTATTATAAATATTTTCACCGTTTTCGGAAATTGTAATCGTACCCTGAAATTTGTTATTATCATAAAAATAGTTCAGCAGAGAATCCAATCTTGCCTTATCAAAGCTTTGAGAATTTACAGCTCCCGAAAAACCCGAAAAAACAAACACCAATAAAATAAAACTCAGCGAGAAACCCGTTTTTCTAAATATTTTCATCTTAATAATATTAATTTAATTGTAAAATGTATGTAATACCTTATAATATACTTAGACGCAAATTAACATAAAATGGTTTCAGAAGCTCTAAAAATGTATTGTAAATTAAAAAATTTTACATCATTTTTATATTAACAAAAAGATGTCAAACAGACGTTTATAGGAGTTCACGTTGTTACGAAGATAATATTTTTCGTATGTCAATAAATTTATTTGCAGCACAATTGTTACCAACCCAAATGCCCCCAAAAAAAATTTCAAAAAACTTGATATTTGTTCCATTATTAGTTAACTTTGTAAAAAAATAAAAATGGAAAGAATCAGGCAAATAATTTATTATAAGGATTACTATCTTGATTTTTACAATAAACAAAATGAAAAGGTAAAAGATAAATTTGATTATGTGTTATTTCTAATTTCTGTTGCTGAAAGAATTCCAAAGAAATTTTTTGACCATATAACAGAAACTGATGGGCTTTACGAAATTCGGATTGAATACAATAGCAATATATACAGAGTTTTTTCTTGCTTTGATGAGGGTAATCTTGTTATTCTATTTAATGGGTTTCAAAAAAAGACTCAAAAAACCCCATTGTCAGAAATAGAGAAAGCTTTAGGATTAAAATATGAATATTTTCAAGAAAAATTAAAACTTAAAAGAGATGAAAACAAAAATAAAAAAAAATAAAAATATAACGACCTTTGAAGAACATATCATAGATCGTTATGGACATATCGGGTCAAAGTCAAGGACTGATTTTGACATAAAAGCAAAAGCTTTTGCTATAGGTGAAATAATAAAAGAAGAAAGACGATTAGCTGCTATGACACAAGAACAATTAGCGGCAAAGACAGGAACAAAAAAAAGTTTTATTTCAAGAATAGAGAATGGTCATAGTGATATTCAATTATCAACTCTCTATAAAATTTTTGAAATTGGTTTAGGCAGGACAGTAAATTTATCTATCGGTTAGACCTTAATCACAGCCGGTAACATTGTGAGCAGAACAATTTCGCTTTTATGAAAAACGCTAAGATGCTCCGCGATAGGTCTTAGATAAGCGAAATTGAGTCCCTAACTCAAACTTCGTCATATTCCATTTTCTCAAATTTACTACCTTTTTAATTAACATTGAAAATTCAATATCAAGAGTTTAATTTAGAATAATTAATCTTTTTGAATGAAATCTAAAAAATCTACTGATATTATTAAAGACTCTGTTGCCGAAACAGAAGTTCAGGCAGGGTACATTACAGGTGATGTTAATGACAATATTACAAATGCTGTATGAAGAATTATAAAAAAGAAATTATTGACAAAATCTGTTACACCGAACTTGTTTATGGACGAATTAATAAGAAACTAAAACTTGATTTTACAAATGACAAAATTGAAGAACTTGTTTTAGCAATTATTTCAGAAACAGACGAACACAAATTTATAAAAAACGGTAAAAATATTTATATTACTGACAATTTTAGAAACATTAGACTGACAATTAACTCTTACACAAACAGAATAATAACAGCGGACAAATTGAACAAAATGAAAAAACAACGAACAGCTAACATCGCCAAGCAGAAAAACGTTATAGCCAACTGTAAACAGACAGAAAAATGACAAGGAAGAAAAAAATTAAATTATCAGTTTTGGGAATTATTCTCATTTTAATGGGAATATTAACCTATGAATTATTATTCGGTAAACTGTTTCCTTTTTCACCGGTAATCATCGGATTTACAAAACACGAATTGACTAACACAATTATCTATGTTCAAAATGGTGCAGATTATACAGACTTCCAGAGAATAGATACGTTAACATCTTCTGTAGAGAAATTTCATGAACTTCAGTTTAAAAAGAAACCTGAAATATTTATTTTTAAAGATAGTTTGTATTTTATTCGACATTCATTCTCCAAAGCAAGATTTTCTGCCTATCCAAGTGGTCGGCTACTTGTTTCACCATGGGCAGTGAGAGAAGACCGGGAAGGGAAAATTTCGATTGAAATTTATGTACGACACGAGCTTTCGCATGTTCTTCTGATGCAATACATGAGTTATTTAAAAGCATATAACTATCCTCAATGGATGATGGAAGGAATTGCCGTATATAGTACAAACCAGATGGGAACGTCATTCTATCCAAGCAAAGAGGAAACCTACCATTACATAGCAGAGGGTAACTTTTTGCCGCCTCTTGACTACAAAACAGATAAAGAAGACAACGTAATTCTTAATGTTAAAAATCCGATTGCATTTAAGTATTCTGAATTTGCCTGTATTGTTGATTATTTAGCAGTAACATATGGCAAGGAAAAACTTCTGTTATTTATGAAGAAACTTTTCGAAAACAGTGATAACGATGAAGTATTTAAGGAAGTCTATAATATTGAGTTCTCAAAAGTTATTCAGGATTTTAAGAAACAAGTGATTGAAAACGAACAAAATAAAAAACGAGAAAAATGATAAGTAAACTTAGCATGAAACAAATTCTAATGCTCGTAACAATTCTTATTATGGCTTTATCTTCATCTTGCAACGCACAGATTAATACAGACATTCAAAAATTTGACACAATAAAAGTTAAAGTCAAAATTATCAATATGCTTCCTGTTGGATGGGGTGTTATATATAAGGCGACTATTGAAAAAATAGTTGAAGGCAGTTCACGAGATTTTAATGATACAATTAGATTCGGGATAACTGCTTCCAAAGAAAATGACAATATAAACATTGGTGATTCATGTTTAATAACTTTTAAAAACTCAAAGGAAATTAGCAAAACAACATATTTGCCTGCAATTACCGGAACTGTGAGCAAACTAAATGAGATATGGTTGATTACAGAAATTAATAGTGCAAGTGATGTTGGTAAAAGGAGCACCTTTGTAGGTACTGCCATTTTGAGTGATGGTAAAGCAATGTTTATTTGGGATTTCGCATTTTCAGAAGCGTTTTATCTTGACGGATTAAATACCTGGGATGAAAAATATTTGAATAAAAAGATTACAGTTGAGGGAGTGCTGATTCAGTTTATTGATGGAAAATCAGTAATAAAAGATTGGGAAATAATAGAGCCAAAATAGTTAAAGACATTACCGGTATTAATAATTTAAGCGACTTGCCGGTTATTATTAATATCAGAAATAGAGAAAGCTTTTGCGATAGGTCTTAGTTAAGCGAAACTGAAACCCTAACTCAAACTTTATCATATTCCATTTTCTAAAATTTACTACCTTTTTAATTAACATTGAAAATTCAATATTAAGAGTTTAATTTTGAGTAATTAATCTTTTTGAATGAAATCTAAAAAATCTTCTGATATTATTAAAGACTCTGTTGCCGAAACAGAAGTTCAGGCAGAGTACATTACCGGCGGCGTTAATGACAATATTCCAAATGTAATGCCCGTTATTCCTTTGAAAGATATTGTGATTTTTCCATATATGGTTTATCCGATTCTTGCAGGTAGAGAATCTACTATTAAGGCAATTGACAAAGCAGTTGACTCAAATAAATATATATTTCTGGCAACTCAGGTTGATGCATCAATAGAAGAAACTACATCCGATAATCTTTTTAAAACAGGTACCATTGCGAAAATCATTCAGGTGCTGAGAATGCCAAACGGACTTGTTAAAGTGCTTGTTGATGGAATCGTTGCCGCAGGTGTTGTTGAGTATAAAACCGATAATTATATTGAAGCGGAATTGAACGTGATGAATACTCACTTTAAGGATGATTCCGAACTTGTTGCTTTGGTGAGACACGCCTCGAAATTATTTACGGAGTATGTTAACAACTCAAATAATATTCCAAAAGAAACTATTGTATCTTTTGAAAATCTGAAAGATTACGACAGAAAAGCTTATTTTATCGCTTCTACGATGTTGATTGATATCGAAAAGAAGCAATATCTTCTTGCTATTAGTGACCTGCGCTCTCTGCTTTTTGAACTTGTCTATTACCTTACTTCCGAACTTGAAATTACAAACATCGTTAAAGAGATTGACAGCAAGGTCTTTAACGAAATGCAAAAAAATCAAAGGCGCTTCATTGTTCAGGAACAGATAAAAATTTTACAGGAAGAGCTCGGAGAAGGTGAAAGTCTTGACCCGGATTTGCTGAAAATTCAGGAGAAAATTCAAAATGCCGGAATGCCTGACGCGGTTAAAGAGAAAGCTCTGGAAGAGTTTAACAAGTTAAAGAAAACTCCTCCTATGTCACCGGATTTTTCGGTTACAAGAAATTATCTCGACTGGATGACAAGCGTTCCGTGGAATATTTTAACCGAAGATAATTTCAATCTTGAAAACGCAAAGAAGATTCTCGATGAAGACCATTACGGTTTAACAAAACCGAAGGAAAGAATTCTCGAACTTCTTGCCATTCTGAAACTGCTGAAAGATAAGGGAATTACCAAGCCCCCAAAAGGTCAGATACTTTGCTTCGTCGGTCCTCCCGGAGTCGGAAAAACTTCTCTCGGTAAATCAATTGCAAGAGCTTTAAACAGAAAATTTGCAAGGCTTTCAGTCGGCGGTGTGAGAGATGAATCCGAAATCAGAGGTCACAGAAGAACATATATCGGCTCAATGCCAGGAAAAATTATTCAGGCAATGAAAAAAACAGGGACCTGCAATCCCGTTATTCTTATTGATGAAATTGATAAAATGGGAAATGACTGGCGCGGCGATCCCGCAAGTGCTATGCTTGAAGTGCTTGACCCCGAGCAGAACAATACTTTCAACGACCACTATCTTGATGTTGATTATGACCTCTCAAAGGTTTTGTTTATTACAACTGCAAATGTTCAGTATAATATCCCTCCGGCTTTGCAGGACAGGATGGAAATAATTGAAATGCGGAGCTATCTCGATTTTGAAAAACTGCAGATTGCAAAAAGACATATTATCCCTAAAGAGCTTACAGAGCACGGGCTCGAACCAAAGGAAGTGTCATTCTCCGATGATATTATTCTGAGTATTATCAGGGAATATACAAGAGAATCGGGTGTCAGAAATCTCGAAAGAGAAATTACAAATATTATAAGAAAAGCGGCTAAAGATATGGTCGCAGGGAAATCCGGAAAAAATAAAAAAATAACGGTTGATGATAAACTTGTTGTAAAATATCTCGGCGTAAGAAAATTTACGGATAAAAAAGCCAATGTGGAGAAAACAAGAATCGGCTCTGTAACAGGTCTTGCGTGGACTTCGCACGGCGGAGATATTTTAAATATTGATGTTACCATTATGAAAGGCGTTAATAAATTAACTCTGACCGGACAGCTTGGCGATGTTATGAAAGAATCTGCTCACGCCGGATTATCTTATGTTAAGTCAAATGCGAAAATATTTGGAATTCCCGATAACTGGTTTAAAGATAAAGAAATTCATATTCACGTTCCCGAAGGTGCAATTCCTAAAGACGGTCCTTCGGCAGGAATTACAATGACAGTTGCAATGCTTTCGGCAATTACGAAAAATCCCGTGAAGGCAGATGTTGCAATGACAGGTGAAATTACGCTCAGAGGGAAAATACTTCCTATCGGCGGATTAAATGAAAAGCTGCTTGCAGCATTGAGAAGCGGAATAAATCTGGTAATTATTCCCGAAGAAAATTTGAAAGATATGGAAGAGGTTCCTTCAGAAATTAAAGATAATGTGAAGGTCGTAACGGTGAAATCATTCGTAGATTGTATTCCGTTGGTTTTTAAAAATAAAAAGATTACTTTTATTAAGTAAATATTATGTCTGACAGTAAATATAAAGTTTCCGCATTAGCATACAGACCGCAAAGGTTTTCCGAAGTGGTTTCGCAGGAATTTGCTACTAAAACACTTAAAAATGCAATACTTTCCGGTAAGACTGCACACTCATATCTCTTCAGCGGTCCGAGAGGAACAGGTAAAACAACTATTGCAAGGATATTTGCAAAAGCTCTTAATTGCCTTAGCCCCGAGAACGGTGAGCCCTGCAATAAATGCGAAAATTGTATTGAAATTACAAACGGCTCCCATCCCGATGTATTCGAACTTGATGCCGCTTCCAACCGCGGAATTGATGATGTCAGAGCAATTCAGGATGCCGCTAAATATTATCCCGTAAAAGCTAAGTTTAAGTTTTTCATAGTTGATGAAGTTCATATGTTGACTATGCAGGCATTTAATGCTCTTCTGAAAACACTTGAAGAGCCGCCGCCTTATTTGATTTTTATACTCGCTACTACGAATCCCGAAAAAGTACCTGCAACTATTTTAAGCAGATGTCAGAAGTTTGGCTTGCACAGATTGAAAATCGAGGAAATTACCGAACAGCTTCAGAAAATCGCAAAGAGCGAAAAAATTACAATTGATTCGGAATCGCTTTTCCTTATTTCAAAACTTGGAGACGGAGCGTTAAGAGATGCACTCGGAATTTTTGACCTTGCAGTTTCCTATTGCGGAAATAAAATTGTAATTGATAATCTTAAAGATTTTTTAAACATTCCCGATAAGGAAATTTATTTTAAAATATCCGGATTTATCAGAAATGGCGATACAAAAAGCATACTCGAATATTTTTCTGAATTGCTTGAACAGGGCTTTGATTTAATTACATTCTATAACGGAATAACGGAGCATTTCAGAAATATACTTCTCGTAATTATAACATCTAACCCAAAACAGCTTGACGAATCCGATAACATCAGGGAAAAATATGTAAGCGAAGCTAAAGAATTTACGGTAGATGGAATTCTTAGATTGATGAAAATTTTACTGGAAAATGAAGCGCGGTTAAAATATTCCGGCAATCAGAAAATTTTATTTGAAGTGATTCTTACAGAGCTTTGCAGGATTGAAAAAGAAGTCTTAGACATAGGAGTACTAATCTCGGAGCTTGAAGCCATTAAAAAAAAAACTCCCGATAGTTTAAGATTTCGTTCAAATACTCCCGTAGTCTCCGATTCATCAATGCCTCAGGTTAAAAATATCAAAAATGACAGCGAAGTTGTTGCAAGATTAAAGCAAATATTTGATCTGGAAGAGCATTTCATTCCCGATTTGAAAAATAAAAATGGCAGCAGATAAAATAATAATATCTTTCGACGATGCGGAAGAGCCGGAAAAAGAAAAACTTGAAATCGAAATCAAAGATTCAATTCCGGAGCCCGAACCAAAACCCGCAGTTGAACCAATTGAAAAAATTTCTTCTTTCCCTTATGGCGACAGGGGTTATACTTTGAATTCAAAATCAAACCTTGAATTTCCTTCAGGCATTGAAAGGGGCTTTGGTGTTGAATTTACGGCTGATTTAAAACAAAGTTTTCTTAATTCAATTCTCGAATCCGGTAAATATATTATTCTTGCTTCCGTTGACGGATTCATTAATTTAGTTGAGAAATCTTCGGGAAAGTTATATGAGAGATTTTTTTTCGAAGGTGAGAGATTTGAAAAATCAGGTGTTGTTCTTGATGACCGGATCTATGTTAATTCCATTCACAAAATATATTTAATTGAAGATGATAATTCTCCCGTTGTTTTTTATAAAGCACCTGAAGATTATTTTATTTGGAGCTCTTTGAATGAGTCAGGGGGAAATATAATTTTTACGCTTTTTTCACCAAAGGAAAATACCGGAAAAATAATTGAAAAAACTCCTGACGGTAACGAAAATATTATTTATTCTTTCAATCCCGGAAATTATATCAGCGGTGAGATTTTAGCCGCTGAGAGTTCTTTATATACTTTGTTCGATAATAAAATTTGTGTTATAACCGGAAATACGCAGACACTAATCGAAAACAGTTTCGCTTTTTCCTATGATGTGTATTCTGTTTTATTAAACGATGTTTTATATTTTAATTCACCCTCAGGAGAAATTTACACTCTTGATAAAAATTCATTCTCAACAAGATTTACGGGAATAAAAACTTCGAATATAAATTCCATTGCCGCCTCTGATGATGTTATTTTTACGGGTACATCAACAGGTTGGTCTGCTTTCCACAGAAACGGCGTTGAGCTGTATTCCCATATTGATGTTGATAAAAATACCTTGCTCGGAATCGGAAAAAATATTCTTGCCGCTTCCGTAAATAATAAAATAGTGTTTCACAATACCGCAAAATTTGCAGAAGCTCAGATGTTCTCTTTAAGCGATGAAATCGTTTCCGCAAGAGTTTCCGCAAATTCTGTTTACTTATTAACCAAAACAGGTAAATTAGAATCTTTTAAAAACGATATGTTAATAATTCATATATGATTAATATTAAAAAAATATTCGTCATTGTACTGTTTCTGTTCTCGGGTACTTTGCAGGCACAGAAAAATGTTTCTTTTCTTTTTGATAATTCCGGAAGTATGCTCGGATATTATTCCGATAAGAACAGTACTTTTAAACTCTTTGCAAAAGCTTTGATAAAAAATTCTCTCTCACCGGAAGATTTTGCAAGCATATATCTTTTTACAAAGAATGACCCAAAACGCGGATTTGAATCTCCGCAAAAACTTTTTTCCGGCAGTGCTAAAGATTTAATAATTGATAAAGTCATTTCTAACTTCAAATCTGTTAAAGGCAAAGACGGTGACTATGGAGTTACGGATATTAACGAAGCGCTCGATGCCGCAATCTCCGGAATTCAGGGCGATGCGGGAATAATCTGGCTTTTGACAGATAATATTAATGACTTTGCCGGTACTGGAAACGAGTCATTCCAGAACACGCTTGATTTTTATAAGAAATTAAGAAATGATACTGCAATCAGAAAAATTCTTTCTTTCCCTGTCAGTGAAAAAATTTCGGGCGAGCTTTATGAATCAACTGGATATGTCTGTTACGGAATTGTTTATTCAAAATCTCCCTTATCTCAGGCTCAACTGGAAAACTATGATAAAATTCTCAGGGCTTCCGGAATAAAAGTAAAACCTTTTACGCTTAAACCGCTTGATATTGGTACGATAACATTGTTTCCAAAGGTTACGCAAAGCAAGGTTACAGAAGGAAAATTATTTTTTGACGGAAAAAGATTAAGGGGCTTTGGTTTTGAAGAAGGGGAAAATATTAAAGAAATATTTCCGGATTTGGTTTTAAAGTCAAATCTCTTTCCTTATATTATTAAAAGTGCGAAACTCAGTGTACGTCTCGATAATTTTACATCGTCAGATTATTCCGTAAAATCTATGGGCACTCAGACAATCACGCCGTCATCCGTGAGCAACGTTACTCCTGAAGGTGAAGTGACGGGATTCTCCGTAACATTTAATATGCCTGAAATTGTCCCTAATTTTTCTTTCTCAACTATTTTCAATGAAGATTTTACTGTCGGAGGAAATCTTGTCCTCGAAGTTTCTCAGGTTGATATACTTCTTGATGATACTTATATGAATTCGTTCAAAGACCTTTTTGCACTTAACTCAATTCCGGATATATTCCGCCCCGTGCTTAAAGATAAAAAGATTGAAACTACCATTCCTCTTGAAATCAGAATTAAATACGGGCAATGGCGTCTTTATGTGCTTTTCGGCTTAGCTGTTTTAGCTCTTGCATTAATATCGTTACCTGTTTATCTCTTTACAAAAAAGAAATGCTACAAAATTACTTATAATAATTCCGGAGTTCAGTATATTTGTATTTCCTCGCTGTCTTCATTCAACGTTTCAACTGACGGCTCGCCCGTAATCGGGAAGTTTAAAAAAGGTGTTTCCGGAGGAATAAAATTTATTTGCTCAATTATTACCGATACTCCCGGCAAGGTAATTTCCGTTTCGCAGGGAATTCCATTCACGGTTACTTATACCGATACAAAAACAAATGACGTGGATATAGTGATTGAAGAAAGCGAAAAAAAATTATCGGGAGGAAATGATGCGGAATTTGACTCATTTAATAGTGATATCAATAAATACCATTGATAAATGAAAGAAATATAAAAATCCGGTTTCTGCTTTTAGCGGTTTTATTTTTTTTACCTGCAATAAATTCGTTTTCGCAGATAGGTCCGAATTCCAAAGCAATAACTTTCAAGCTGACATATCTTGATTCTGTTTTTGTTATAGGCGATAAATTCTTAATACAGAATTCTGATACATTGCGGATTTTAGATTTAACTCTTGAACGGAATGTTGATTATAATATTGATTACAGAAACGGAATTATTTCCATAGCAAAAAATTTCTTTTCCGGCCGCTCGCTTGATACTACAAGAATTTACGATATGACCGTGATTTACGATTTGTTTCCGTATGTATTCAAAGATTATTATTCCAATTTTGACATAACGCTTGAAAGAGATTCCATAACAGGCGACACGGTAAAAATTGCAACAACTTCAAAAGACTTCATCGAAAATATTTTTGAGGGAACTGACCTCGAAAAATCCGGCTCTATTTTCAGGGGTGTTACATTTGGCTCGAATCGCGACCTTACTTTGAATTCAGGGTTCCGGCTTCAGCTAAACGGAAAACTTTCAAAGGAGATTGAAATTGTTGCCGCATTGACTGATGAAAATACTCCCATACAACCCGAAGGCAATACTACAAAACTTCAGGAGCTTGATAAAGTTTTTATTGAACTCAGAAGTTCGAATCTTACCGCTACAATCGGTGATATTGATATCGGATTTCAGAAATCGGAATTTGTTAATTTTAGCAGAAAGATTCAGGGTGCAAAAGGTTTCGGGCAGTTTGATTTTGGCGACCTCACTATTACAGGTGCGGTTTCGCGCGGAAAGTTTAATACCAATAAGTTCAACGGGCAGGACGGTCTTCAGGGTCCGTACAGATTAACCGGCTCCAATAACGAAGTTAATATTGTTGTTTTATCCGGAACGGAAAAAGTTTACATTGACGGAATTCAAATGACAAGGGGCGACCAGGCAGATTATACAATTGATTATGCTCTCGGGCAGATTACTTTTACGAATAAAAGAATTATTACGCGCAATTCCAGAATAACGGTTGACTTCGAATATTCCGACAGGAAATTCAGCAGAACACTTCTTGCATTCAACAATAAATACAACCTTTTCAATAAGAATTTCAATGTAGGTGTTTCCTATATCAGCGAATCGGATAACGAAGATAAAACAATTGATTTTACGCTTTCCGATACCGACAAAGAAATTCTAAAAAATGCAGGCTCTGACAGACTCAAAGCATCAAAATCAGGTGTGTTCCTCGTCGGGAAAGATTCTCTCGGCAGAGCACTTGGAGCATATTCAAAGAAAACCGATTCCACAGGATATGTTTATTATGTTTATAATCCGGGCGATACTTCCGCAATCTACAGCATTACTTTTTCAAATGTCGGCTCCGGCAATGGTGATTATAACAGTCTCAGCACATTCAATTTTGTTTATGCAGGGAAAAATAAAGGCAGTTATGCTCCGGTTATTTTTCTTCCGGTGCCTACATCTTATCAGCTTATAGATTTCAATATTGAATTTTCACCGGGTAAAGAAAAGAATTTACTGTTCCGGCTTGAAAGTGCTTATTCAATGCTAAACAAAAATAAATTTTCCGATATACCGGATGCGAAAGAAGGCGGCGTGGCTTTGCTTGGAATTGCATCGTTCAGGAAAAAAAGTTTTAAGTTTGCGGGAATTAATGTTAAAGATTTTGAAATTGCTTATAAGCAAAGATTAACCAATCAATCTTTCAATTCACTCGACAGGATTAATTCGGTTGAGTTTAACAGAGATTTCGATGTGCAGGATTCTTCTCAGGTTACGGAAGATTATAAGGAAGGAACCCTGATTTTTTCTCCCGGAAATCTTATTTCACTTAAAGGTTTTATCGGCTCTTTAAAAAGGGGAGATATTTTCAATTCACTTAGAGCAAGCGGTACTTTTGAATTTAATAATGCTCCGGCAGGCGACTCTGTGAGATTGCCGCGAATGAAATATACATTTGAAAATGTAAGTAGTGATTTCGTACCAACGGGTAACAAGGGTAACTGGATAAGGCAAACCGGATTACTTGCCTATGATTTAAAACTAAACCCAAAAGAGTCTTCCTCTCCGGTAATCGGCTTTAATTTAATTTATAACGGAGAAATTAAAAAAAATTCGCTCATTGGAATTGCAGGCGACAGCCTTACCGGTGAAAGTTTCGGATTCAACGAAATAACTCCGAGAATTTCGATTAACAATATCTTTGATTTGAGTCTGTATGCGGAATATGGTTTCCGGAACGATGAAAGTGCTTTCTCGGGCGTCTTAAATAATTTTTCGAAATCTTATACTCCCAAACTCGGCATTGCATACAGCGGCGTAAGCTGGATTTTTTCGAATTTTGATATTGCCATTCTCGACAAGAAATTTTCTCAGGATGCCCTGCAGGCAGGTAATGTTGATAATAATACAGTGCTCGTTACTTCAAGGACAAGATTATCTCCTTTAAACAGTTTCATTACAACAGATTTATTTTATAATGTAAGCAGTGAGCAAACAGCAAAGATTGAAAAACTTTTTGTACTCGTGCCTATCGGTCAGGGTAATTATATCTATCTCGGTGATTTGAATGTGAACGGCATTCAGGATGAAAATGAATTTCAACTTGTTAATCAGGATGGAAATTATATAAAACTGAATGTTCCTACAGACCAGAGATTTCCCACTGTTGACTTAAAGACTTCTCTCAGAGTATATGTAAAACCTTCGAGATATTTCTATATGTCCGCTGATAATTTTGTCGCAAATCTCGTTAATAATTTTTCTGCCGAAACGATTATCAAAGTTGACGAAAAAAGTAAGGACAGGAATACCGACAATCTTTACTTCCTCAGGGTTAATTCATTTCTGAATGACTCAAATACGATTACAGGGCTTCAATCGGTTCAGCAGGATATTAATTTCTTTGAGAATAACAGAGCTTATTCCATCAGGTTGAGATTTCTTCAGCAAAAGGGTTTTAATCAATACAGCAGCGGCAATGAAAGATTATCGTTTATTCAGAAATCTGCTCTTTTCAAACTCGGACTTACGGATGATATTGGTTTACAACTTGAATATATTAATAAACTCGATAAAAATCTTGCACCGCCAAACTCCGTAAGGAACAGGGATATTAGCTCCGATGCGGTTAATACCGATATTTCCTATAAACCAATTCCGCAGATTGAAAGCGGGTTTGAATTCAAACTATCCAGAGCAACTGATTATTATCCCGTTCAGTTTATTAAGGCAGATATCAATCAGCAAATTCTAAGGTTTATTTATTCTTTTGCTCAGGTAGGCAGAATTCGTGCCGAATTCGAAAGAGATGAAGTGATTTTTAACAACAGCGTTTTAACTTTTCCTTATGAATTAACTCAGGGTAAGGTTGAAGGAAAAAGCTGGTTCTGGAGATTGTTTTTTGATTACAGTTTAAGTAAAAATATTCAAATATCAATCAATTATGACGGGCGCTCGGAAGGAAACAGAAAGGTTATTCACTCGGGAAGGGGACAGGTTACTGCTTTTTTCTAATAAAAACAGAACTTTTTAGTCAACTTATAGGTATATAGTATAGAACAATAAATGGATTTAATATTATTCCTATTATAGTTAAATTCATAATTCATTAAAATTAAATGACTGAAAAACAAATAAATAACGAAGATAATAATAACGAAGAAGAAACTAAGCCTGAAATTGATAAACCGGAGCCTGTTACTGAACCGGAACCCGAACCTGTTCCCGTGCCCAAAGTTATTACGAAGCATAAGGACAGCAATTATCAGGTAAGTTTAGTAAACGAGAACTTATTAAAAATAAAGGTTACAACCGATAAAACAATTGGAATAGATTGTTTTGTTAAAGATAAAAAAGGCAGTTCCGGACCGGGTTCCGAATCTCAGACAAATAAGATAACCATTCACCCGTCTGAAGAGAAAAAACTCAGGGAAGTTGAAATTATAGTATCAATTGATTCTGAAACAGGCAACGTAATTGTTGCAACGCAGGATGAAACACAAAACAGTATAACTGAGCCGCAACAACCGGAAGCCGATGAATCGGACACCGGTGAAAAGAGAGTGGTTTCTTACGAATCATCAGAGCCTACATTAAAGGGATTTGTAAAAAAGTTACTGATTAATCCCGATGTTGAAGATTTAGTTAACAAGCAAAAGAAAATTGATTCCGAAAATAAATATGTACCAAGAACTTTCGAAGAGATTCAGGAAGAAAAGCTCGGACCAAAAAACGGTTATAAATTAAACAGAGCATTTTTTGAAAAGAATTTTAAAACGGGTATAATTGCAGGTATTGCAATATATTTTCTTACCGTAATATTTGGTTATTCCACATTAGCCAAAAAGAACGGTGAGGAAGGTCAGGTGCCAAATGAGAGGTTGATTGTAATACAGGATATTCCCGATAATACAATGCCCTTGCCCGAGCAGGAAAAAACCGAAGAAGAAACAAATTCGGGAGACAACGGAACAGACCCTGTTACTCCGCCGAAAGTCAATATTAAAAAGCCCAGAGTTCCAAAGGTACCGAAGATAAAAACAAATCCTCAATCCGACACCAATGTTGCAAGTATAAACAAAGAGCTTGATTCCCTGAGAAAATTATCAAGCAATTCCGGCTCAGATACCGGAAAGTATAATACTGCAGCAGGAAACGATACATTAAATTTTGCGGGAAAAAATATTCCCATTTCAATTCCATTTCCGAAATATAACTGGTCTTTAATTGATTCTGTTGAAGCTAAACTTACGGGCTTAACAAATGACACTACAATTTTGATTGTTGACAGAAGTAATAAAAGGGGTCCCGGTGATTTTAATTTATTTGTTTATCTCGATAAATCGGGGAAAACTTTTAACGTAAGTAAGTACGAAAATTTTACAATGCTTGACAGCACTCTTACGGCATATAGATCCGAGCCGTTCAAATCAGCGGGAAAAATTGATTATAAATTTCTTGTAAAAAATGCAATTTATCAGGTTTCTGTTCTTGCACAGGTAAGAGAAAAATACTTTGAAGAATACAAACCAAAGATTGAAGATGTCGTCAGAAACATTCGTCTTCCAAATTCCCTTCCTCCCCCAAAGTAGAATATTATCTCAGAGGTTTCACATTCCAGATTTCATCTGCATATTCCTTAATTGTTCTGTCACTCGAAAATTCGCCAATTCTCGCCACGTTAAGTATTGACTTCTTTGTCCATCTGTCAACGTTGCGGTATTCGGCTTCTACATCTGCCTGTTTGTTAATGTATGACTGAAAATCAGCAAGCACAAAATAGTAATCGTGATAAAGCAGACTGTCAACAATATGCCTGAAAATTCCGGGTTCGTTTTTATTGAAATAATCCGATGAAATCATATCTATTATTCTTTTCAAGGTGGAGTTTTTTTCATACAGCATTCTTGGGTTATAGCCCGAAGCCCTTATCCGTTCAACTTCTTCCGCTTCAAGTCCGAAAATAAATATATTCTCATCTCCCACTTCATTTTTAATTTCAATATTTGCTCCGTCAAGAGTCCCGATTGTCAGTGCTCCGTTCAATGCAAACTTCATATTTCCTGTTCCCGATGCTTCAAGTCCCGCAGTGGAAATTTGTTCCGATAAATCTGATGCGGGAATAATTTTTTCCGCAAGTGAAACAGAATAATTTTTCAGGAACAAGACCTTTAATTTATCTCCTACATCCGGGTCGTTATTTACGATTTCCGAAACGGAGTTAATAAGTTTGATAATCAGCTTTGCCATATAATATCCCGGAGCTGCTTTTCCCGCAAAAAGTACCGTACGCGGTAAAATATTTTCATCCGGATTATCTTTTATTCTGTTATATAAATAAATCGTGTGTAAAACATTCATCAACTGCCGCTTATACTCGTGAATTCTTTTTATCTGGCAGTCGAACATTGAAGAGGGGTTTAGTTTTATCCCATAAATATTTTGAACATATTCGCTCAGATGTAATTTATTTACCCATTTTGCATCTCTCCAGTTTTCAAGAAATTCATCGTCAAATTGTAAACCTTCCAGCTTCTTTAAATCACTAAGATTCGTAATCCAGTTCTCGCCGATTTTATCCGAGATTAATTTTGAAAGGAAAGGATTCGCCTGTTTTAAAAATCTCCTTTGCGAAATTCCGTTTGTTTTGTTATTAAATTTTTCCGGCTCTGCATTATAAAAATGTTTGAACAAAGATTTTTTTAATATTTCGGAATGAAGCCCTGCAACGCCATTTACCGAATGGCTTCCTATTATTGCAAGATTTGCCATTCTTACTGTTTTCTCATAGCCCTCGCCGATTATTGATACCTCTTTTATAATGTCGTCATTAACTCCGGGCTTTCTTCTGAATTCAGTCAGGAATCTCTGATTTATTTCAAAAATCAATTGCATATGTCTTGGAAGGAGCATCTGCATAAGAGATACGGGCCAGACCTCAAGAGCTTCCGGAACAACAGTATGATTTGTATATCCGAAAGTTTTCTTTGTCAGTTCAAAGGCATCTTCCCATTCAAGATTTTCCTCGTCAAGAAGAATTCTTAATAATTCCGGTATTGCAATGGCGGGATGTGTGTCGTTCAGCTGAATTGCAACTTTATCCGGGAGCAAACTCAAATCTGAATTATTTCTTTTGAATTGCCTCAAAATGTCCTGAATAGTTGCAGATACGAAGAAATATTCCTGCTTAAGTCTTAATAATTTCCCTGACGGAATATTATCATTCGGATAAAGAACTTTTGAAATTACTTCAGACATATCTTTATTCTGCATTGCGGAAATATAGTCACCCTTATTGAATTCCGAAAAATTGAATTCATCTGTTGCCTTCGCCGACCATAACCTCAGATTATTTACATTTTTATTTTTATATCCGGGAACCGGAGTATCATAAGCTACTGCGAGAACATCTTCCGTATTCAGCCATTCGAAATGCAATTTCCCGTTTGACGTGAAGTTGTTTTTTACGGAGCCGTTAAATTTAATTCTGTAAGTTAATTCAGGTCTTATTACTTCCCAGGGATTTCCATATCTCAGCCAGTGGTCAGGCTTTTCTACCTGATAACCATTTTCAATATCCTGCTCGAAAATTCCGTATTCATACCTTATGCCATAGCCCATCGCAGGAAGTTTCATTGTTGCCATAGATTCCATAAAACAGGCGGCAAGTCTGCCGAGACCGCCGTTTCCAAGACCCATATCCGGCTCTTCCTCAATTATTGATTCAAGCCCGAAACCAATTTCCTTCATAATATTATAAACGTCGTCATAAACGCCCAAATTAATTATTGAATTGCCTAACAGACTTCCCATCAAAAATTCCAGCGAAAGATAATAAACTTTTTTCGCATTATGCTCTTCGCTCTTTGCATTTGAGCGGAGCCAGTCGCCAATCATTCGGTTTTTCAGTACTGCGGATAAAGCCTTCATTAAATAATACTTATTTACTTCGGCTTTGTTTTTAACGAGAACATACTCGATGTGTTCTGCAAGTTGAGTGATTAAAGGGCTGCGACGAACTTTTTTTTCGTCGGTGAAGAAACCAGTAGAGTTACTTGTTTCCATAGCGTTTGTGGTTAAATTAGAGGTTGCGTTTATATTAGTATTAATTTTTTAAAAAAGAAATACTAAAAATTCAATTATGGTTTCTTGAAAACCACAAATTCTCAAAAACGCAGTTATCTTATCGACTGTGCCATTTTATTTAAACAAAACTTCATTGTGCCATTTTAAATATTCCGGATTTGGCAGATCGAACGAATTTCCGGGAAGAGATGCCAAATTTTTTCCATGATATTTATAATAGTCTCTGCCATTTTTAAATTCTTCTTTAATTCTTGCGCTTACTTCTACAACGTATTTATCAGTAACTGTTATGTATCCATTATCAAATAATTTGTGAAGATCAGCTCGTAATAATAATCCATTATCCGTGCTATTTATGCCAAATTCCGCATATGGTTTAATATGGGCAGCTTCCAAAACCGGTAAAGTTTTTTCTCCACTAATTGAACATTTTCTTAAATAAGCATCTGTGACCAGAATTCTGAAAGCTCCCTGACCAATTCTCACCTTAGTAAGATACTTCCCATATAATGGGGTAGGTTCATTAACAATATCCTTAAAATCAGAAATTTGATACTTTTGTAACAGGCTATTAATACGATTCCAATAATTGTTGCCAATTTCATTTTCGGTGTTGTATGTTTTTCCTTGAACGATATTAGTTGACCAATCCGGTGGTACTGTTAACCAATCCTCAGAATCAAAAAAGATAGGATTTGTCAAAATGATACAACCTATGTTCGGATTTTTTTCAATTGGATTCGAACGATTTCGATATGATTTGATTTTTAAATAGAATTCAGAAAAACTTTTAACTCCATTCCTTTCCTGAAAGACTTCCCATGCAAAGCTAATGGGAATAATTGAGTGTGATGTGAAAAATCCAATTCCGGCGACTTTATTTATTGGCCTTTTAAGTTTTAATAGAAATGGCGATCCTGGTCCTATTGCTTGAAAACGCAATAACCCACTAGGTTGCCAAAAATTGATGTCTTCAGGCTTTCTTTGCTTAAGAAAACTATACCAATCAAGATCAGTATTTCCAATAAAGTAGTTCATCTTTTTCTAAGGCGTTGAAGACAATATTTGTGTTTGCGCAATATAACGGTTATTTTTGTAATATCTTTTTTCATTTAAGAGAACTTCTAAAAATGCCTTTTTAATGCCAGTTCATTAGAATAAGCTACTTCATAATAGATTAATTTTCAATACAATTTTTTAATTTGCATAGTAATCCTTATCGAATTAGCAGGGCAATAGTTTAAAAAAATTATAAATTCAAGAAAGATTAAAATATTTAATCAGACTCTCCGGAAATTCCATTTATAACTGCATTAAAGTTAATATTTTAAACTTAAAATAAATAAACGCTTGTAACAATGTATTATTAATTATATATACAAACTTGATAATTTTGTACATAATAATGGTAAGAATTTAGACGAAATTAATACTAGAGAGTATCTATAATATTATAATGCCTTAATTGTTTAAAATATGTTCTACAAGAATTGTATTATTAGGATCATTTGTAGAAATTAATTCGAGTTTTTCACTAACAAGCTGCAATTCAAACACTTGATTTTTAGGATTTAATAATTCACTAACGGATGCCTTTTTCCAAACATCTCCAGTTACTTTAAAACCATAAACACCAAACAAAAATGAATAATTAAATTCTGTTAGAACAACATTTGTCATTAGTTCTCCCCCCACCGTTCGAATTGCTTCATCTACAGCGGACTTCATATCAGGTAATCCCAAAGGAAAAAGAATGACTATCACTTGGTCCGTACCTTTGGAAGGTCGATTTTTACATATTTCGTTCCAATTTCAACATTCTGAGTTGAAATGACTGTGAAATCACCAATTCTATTTACACAACCATTTCCGAATAATAAAATACCCATAAATCTCCAACAATAAAAGCAATAATACTGTTTTTTCATAATTTTTATTATTTATTGGAACCGTATTAAAATTAAAAGTGGCAATAGCAACAGTTCCATTTAGCTATTGAAAACTTGTTAGAGCACCTCTGAAAATATTTATTATTATTTTAATATGCTTTAGTCTATTAAAATATTTTAAAATATACAATAGAATTATTTTGAACGTGATACAAAAAATAGCCAAATCTCCAGAATGAGTTATCAGATTTGCACAATAGTGGCTAAGGAGTTGGCAATCCTTTCTTGCCAAAAGATTTACCGGAGTTTACTCTTAAGCGATTCTAATTGTAAGTTGTTGAAGCATCAGTCTTCATTTTTTGTTTTTGGCTGTTTCTTGCCACCTGCATTCAATTGCAATGCAGTTTTTGCATTAAGTGGTGTAACAACTTTTTTCCCTGTTTTAGATTCAAGTTCTTTGCGTGCAACCTTTGCTACGTTGCCACCTTGTTTGGCTACTTTCTTGCTTTCTTCGAAATCTTTTGGCTTAGTGGCGGTAGAAATGTCTTTTGTGGATGCTTCGGCAAGCATGTTTAAAATGAGTTCGGTATTGGTCATGTTATCTCTTAGGTTTTCCTTTTTCAAACCCTTGAGAATTTTGTATTCTTTAGTGGTCTTATCGCTCCAAACCTTGGTTATAATATCGGTAAGCACAGCAAACTGAACGCCTTCTTTTAGTCCACGTTTTTTCCATTCATCTGTAAGCTCTTTTCTAATCTCAATACTTTTCAAACGCTGATTAATCCAGTTTTCTGAATAACCAAGTTTTAAGTATTGTTCCAGTGCCCTGTCAATGCTGAGTTCAGGGTCTTGCATCTCATCTAATCGCTCTGTTGCTACCTTTGCCAGCCATTGTTTAAAGGGTTCTGCTTTAGGTGACGGGATGGATTGTACAAGGCGAAAAAGTTGTTCGGTATCAGCTACATCGGTCATGTAAAATTTACCGTCAGACGATTGCATTTTCAGTTGTCCCAATTTATGGGACAACTCACTTCCTTCAGCTTTTAGCTTCATTTTTAAAGCGTTCCAGTATTTTCTTGGTCTTGGGCTGCCGGTTAAAATTTCAATTACATCAATAATAGAGAAATACCACTTTTCCTGTTCACTATTCCAAACAGACCTTACTTGCTTATCTTCAAAAACCTTAATTTCATTCTGTTTATTCATATAATGTATTGTTTCTTGGTTAATTTCGAACCGTTACAAATTGAATCTGTTTCATTTCTATGCTGCTATAACCACGTGAGAAATATCATTAACATTCCATCCGGCTTTTTTTAAGCGGATATCAATTATTTCTTTCCTTGTTAGTTTTTCGTTTTTCACCTATATATTTAAAAATTTATAGCTGGTCAAAATATGCAAAATTTTCGTAAAGAGAACTTCTAAAAACGCCTTTATAATGCCCGTTTATTTTTACAAGCTACTGTATAAAAATTTAATTTTCAATATAATTTTTAATTTGCCGGAGTATCGTTTGGCATATTTGTTCAAAACATTGGAAAAAACCTCAGATTATTTCAGTCAGGTTAATTAAAATTCCTCCTGCAAAAATCAGTAAACCTCCTATACCGAGAAACTTTCCGCCTCTCTTCCAAGTTGATAAAAGCATTTTAAAATTTTCTTTTCTGCTTTCGGATTTAATATATTCGTCGACATTTTTATTTCTTATATTTTCAATATTGGTAATCATTTTTTCCTGCGTAAATAATTTAAAAGTATCTATAACGAAAATAATTCCGCCGTAAACAAATAAACCCGTTCCTGTTAAAATTACCGGAATTCCAATAAGATTATATATTAACTCAGTTGTTTTGCCCTGATTATATAACGGAATCAGTGTTTCCGTTATTACGGAATAAAATATACCGGAAGTCAGCAGTATGCCCGAAATAATATACAGAAAATATTCTTTGAAAAATTTTTTCACAAGTCAATATTTCCATTAATTAAAGTTTCTTAAACTATACCAGTTCGCTTTCTGTAAAGAAAAAGCCGATTTCGATTTTTCCGTTTTCAACTGAATCAGAGCCGTGAACTGCGTTTTCCTGCTTGCTGTTTGCGAAAAGTTTTCTGATTGTTCCTTCTTCGGCTTCGGCAGGGTCTGTTGCTCCGATTAATTTTCTCCATCCGGCAACTGCATTTTCTTTCATAAGTGCTATTACAACAACGGGACCTGAAATCATAAAACTGACAAGGTCATTATAAAAAGGTCTTTCTTTATGAACTTCGTAAAATTTCTTTGCCTGCGATTCGCTGAGCTGAATTAATCTCATACCTGCAATGTGAAATCCGGCATCAAGGGTTTTCTGAATAATACTTCCGTTCACATTTTTTTTAACTGCATCGGGTTTGATAATACAAAGTGTTCTTTCCATAATTATATTTTTATTTTAATTTTTTAATCCGGTTTGCTTGGTTCGTCATTTGAAAACGATGTTGAATCTGATTGATATGCGTGAGTTATCATACACTTTCTTGGCATAAATTTCTTTAAAATCAAATCCGTAAAAGACGGGCAGGAAGAATTTGCGAGCAATCCTGTTTCCATACAAATATTAACTTCTTCAACATCATTAGGCATCAGGAAATATTCAACCGGGAAATCGAATTCATCATCGGAGTAAAGATATTTCATAAATCTTCCCCATATCGGTGCAGCCGCCTTACCTCCTTGTCCGTAGCCGCCGCCAAAATTAATTCTCGCATCGTCAAATCCAAGCCAGCAGCCGGCAACAAACTGAGGCGTGAAACCTATAAACCAGGCATCAGTATAATTTTGTGACGTTCCGGTTTTTCCTGCGGCAGGTCTGTGGAAAAATTGTCTGACAGATGTAGCAGTTCCGTTTTCAACAACCTCTGTCATCATATCGCTCATTATATATGCGGCTCCTTCACTTAATACTTCTTTGTGATTCGAAACCATTGAAATATCTTCAATTACTTTTCCGTTTCTGTCTTCAATTCTTAATATCGCAACGGGCTCTACCCAGATTCCTTCATTGGCAAATGTTCCGAATGCATTTGTGATTTCCAGCGGTGTTACTTCTCCTGCTCCAAGTGCAAGTGATAATACGTTCGGAAGTTCGGATTTAATTCCCATTTCGTGAGCAAGGTTTATTACTTTATCAAGCGGTGCTATTTCCATAGCCGTCCTAACTGCTACTACGTTTACTGACCTTGCAATCGCTTCCCTCATTGTAATTTTTCCGCCTGTGCCTCCGCCCTTTGGAGTCCAGTTTCTGCCTCCGATATTTACTGTTAACGGGTCATTCGATATTCCATAAGCAGGCGAATAGCCGTCATTTACGGCAACTGCATATACAAACGGTTTAAATGATGAACCCGGCTGTCTCTTAATCTGCGTAACTCTGTTTAAGCCGTACTTTACACGCGTATTTGGATTTGAACCAACCATCGCTCTGATATACCCTGTCTTAACATCCATAACTACAAAGCCAACCTGCACCGTAGTTGCAAGTCTCTTAACAGAGTCAATTACATCTTTGTCGTTTTTCATCTCCTCATAAATCTTTTTCTTCTCAGTATCATTGGCAGCTTTTTTATATCTTTCGGTTTGCTTGATATATTTGTCAATGTTACTCGTAAGAATATCTTTGTGACTCTTCCAGTTCCAGAATGAATTGAAAGATTTCTGATAAGATTTCAATTGTTCTTTTACCGCATCTTCTGCGTGATTCTGAAATCTTGTGTCAAGTGTAGTGTAAACTTTTAATCCGTCTCTGTATAAATCGAATCCGTATTTTTCTGCTCTTTGCTGGAGAAGCTGTCTGACATATTCCGTGAAATCAGAATACTCGTTAAATTCCCTTTGCTCCTCTGCGGTTTTTAAACTAACTTTTACCGGTTCGTTTATTGCCGCTTCATAAACATCTTTCGTGATATATTCCGCATCAAGCATTCCGCTTAAAACCAGATTTCTTCTTTTCTTTGAGTTCTCGGGGTTATCTACAGGGTCATAATTAGACGGTGATTTTAACAAAGCTATTAAAGTAGCGGACTCAACAAGAGTAAGCTCTTTAGCAGATTTGTCAAAAAAAGTCTGTGCGGCTGCTTCGATGCCATAAGCACCTTTGCCGAAATAAACAGTATTAAGATAATAGGCAAGTATTTCCTGCTTCGTGTAAGTTTTCTCAATTTGAACCGCAGTCATTGCTTCACGGATTTTTCTGCTGATGCTGATTTCCTTTGAGTTGAGATACTGGAAATACATATTCCGTGCAAGCTGCTGGCTGATTGTAGAAGCACCTTCCTTGCTGAGGTTGAAGCTGATAATATTTTTTACAAATGCCTGAAAAATTCTTTGTACATCAACGCCCCAATGGTTATAAAACTTTCTGTCTTCGGTTGCAATCAGGGCATTAATCAGGTCAGGCGGAACATTTTCTATAGAAACTTTAGTTCTGTTTTTTAAATAGAATTTATCAATCAGCTCGCCGTTATCGGAAAATATTTTTGTTGCTTCCTCGATCTTTGGATTCTCAAGCTCGGTGAGCGGAGGAAGCGTCTGAGAGAGATAAATAATATAGCCGGCAAAAAATAATATCGCGATAATTGAACCGTATATAAACAAAGAAACGCCAAGACTTTTCTTTCTTTCCTGATTGGCGGTTTTTTTTCTAAAGTTCTTATCTTTAAAATACCTGTCGAGCTCGTTTTGTTTGTTATTCTTTTTTATCATTATTTTTTTTGTAATCCGTGTTTACAACTTTTTTCGAATCATAATCATAGTACTTCATAAGTCTGAAATTACCGTCTTTGAACACTCCATAGGTGAAGTTTCTTATCCAGTCACCAAGATTAATATAATATTTTTGATTATTCTTTTCTATAACAATGGGCAGATGGCGATGACCCATTACAACATAATCATATCCCTCATCGAGTTTATTTAAAGCGAAATCTCTCAGACCGTCTTTACCTGACCAGTCCTTTTTGCTTGTATATTCTCTCGAAGATGCAGATGATGATGTTGCGAGCCAGATTCCAAAATTCGGGTGCAGAAGAGAGTATAACTTCTGTGAAACCGGGCTTCTCAAAATCTTTTTCAGAATCCTGTAACCGGTGTCGTTATAGGCAAGTCCGTCTTCGTGATTAAGAAAGAATTTTTTTCCGTCAATTTCCAGTGATTTGCCCGTATGTTCGATTTCAATTCCAAACTCTTCTTTGAAATATTTTCCTCTCCAGAAGTCGTGGTTGCCCGCAAAATAAGTGATTTTAACACCTGCCTCCGTAAGTTCCGATATCTTTGTAAAGAGTTTATAATAGCCCTTGGGAACTACGCGTTTGTATTCAATCCAGCAATCAAACAAATCGCCGATAATAAACAATTCTTTTGCATCAGATTGAATTTCGTTTAAAAAATCAATAAGAAGCAGTTCCTGAAATTTATTAAATTCTTTACTGCTTCTTATTCCAAGGTGTATATCTGAGATAAAATAATATTTGTCCCGCATTTCGGGGATAATTTTTTATTTTACTTTTAGTTTTACTGTGAAACTCTTATTTCCTATTTTGCAAACACCTGTCTCTGAGTTACAATAGCCGAATTTGACAGAGCCTGTAATTGTAATTTGCGAACCGCTTTGTGCATCGGCAGGAACCGTAAAATTATATTTTATCTGTGCCGGGCTGAGGTATTCACCGCCGCCAACCGGCTGAAGTCCAATTCCGGAAACACCGCTTAGGCTGACTTCGATTTCCGGTTCTTTAGGGATTTTTATACCGGTTCCGGGAACGAATTTAATAATAAGTGTGCCGGTTTGTCCTGCTTTGTAAGATTTCTTTGCAAGTGAAACTTTAACTTTTGGTACGCTCTGAGCAAATGAGTCTGCTGCTGTCAGAAAAACAATGGCGGCTAAGATAATTACCGCGGAGGATATGATTTTTTTCATTTATAAATATATAATAATTAATAAATAAATCTTTCAAATATAAACATTTCAGATGTCTTTATAAATTGAAAAACAAACTGAATTTTATCCGTATTCCGGTGTTATTATATATACTACGGATTTGCCTTAAAGTTCAAATTGAATTGAATAATATATTGTATAATTGTACTTTAACCTACTTATTAATGAAAATTGAATATGAAAACTAAAGTTTACCTTCTCGCAGCATTTCTATTTATTTCTGTCTTTCCTTTGTTTTCACAGACCACCTGCAGTGAGCAGGATATTTCCGAAATAAATAAAATTAAACAGGAAATAGAAACACTGCACATTTCCGCCTCTTCTTCTGAAATCCAATTGCAAACCGGAGAAAAGTTATACGTTTTTTATTATAAGGGAAGCCTTGTAAAAATTTCAGTAATTGATGAAGAAAATTCTGTAAATGCGGAATTATTTTTTAAAGACGGATTTATCAGACATATTTCCGAAGATATTCCCGATATAGAATCAATTGTTTCTAACAGATATTATTTTAAGGATAATAAACTAATCTGCTTTCAGGATAATCAATTCAAAGATTATAATAACCCGGAATTATATAAAGCGGCGGAAAAACTCTGGCTTGAGCGGATAGATAAATATCTGCTTGCAATCCAGTAAAGTTTTTTAATTTTAACATATATCAAATTTCCAAATTAAGTCAATTGAAGACTAAATTAGTCTTTTTTAATTTTGAATGAAGTTAAAAGAGATATGGAAATTAAAAAAATAAAATTCAGAAAAGACTCAATTCAGAAATCAAGGTTATATGTTCAGATTGCATTCACTTTGCTGTGCATCTGGATAGGTGTGGAGATGTATTTGTTTATTGGTTTTCTTGAATCAGGCGGTTCAGGAACTTTTTTTCAAAGACCTCCCGGAGTTGACGGATTTCTTCCAATCAGTTCATTAATGAGTACTTTTCTTTTCATAAAGACAGGGTTTATTCATAATGCACATCCTGCCGGTGTATTTATATTTCTCGGGATTTTTCTTGTGTCGCTGCTATTCGGTAAATCTTTTTGCAGTTGGCTTTGCCCTGTAGGATTTCTTTCTGAAATTCTCGGCGACCTTGGAGAAAAATTATTCGGAAGAAAAATTAAAATTCCAAAATTTCTTGATTACCCTTTGAGAAGTTTAAAGTATTTGCTGCTTGCGTTTTTTCTCTATTCGATTTTTGTTGCAATGAGTGATACTGCAATCAGGGTATTTCTTGACAGCGATTATAACAAGGTAGCGGATATTAAAATGTATTATTTCTTTGCCGATATATCGAGATTCTCTTTGATAGTTGTTTCAATATTATTTTTCCTTTCAATTCCTTTCAGAGGATTCTGGTGTAGATATCTCTGCCCTTACGGAGCTTTTCTGGGAATAGCTTCTCTTTTAAGTCCGAATAAAATTCAAAGAAATGCTCAATCCTGTACGGATTGCGGTTTATGTACTAAAGTATGCCCTTCAAATATAAAGGTGCATAAGCTGAAAACAGTAATATCCGATGAATGTACTTCCTGTCTTACCTGTGTTGATGTTTGCCCTGTCAAAGATACACTTAATCTGAATACACTTGTCGTAAAGAAAAAATTCAACAAGAAATTTCTTGCGGCGGCAATAGTCGGAATTTTTATGCTTGTAACCGGAATTGGGATTATAACAGGCAAATGGCAGAGTAATATTTCCAAAGAAGAATATCTCTACCATCAGCCTTTACTTCCAACATACGGACATCCTACAGATTCAAAAGGATTGAAGGAACTTGATGAAAAGGAAAAAGAAGTCCGTTAAATAAATCAGAATCCTAACTTAATATCTGCCCAGATATTTCTCTCTGCGGCGGGAATCCAGTAAGGTGTTCCGTACGAATCTACATTTCCCGTAGTCTCATATAAAGTATCGAAGATATTGTTTATCTTAAAACGTAATTCAATCGAATTGAACAGCTTTCCAAATCTTGTATTTCCTAACAACGGTATTATGTCATAAGAAACTCCTGCATTGAAAACCGTATAAGCATTAATCACTTTATCAACATAGCCCGGAGCATTTTTTGCAGCCGGATTTTTTCTCTCGTTTTCCGAGTTATCAAGATACTGCTTTCCGATATGCTGCATTGCTAAATAGAGACCTAATCCGTAATCAGTAAAATAATTCAAAGATAAATTGCCGATAACATCAGGATTTAGTAAAATTCTGTTTTCGGAATAATCATTTCCATAAATAACGTTTCCGAGAGAATCGGCACCAAGCACTTCAGTATATTCGGTAAAATAATTTTTAGAGAAATTTATATTTCCCGAGAGAGTTAAAGGCTGAATCCATTTACTGTAACCCGGTTTTTTAAACGGCGATAATTCAAAGTCAAACTCAATGCCTCTGTGAATTGATTTTCCTGCGTTTCCGCTGATTGGCTGACCGACATTGTCAAGCTGACCGTTATTTACAATTTCATTTCTGAAATCCATCAGATAAAGATTGAAATTAGCTTTGAAAACTTCCGATGTAAATCCGGCTCCGATTTCGTAGTTAAACATTTCTTCCGGTTTTACCAGCGGGTCTTTATATGTCCCGGAGAGCGTGTCTATGATTCTGAAATTTGGTCGTGCATATTTATTTTCCGCATCATATATATCTTTCAGTCTCGGCTCTCTTCTTGCAATTGAAAAATTCCCAAACACTCTGAAGTTATCATTGATATTATAGTTCAAGCCGACTCTCGGAGTAAAAAAATCATAGTTTACGGAAAATTCATAAGGACTGAATTTATGATTTTCAATTTTATACCTGTGATTAACATATTGAACTCCTGCCATAGCAGTCAGTTTTTTATTAATCATAAAAATCTCATTTGCATATAAGGTAAATGTGCGTTTTCCTCCGTTGTAATAATAATATTGATAATTAGGCGTAGTGCCTTCGGGCAAAGCATTTCCGAAGGTTATCTCTCCGAAATGGTCTGATGAATGCAATCTTAATTCGCCTCCGATAACAAGATTGCCGCGCTCGCCGCTGTGTTTAACCTGAACTTTGGGATACCATCCGAAATCCGAATTATTTACCGTAAGTTTTGAAATCATATCACTTCTTACAATCTTATAACCTTTTCCGGGTTCGTAATATAATGTTCCGTCAGGATTTCTCTGATAATATGAAGAGTTATATGTAAGTGAATCTGTTGTGAAAAAGGGCTGCAATTGGAAATAATCATAATCATATCCCCAGGAAGCGGGAAAGCTCGTATTGAAAAAGCCTTCGCCGTTGATGTAACTGAATGTATTCGAAACAAAAATATTTTCATCCGGCTGTGTGTTTATTACAAGCTCGTAATGAGGTTGGTTGTAGTTATCCGTTTCATCGGGATATGTAATAAAATTGGCCCTTCTGTCTTTCCTCTTATCTCCGGTAATTTTTCCGTCGAGGTAGTCTTTAGTAACTCCAAGGTAAGCAAGGTGGTTTTTTATAGGACCTCCGTATAAATTTGCTTTGATAACCGTATTTTTTCCGAGTAGTTTTCCGGCGCTTATAAAATATGACCAGTGGTCAGACCAGCTTTGGTCCCTGTAACCGTCGCTCAGAGTCCGGGTATATTTCGCATAAAGCCCGAAACCTCCCTCAATGAGTCCGGAAGAATATTCGAGTGAATAGCGTTTCGAGTTATAATCTCCGTAACCTGCATTTGCATTAATAAATTTTCTTTTGAAGTAATCTATTGTCTGAAGATTAATAACGCCTCCCACACTTGAAGAGCCGTATAGTGCAGTGCCGATGCCCCTTTGAAGCTGAATGCTTTCTGCGGAAGAAGTGATGTCGGATAAGTCAACCCAGTAAACCTGATGGTCTTCGGCATCGTTTTGAGGTATTCCGTTTATCAGAATTGAGATTCTTCTCTGGTCAAATCCCCTTATTGTGAAATATGAATATCCGATTGACGCTCCGGATTCCGAATAAGCATTAATGCTTGTGGCTCCGTTCAGGAACATAGGTAAATCCTGCATCCAGTAACGGCGCTCGACTTTCTCACGGTCTATATTCTGGAATGTAATTGGAGTTAATCTTTCAATACCTCTCAAGGCATCTACTTCAATTGTTTCGGTTCTGTAGATGTTTGTATCGGTTACATCCTGCGCTTTAAGAATTTGTGCGGTGAGCAGGAATACCGCAAAGATTAAAAAGAACTTTTTGTAAATCATTTGTTTTTTAAAAATAAAAAAAACGTTTAAATTTTTCCGAACCTGAATCTAAGAGAAAAATTTAAACGTTCAATCGTAGTTAAATTCCTACGCCGGCATTATCCGTATCAGGTTCTATGGGTTTATTCTCAGCCTGCACTTCGTAGGTTGTGCAAGCACCCCAAATAAGCCGAAATTCAGGAAAACTCGTCAGCTCTCCGGCTTATTTTTTATCTATTTTAAAGAACTGAATAAAGTTAATAACAATTAATTATAAAGACAACGTAAAAAAGCAGCCGCTCTACAAACATACGACACCTAACGGAGTCACCTGCCTTTTTTCACCTTCCTAAGCTCCAGCTTAGGAAGGTCAAGAATTACGATGAAAAAGAAACCTGCCCCTTTAAAGAAGATTCCAAAGCTGGAGAGCCTGTGTGAAAATACAGCCTCACAAAGTCTTCGGATAG
>CALKAJ010000380.1 GCA_937983305.1 uncultured Ignavibacteriota bacterium | reverse complement strand
TCTTTACAAACTTTGAACTTGGAACTTCAAACTGAATTTTTGTTGTTGGGTTGAATGGGTTCGGATAATTCTGCGATAGTGAATATTTTACGGGAATGTTTTCAGATAGTGTCAATACCGGTATCAGTTCAGATACATTACGTCTATATATATAAAATCTTGAACCGCAATAGACATAATTGTTATAATAAAACATACCATTAAATAAACTTTCAGTTATTCCTTCCATTTTACTTTTAAAATTATTACCATAGTTTGTTGAACTATAAACACTGTCGCTCCATCCGCAAATAAATATATTTTTAGATGTGTAATTTGCAAAACCGAACAATCCGATATTTCCGGCAATTCCATTTATTAATTGCCAATTACTCCCTCCATTAGTTGAAAAATAAACACCGAATGCAGTTCCGGCTAATATAGTTTGATCAACAGCATGAATTGAATAAGCGTCTCCTTGAATTATATTTTCCAATTTACTCCAGTTATCACCGTAGTTTGTTGTATAGTAAATACCACTTTGTGTACTAAGGCCAATATATATAATGTTGCCGCTATTTGCTAATGAGTTTGTAAAAAAACTATTCGGAGGTAATCCATTAGTAACTGAAACCCAGGTTTCGCCATTATCAGTAGAGCGTCTTGTGTTTGCAAAAATGTAATTGTCTAAAACAAGTATTGATCTTGCGTCTCCTATATAATTTAATTTTGCCCAATTTAACCCGTTGTTTATTGAACGATAGACTCCCTGATCTGAGCCAAGAAATATTATTGAATCCTTTGCTGATAAACAATAATTTATTGAACCGGAAGGTGTGAGAAAAATTAAATTCCAATTCAGTCCATTGTTTGTCGAACGATAAATTCCATCGTTTGATGTAACGAATAAATGTCCATTCCCTGTTGCGGCAAACGAACTTAGATATTTATACGATGTTTGCATCTGCACCCACTGTGCGTTAACATTTATTGCTGCGAAGAGAATTAAGAGGACTAAAAAATATTTCCCCAGTAACAATCCAGATTGAATTGAAAATCTGTTCCCTGCCTTTTTATTCATAATGATTTAGTTTATGTTTTGAAAATCTTTTTTTCTATTCGTAAGCCGAGGCATTAGAAAAACGCAAATTTTATCATTAAAAGTATTTTAAACATTCGGAATCTCGGAATATTTTCTTATTTTTTAAAGGAAGAAAAAAATGCACTGTTCAAGCTGAGGAATAACATTCCCTTTCCCCGAAGAAATCCCATTAAATCTAAAACTTATTTATCATTCTAATAACAGAATTTTTGACGCCGGGAGAAAGTGTTTCGAGATACCTTTCTTCGAGCAGGTACGAAATTTCCCCCAAAAGCGGTTTATATTTTCTCACTGATTTTAACATAAATTTCAAAGCAGTTACACGAATCGAAGGTGTCTTATGAATTTGCTCCCATAAATCCATACAAACATTAAAAAGCAAACCCTCCTGTCTATCGTTGAGTTTCATTTTCAAAAGAATTTTTATCAGTTCCCTTTGATGCCCGTCCTTTTTGCCGGGTACTGATTTCACAATTGAATTTATATGTTTCTTAATCCGTGAATCATCGGATTTCACACAGCTCCAAAGAAGCCATGCCGCACGCCAGGAATACGGCTGAACATCAGTAATCGCAAGCGATACCGCTTCATCAAACGAATCAGGATGAGTTTTAAGAAATTTAATCATTTCATCTTTGTGAAATGACATCAGCGCCTCTTGTAATGGGGTTTCCATAAAAGAAAATTAGTAAAAACAGAATCAAAAAGAAGCGATAAATTTGATTAAAAAATCTTTCGACTGCATTTTAAACTTTATTAATTATGCCCCGTTAGCCCGAGCAATCCGATATATAAAAAATACACTGCGAGCAAAAGCAGTGCCGCTCCGAGCCATACCATAATCTTGCGGACTGTTTCGTCGCTTATGAAACGTTTGGTTTTATATATTCCGACCGAAAGCAGTGTAAGGTATGAGCCGATACCTAAGGCACCTGAAATTAAAAATACGAGTATGTAAAATATATTTAATTCTTTTACAATCCCCATTCCGATTATAAACTGCGAGCCGATTAGCCACCAGAGCATCATCATCGGATTTGTGAAGGCAAGCGAAAATCCCATTACAAAAGAAATTTTTTTGTTGTTCAAAACAGATTGCGGTTGATTCCTGCTTTTCGCTGTATGCTTCGCACCCCTGATTGCATAAATACCAAGAGCAATTAGTATGAGCGAGTTTATTAATCTGAAATAAGCTATTACGATTTCGTTTTTCAGAAACGGTGCAACTCCGAAAAACGCAACAAGTCCGTACAATGTATCTGAAAGAACTGACCCCGCCACAAGCATCATTGATGAAAAAAGAAATCCGTTCAAACTTCGCTTTGCAATTTCAATTTGCGATGCACAAACGGGAATGGCTGCTATGAATCCCATAAAAAAAGTGATGAACGCAATACTTATTGTGGAAAAAATTATTCCCTGAATCATCAGACCTTAACGAGTTCTTTGAGAATTTTCAGATTCTGCAAATGATTGAAATATGAAATTATGTATTCGGCAATTTCATCGGGATTAAGGCAGTCAAAGCATTTTACATTTTTACAGCTCTTGCCGAGTTTATTCAAACAGGAAATATTTCTGCATACTGCATTTCCGTTGAAAACTTTCGAAGGAGCATTTTGATAAGCCGGAAAATGCCCGTGTTTATCGGTATCGTAGCCGTATATCCTTGAATCGGTTCCGCCGAATACGGTTAATACCGCAGTGCTGTTTTTGAATTTATATTGATTTGAAAGCGGCTCTTTCCTTGCGGCTGCAATATGCACCGGACCTGTATCTCCTGAGATGAATACTTCGCATTGGTCTATCAATGCGGCATAAACGCTGAATGATATTTTATACGGAATGAAAATAATTTTGCGGAAATGCTCTGGACTTATTTCACGGAATAATTCGTTCTCTTCAAAATTATTATCTGCATTATCGAACATAATTATTCGTTTGATATTTTCTGCTCTGACACATTTTTCTATAATCCCCTGCTGAATATGAAATGGTATTGTTGTAAATCTGCTTGATGATATGTTGTTGAAAAACATCAAGCCTTCAAAATCGAAAACCTTATTATTATTTA
>CALKAJ010000379.1 GCA_937983305.1 uncultured Ignavibacteriota bacterium | reverse complement strand
AGATGAAGAAGACGGCTGAAGATTATCTTGGACAGCCGGTAACAGAAGCAGTAATAACCGTGCCGGCATATTTCAACGATGCACAGAGACAGGCGACAAAGGATGCGGGAAAGATAGCAGGATTGGATGTAAAGAGAATAATCAACGAGCCAACAGCGGCGGCATTAGCATACGGATTAGACAAGAAGAAAAAGAATCAGAAGATAGCGGTATATGACCTTGGCGGCGGAACATTTGATATATCTGTACTTGAATTGGGCGACGGCGTATTTGAAGTAAAATCAACAAACGGTGACGGACACTTAGGCGGCGACGATTTTGACCAGAGAGTGATAGATTATTTAGCCGATGAATTCCAGAAGAAGGAAGGAATAGATTTAAGGAAAGACCCGATGGCATTGCAAAGACTGAAAGAAGCGGCAGAATCTGCAAAGAAGGCATTATCGAATTCATCACAGACTGAAGTAAATCTGCCTTATATTACAGCAACAGCAGACGGACCTAAGTTTTTACTTGAGACAATAACGAGAGCAAAATTCGAATCATTAATTTCGGATTTAGTAAAGAGAACAGAAATACCATGCGAGAAAGCAATACAGGATTCAGGATTCAAAAAGGAAGAAATAGATGAAGTAATACTTGTAGGAGGTTCGACAAGAATCCCGATGGTACAGGAAACAGTGAAGAGATTATTTGGCAAGGAGCCGCATAAAGGTGTAAACCCTGACGAAGTAGTAGCAATCGGTGCAGCAATTCAGGGCGGCGTATTAGCAGGAGATGTATCAGACGTATTATTACTTGATGTAACTCCCCTATCACTCGGAATTGAAACACTTGGCGGCGTAATGACAAAACTTATCGAAGCGAACACGACTATTCCGACAAAGAAATCGCAGGTATTTTCGACAGCATCGGACAATCAGCCCTCAGTAGAGATTCACGTATTACAGGGTGAAAGACCGATGGCAGTAGATAACAGGACTTTAGGCAGATTCCATCTTGACGGAATTCCTCCGGCACCACGCGGAGTACCTCAAGTTGAAGTAACATTTGACATAGATGCTAACGGAATATTGCACGTAATGGCAAAGGACTTAGGCACAGGAAAACAGCAGGATATTCGAATCACGCACTCATCAGGATTGAATGATGCCGAGATAGAAAAGATGAAGAAAGATGCGAAGGAGCACGAAGAAGAAGATAAGAAGAGAAAAGAATTAATTGATTTGAAGAATCAGGCAGACTCGATGATATTCCAGGGTGAGAAACAGCTCAAGGAATTTGAGGCAAAGATAAATGCAGAGACACGTTCAAAGATACAGACAGCAATAGACAGATTGAAAGAAGCAGCGAAGACGGACAATGCATCGCAAATCAAAACTGCCACTGAGGAATATAACAAAGCCTGGGAAGAGGCATCATCGCAGATGTATTCTCAGACAAAGACAGAGCCGAATGCAGGAGCAGGAACCGACGGACAGCAAGCCGGCGAGCAAGCGGGACCTGAGCCGAATCAAGGCAAGCAGGATGACGGCAAAGTAGAAAATGCGGACTTTGAAGTAGTTGACGACAAGAAATAGTTAAGAGAGAAAAGATAAAATACTAAAAGGGATTGACGAAGGTCAATCCTTTTTTTTTGCGATCAGGAGTTGTACACGATTAAGAGCTTTGGAACACAGATAACACAGATTAGACTGATTTACACGGATTTTTTTTATAGTAAAGAACAAAAGAATTTCTTTTCGTTACTTCTTTTCTCTCGTTCCCAAACTCCTGTTTGGGGACGACTCAGACAATAGCTCCACTTTCCAAAAGTGGACTTTGGGAAAGAGAACAAAATAGAGCAAGAGCTTTGGAACGCAGATGACACAGATTAGACTGATTTACACGGATTTTTTTTTATAGTAAAGAACAACGGGGGTTTTTATTAACACCTACTCCCCGCCGAAGCAGTACAGCCAGCCGTCTTTCGACGCAACGAAAACTTTTTACATATATTAATAATATTATACAGTGAATGTTTAAACTAAATAAAGTATATTTATGTATGAAAAAGATGTATGTAATATCAGGCTGCAACGGTGCGGGTAAAACAACAACTTCTTTTACTTTGCTGCCCGAACTTTTGGAATGTGATAATTTTGTAAATGCAGACAACATTGCTTATGGCTTATCTCCATTGAATCCGAAAGCGGCAGACTTTCAAGCAGGCAGGTTGATGATTGATAGGATAAAATATTTGATTAACTCAAAAGAAACATTTGCGTTTGAAACTACATTAACGACTTTAAGTTACAAAAATATTTTCATCGAAGCAAAACGGAATAAGTTTGAAATTACTTTGTTATACATTTGGCTTAACAATCCTAACCTTGCAGTTAAAAGAGTGAACGAAAGAAAGAAGCACGGCGGGCATTTTGTTGCTGAAGATATTATAAGAAGAAGATATTACAAAGGAATTATAAATTTCTTTAACGTTTTTAAAAGTCTGGCTGATGACTGGTATTTGTTTGATAACTCTTATACAGTACCGGATTTGATTGCATCGAAACTTAAAAGCAATGAGATAACAATAAAGAACAAAAATTTTTATAATAGAATTATTAACACTTATGACAGTTTCACAAAGAAATAAGGATTTAGATAAAAAGATTAAAAAAGGTATGATGCTTGCTCACAAGCGTATGGTGAAGGAAAAAATTAAGAATGATTTGTATGTGATAGTTTCAATTAATGGTAAGAACGTGAGAAAGAAAGCAAAGGAAATTTATGCTGATGTCTATCCCGATTTAGTGAAATAGTTTTCTTCCTAATCTTGAGTTGTTTTCTTCTCGTTCCCAAACTCCGGTTTGGGGACGACTCAGATAATTGCTCCACTTTCCCAAAGTGGACTTTGGGAAAGAGAACCGGGGGGAACATTCTTTTGCTACAAACGTTCAACTCCTACGGAGTTTCTTTACTTTCCCAAAGTGGACTTTGGGAAAGAGAATAAAAAAACGTTCCTAAGCCGGAGCTTAGGAACGAGAAGGGTAGAAAATACTTATGCTACAAACGTTAAACTCCTACGGAGTTTTTTACTTTCCCAAAGTGGACTTTGGGAAAGAGAATAAATAATTTTATTTTATTAATGTAAGTTTTTTGGTTTGTATAAAGTTATCGGATTGTAATTGGTAGAAGTAGATTCCTGAAGTAAGGTTACTTGCGTCGAAGGTAGTTTCATAGGTGCCGGGTTGTAGAGATTCGTTAACGAGGGTTGCGACTACTTTTCCGAGTATGTCGAAGACTGTAAGAACTACAAGTGGATTCCGGCCTACACCGGAATGACAGAGAGGAACAGCAAATCTGATTTTCGTTACAGGATTAAACGGGTTCGGGTAATTTTGAGAAAGAGAAAAAGCTGAAGGAATTTCGGAGGAGATATTTTTTATTCCAATCGGATTGCCTGTAGGATTTCTCTTAAAGTAAATTTCGTTATTATAATTCCATGCTAAATAGATACCGGTACCGTAAACAAAAATTGACGGATTACCTGCTCCGTCACCCGATGTATTTGTAAGCCGTGTATCCGTACTCCAGCTTAAACCTTTATCCGGTGAGCTTTTATAATATACTTCGCTATGTCCATCGCGGTAATCTTCCCAGGAAACATGCATATAATCACCTGAAATATCCAATGAAGGTCTTGCAGAGGCGGCGCTTTGATTTGTCAGGCGTTTATCAGAAGACCAATTGCTTCCGGTATTTGTAGAGGTTTTCAGATAAATTTCATTATTACCATCTCTGTTATCATACCACACAACACCAACGAAATCATTTTTTCGGATTATGCAAGGGTTTAGAGATTCGCCGCTGTTATTTGTAAGCCGCATCTCGCTTGACCAGCTTCCATTATTACTGCGAATGTGATAGATTTCGGCATTACCGTCGCGAGCATCCTGCCATGCAATATTAACCGAGGTGCCATTACAAGAAACAGAAGGTAAAACCGAAGCTGAGGAATTTGAAGTAACCCGTAACTGTGCGGTAAAAGTTATTCCGCCGTCAATCGAGCGTGTATAATAAATTTCAGAATTTCCGTCTCGAGTATCTTCCCACACCAGATACAGAGCTTCATAGATTGTTTTATGTGCAAAAATCGCAGGTGTGCGTGAATTAGCCGCATCACTTGTGATTCTCATATCATTACTCCAGTTCAAGCCGCCGTTGGTAGAGCGTTTAAGCATTATCTCTTCATTACCGAATCTTGTATCCTGCCATGCAACATAAAGAATAGAGTCACTGCCTGAGACAGCCGGATAGTAAGATTGTCCTGAGGAATAAACAAGGCGGACATCATTACCCCAGCTCACACCTTTATCTGGAGAGCGTTTGTAGTAGATTTCAGGTTTTGCATTTCTATGGTCAACCCAAACGACATGGACTAAATTTCCGACTACACAAATTTGTTTAGCATTATTATTGCCAAGAGCTGATATTCCCGGGTCGTTAGTAAGTTTGATTTCCGTTTCCCACTGAGCGAAAGAATTTAGAATTAAATAAGAAGAATTAAGAAGAACAAAAAGAACTGCAAATAGTAAAATTTTTGTTTTCATATTTTTCGATTAAAATTTTGTGTTAAAGAGATTTCCACAAATTAACATTTTTTCAGATTAGAATAAAGTCTTAGACTTGTGATAGAAATTTTGTTTGCAGTAAATATGGGACTCTAGATAATTTTTCCACATTCCCAAAGTGGACTTTGGGAAAGAGAACAAAATAGAGCAAGAACTTTGGAACGTCCCGAGTTCTCGGGATAAACGCCTAACACAGATTAGACGGATTTACACGGATTTTTTTTATAGCAAAGAACAAAAGAATTTCTTTTCTTTACTT
>CALKAJ010000378.1 GCA_937983305.1 uncultured Ignavibacteriota bacterium | reverse complement strand
CGCTCGACCGATAATGGAGTAACATGGGAAAACGATACGCGTCTAACAAATGACCCATTCTATTCTTCGTATCCTTCAATTGCAGTTTCCGGATCAAATGTAAATGTTGGATGGCTTGACACTCGTGACGGGAACCCTGAAATCTATTACAAACGCTCAACTGATGGAGGAATAAACTGGGGATCGGATACTCGACTTACTAATAATGTAAGTTTGTCTTATTGGTGTTCTATTGCATCTGCTGGTACGAATTTACATACAGTATGGAGTGATGACAGAGACGTGTACAATGAAATCTATTACAAACGCTCAACTGATGGAGGAGTAAACTGGGGAGCAGATATACGCCTGACGTATAACCATGAATATTCTTTTCATCCCTCTATCGCAATTTCCGGAACAAGTGTGCATGTAGTATGGCAAGATAGCCGCGATGGAAATTTTGAAATCTATTACAAACGCTCAACTGATGGAGGAGTAAACTGGTCAGTTGATACCAGGCTTACAAATTATCCCTTAGATTCCTATTATCCTTCAGTTGCAGTTTCAGGGTCGTTAGTACAAATTGTATGGAAGGACTATCGGGATAATAAATGGCAAATTTACAGTAAAATCTCTACTGATATGGGTTCAACATGGGGTACAGATACCAGGTTGACAAACAATTCTTCTTCATCTGATAATGCTTCAGTAACAATCTCCGGTTCGGATATACACGTTGTTTGGCAGGATATCCGGGATGGTAATGATGAGATTTACTATAAACGCAATACTCTGATTCCTTCTGCTCCGGTTTTATTTAGTCCCGCAAATAATTCCATAGGTCAGCAGATTAATTTGAATTTAATCTGGAGCAAACCCCAATACAGCGCAAAATACAGATTACTTCTGGCAACCGATTCATTGTTTACGAATGTTATTGTAAATGATTCATTGCTTACAGACTCAGTAAAGAGTATTTCGAATCTTAATCCTTTGACAAAATACTGGTGGAAAGTAGGCGCGGGTAACGGTAAGCCCGCTGGATGGGGAATATTCAGCAGTGTCTGGAATTTTACAACGGTTCAGCCTTTACCGGTTGCACCTGTTCTTGTATCGCCTGTAAACGGAGCAATAAACCTCCTTCCAAACGTACTACTCGACTGGAATGCAGTGCAGTATGCGGCTGGTTACAGAATTCAAATTGCAAGCGATTCGCTTTTTACAAGTATAGTGAAAGATACAAGTTCGGTAGTTCAGGATACATTAAGAATTCGTCCCGGAATATTGCTCGTCAATTCAAAATATTACTGGAGAGTTAATGCAACAAATATATTCGGTACGGGACAATGGTCAACAGTGTGGAATTTCAGGATTAATCAGACGGGATTAAATCAAATTGGTAATGAAATACCGACAACTTATTCAATGGAACAAAACTTTCCGAATCCGTTTAATCCGGTGACGAAGATTAAGTTTCAGGTTCCTCTTTGTCATTCCTGCGGAAGCAGGAATCCAGTTGTAAATATTACAGTCTTTGACATTCTCGGCAAAGAAGTCGAAACCCTTATAAATGAGCAGATTCAGCCCGGCACGTATGAAGCAACTTTCGATGCAGGAAATTTAGCTTCAGGAATATATTTCTACAGATTACAGTCCGAAGGATTTTCTGAAACAAAAAAAATGCTGATGATTAAATGACGATAGTCATTTAATCAGAAGTCCCGATGCATTTTATCGGGACTGATGGAAAAAATGAAATCTCTTTAATATAAGTCCCGACAGCGATGTGTATTGGGATATTTACGAAATAGTTTTATGATAAAGGCGTTACAAAGAATTGTAAATATTTTATGAAAAATATATTTACATATTAATATGGATTCATTTGCAGATTATAATCGGGTGGATAGAACAATTAGTTCAGGCAAAGCCCAATTGATTACTTTTCTAATTTCAATTCCAATTGTATTGTTAATTTATTTGCCATTTTATTTTTTATGGGGAGATAAAGCTTTTCTCTCGCAAAGCGTTTTTAAAAGTATTAACATTGAATCAGGACTTATAGTGTTTGCTGTATTGATTTTTGGTATTATAATTCACGAACTTATTCACGGTATTACGTGGGCATTTTTTTCAAAATCAAAATTCAAATCTATTCGCTTTGGAATTATCTGGAAATATATGATGCCTTATTGTCACGTGAATGAACCCCTTCGCGTAAATCAATACCTTCTCGGCGTTATTACTCCATTCCTCTTTGTTGGACTTTTACCTGTAGTGATTTCGTTCATTAACGGAAATATTAATTTGATGCTTTTTGGAATGTTTTTTGTAATTGCTGCGGGCGGAGATTTTATGATTGCATGGAATATTTTAAAAGAAGATAAAAGTAATTTTATACTTGACCATCCAGAGCTGGCGGGTTACATATTATTATTTCCTAAGAAATGAATATTTTATATATTATTTCAAAACAAATATATTGTAAAATCGTATAGGAACTAAGTGATATTCATTTTCGCTTTTCCTGAAATATTTTATAATTAATTAAATAATTTGTTTATGAAAAAATTTATCCTTTTTTTATTTGTATCTTTGCATTTCGCGGGATTTTCGTTTGGGCAAATAGACCCTTCAACCGTGAAAGTTAACCTTAAAGAGCTTTCGCCGGGTTTGCATTTGATAAAGATATACGGATGCAACTGCCTTGCTTCGATAGGGGAAGACGGGATTATCCTCGTTGATGCAAGCTATGAAGAACTGGGTGAGAAATTAAAATCTGAAATCAAAAAGATTGATGATAGAAAAATTAATTATCTCATAAATACTCACTGGCATTTTGACCACGTTGGCGGTAATTATGCGATAGGCAAGGAAGCTGTTGTAATAACTAATGATTTAACGAGAGAATTATTGACAAAAGATGAAATGCTTTTGGGTGAAAATATTAAAGCGCATCCTGCCAATATACTCCCCAAAATTACTTTTTCATCGGAAATGAATTTGTTTTTCAATTCGGATACAGTGAAATTAATTTCAATGCCCGGAGGTCATACGGGTGGAGATATTCTGGTATATTTCAAAAAAGCAAATGTACTTCATATTGGCGATATTGCTTTTTCTGATATGTTTCCTTTTTGCGATATTACACACGGAGGCAGTGTTTCCGGAATTTCGGAAAGTATTAGCAAAATTATTTCCATCTTTCCTGCCGATGTAAGAATTATTACAGGTCACGGCAGAGAGTATAATATCGAAGATTTAAAAAATTATAAGAAAATGGTTGACGATACTTATAAAATTGTTACGGAAGAAATAAAAAAGAACCGCTCATTGGAAGAAATTAAAAAAAATAATGTCTTGAAAGATTGGACTGATTGGGGTGTTGCCTTTACTTGTGATGACTGGATTGATATGATTTACAACTCGAAGATTAAATAAGCAGGGTGATGAACCGCAACACCGTTAATATTTGAAGTATTAATTTAAAATTTCTATTCATACTGTATCTATGATTTCAAGATTAGCACCGGCTTTTGCACTTAAAAAAGTGAATGAGATAGAATGAGAATAATCCGGATGGTTTTGTGTTTCAGCTGAGAAACTTATTGAACTTGCAGAGAAAAAGAGGTTTAAATTTTTAATAATATAAATATGGAGACTAAAATGAAAAAACTTATTCTTGTTCTTTTCTCATTAGTGTTATTCTGTTCGGCTTCTGTTTTTGCTCAAGGAAGTGATGTGCCAAAGGAATATAAAGATTTATATTCTTCGCTTGAGAAGAAACTTAATGAAATAGAGCTAAAAGTTATTAAGGAGTTGACAAAGTGAAATCTATTAATAAATGGTGATAAAAGAGATTATTCTTTTATGGATTTGTATTTTACTAAATAGGAGTTATTATTTCATAAACAGAAATTGATTGCAAACGAAGCGATAACTAAGATTTACGAATGAAAATTAAATATCCAATTGCAGAGCCGCATACCTTTTCGGTAAAAGAAATTTTATCAGAGCTTCAATCTGATTCCGTTGAAGGGATAAGCATGAAAGAAGCAGAAAACCGGACAAAAGCGTTTGGACCTAATATTTATCAGACTCAGAAGCAGAAAAGCATTTTACTAATGGTGCTTCTGCAATTTAAAAGTCCGATTGTCTATTTGTTAT
Organism: uncultured Ignavibacteriota bacterium; assembly: GCA_937983305.1. Classification (GTDB taxonomy): domain Bacteria; phylum Bacteroidota; class Ignavibacteria; order Tepidaquicellales; family Tepidaquicellaceae; genus DSSM01. Next base: position 635 of record CALKAJ010000378.1, on the reverse strand, counting down.
ATTTTGCTGCAGCTGTAACATTCTATTTTCAGGAGTATATTGAATCAGTTGCCATTCTGGCGGTGATTTTTATAAATGCCATAATTGGATTTATTATGGAACTGCAGGCACGCAATTCAATGAATGCGCTTAAGGAAATGGACGTGATTCATTCAAGGGTTATCCGTGATGGGAAAATCAAAATGATACCTTCCGAAAAGAACGTGCATGGTGATATAATTTCTTTGGAAGCAGACGATGTGATACCCGGAGATGCTCGTCTAATAGAATCAAATCAGCTGCAATGTGATGAATCATCTCTTACAGGGGAGTCACTTCCTTCAGAAAATAATACAGAAAAACTTATAAAAGATACTACACTTGGTGACCAATTTAATATGGTGTTTAAGGGCACTTCTGTAACAAATGGGAACGGGAAAGCAATCATTACGGGTATTGCTCATCATACTCAATTGGGCACAATAACTTCACTGGTAGAAAGTTCACCGGAAAAAGAGACTCCATTAGATAAAAAAATAAGTGCTCTAAGTAAAAAGCTTATATGGATAACATTGGTTATGACAGCCATATTTGCTGTGACAGGATTTATTCAGGGGAAAGATTGGGTGTTGATTTTGGAAACTTCCATAGCTTTT
>CALKAJ010000377.1 GCA_937983305.1 uncultured Ignavibacteriota bacterium | reverse complement strand
CGTAACAGGTGCTATTCTTATTATACTGCTTGTAACACCCGCGCCTTACCTGTATATGCTTGGAATTATTATCCAATTATTTACAGGTTGGGAGTTATGGCTCGTTATGCTATCAATACTGATTATCTCTTCGTTCGCTTTATTCAGAGGAGGATTTAAATCGAATGTTAATATAAATATTTTAGAATTTTTTATGATGTTCGCCGGATTTGCAATTATTATTCCGTTTTGTATTTCAGAAATCGGAAGTCCGGAATTCTTATTATTGAACTTGCCGGAAAGCCATCTTAACTTAACAGGAAATCACACCATACAATATTTGATTGTTTGGTTTATCATTGGAGCATGGGCTTTGGTTGACCCCACATTCCATCAAAGATGTTATGCAGCCGAATCGGAAAAAACAGCAAAAAAAGGAATATTGATTTCACTGCTCTTCTGGTTTATTTTTGATTTTATGACAACATTTGCCGGTTTATATGCCTTTTATTATTTGAAGGGAATTGAGAATCCCGTAATGTCATATCCTATTCTTGCGAATATGATACTACCCCCTGTTGCGAAAGGATTTTTCTTTCTCGGTTTAATTGCAACAATAATGTCAACATTTAACTCCAATCTTTTTATTTCTGCTGTCACTATCGGAAATGATATTTTACCCGGAATTAGAAAAGCTGACCGAGTAGTTAATAGTTTATCAAAAATCGGTATTATTATTACCGGTATAATTACTTTTGTTCTTCCGATTCTGATGCCATCAGTTGTACAAATTTGGTACACTGTAGGTTCACTAACGATTCCGGCATTACTTATCAGTGTCGTTTCATCATACAGCGAAAAGTTCAAGGTAAATAATTGTTTCATTTTTACTTCAATGTTATTATCTTTCAGTATTTCTCTATTTTCCTTAATATATGGAAGTATTAGAGTGCTAAATGGATCACCGCAATACATTGCCGGTATTGAGCCTATATATCCAGGTATGTTGGCCGGATTTTCCGTTTATACTGCAGGTCTTTTCTATAAACTTTTTAAAAAATGAATATTTTTAAAATATTATTATATATAATTTTTTTATCAACTCCAATTTGTTTGTTCTCACAATCAATTACGGATACTTTGAAATCAGAAATAACGTTAAATTACAATATAGCACCTGAGCTCGATACTAATAAGTTTAACGTTTTTCCTAAAAAGACAAATAGAATAAAGCTGGGTTTAGTATTAAGTGGAGGCGGTTCAAGAGGTTTCGCTCAAATCGGAGTTCTAAAAGCCTTCGAAGAATCATCAATTAATATAGATTACATTGTCGGGACAAGTATTGGAGGTATTCTGGGAGGACTGTATTCATCCGGATATAGCGCAAACGAATTAGACAGTCTCAACAAGGCAATTGACTGGAACAGTTTAATATCACTATCAGATAAATATCAAAGAGAGTTCTTATTTACTGAGCAGAAAAAAACTTATGACAAAAGTTTAGTAACATTATCACTTGATGGATTTAGACCGGTAATACCAACATCAATATCTTCCGGTCAAAGGCTAACTGAAAAAATTAACTTACTTTTCCTGAACGCAAGATATAAACCGTTTGTAAATTTCAATTCTTTAAAAATACCATTTGCAGTTGTTGCAACAAATTTTGACAGAGGAGAAAAAACCGTATTCAGGGAGGGAAACATATCAGAATGTATTAAAGCATCATTCACATTTCCATTATTGTATTCCCCTACCATTATTAATGACAGCAATTATGTTGATGGTGGATTAACTGCAAATATTCCTGTTGATGTTGCAAAAGATATTGGAGCGGATTATGTTGTTGCCGTCAATTCTACAAGTCCTTTAAAAACAGTCGATGAAATAAGAGAAAGCCCTGCCAACACTGCCGATCACGTAATCTCTATTACAATTTCGAAATTAAACGAATTGCAGCTAAAAAAAGCAAACTTCGTTTTAACACCTGATATTAAGCAGCATAATTCTGCCGAATTTTCGAACTTAGATATCTTAATAAATAAAGGATACACTGAGGCAATTTCGAAATTAGAGTTCATTAAAAATTCATTAGATTCACTCGAAGCACTTGCCTCTCCGGATTACAATAATTTTATTATAAATCCCGGTATTAAATTCGAAGTTCCACTCCTTCAAGATTCAATTCGAGATGATATTTTCAATGCTCAGAATTCAAATTTTACACGATTTACTGAAATCGAGAAAATTTTAAGACAAATATACGAATCAGGAAATTATTCTTATGTCAAAGCAGAAATTAAAAGAACATCAGATAATTTATATTTAGTTTATAAAGCAGAATTAAACCCCAAAATAGTATCATATTCCATTTCAGGATTAAACGGTGAATCCCTTGAAATATTCAGAAAGTTTTGGGTTACTAATAACGATAAGAATTACAATACAAAAGTTCTTTACAAACTACACAATGATTTACTTTGGTCCTTCCGGAAAAATGGAAAATCTTTACAAAGTATAACCGAGTTCCGATTTGATTATAATTCGAACTCACTTATAATCAAAACAAATTCGGGTGTTTTAGATTCAGTTATTATTGATGGAAATCATAAAACAAAACCCGAAATAATTCTTCGTGAAACAAGTTTTAATAAAAACTTTCCTTTACAATTAGAAGACCTTCAAACTTCCTTACAAAATATTTACAGTACAAATTTATTTAAGCAGGTCAGTTTGAAACTTGAGATAAATCCGAAAACAAATAAATCTATATTATTTATTGACCTTGTTGAAAAACCTTCAAAAAACTTACGTCTTTCGATGAGAGCTGATAACGAAAGAAATCTGCAGTTATTCGTTGATATTAGAAATGAAAACTTATTCGGAACAGGGAGTGAAGCCGGAATTACTTTAAGCGGCGGTTTGAAAAATGCTGATATTCGTTTTGAAACAAAGTCTAATCGCTTTTTTAACACATATTTTACTTATGCTCTTTCATTCTAAGATCGGAAGAGCGTCGTGTAGGGAAAGAGTGTAGATCTCGGTGGTCGCCGG
>CALKAJ010000376.1 GCA_937983305.1 uncultured Ignavibacteriota bacterium | reverse complement strand
AATCACCGGGTATTTTCCCAATGTATCGATTTTCCCGTTTACAGGATTCCACTGAGAAAAAGTATTAGTATTATTGAGAAAGAGAAATAAGAGAGAAAAGATTGTTGTCGTGAAAATTTTTAATTTCATTTTTATTGAGTTAATATTCTAAGTTATACATTCATTACAAAAATATAAAACCCAATATTATTTATCTGTAGGAGGAAGTATGAAAATTTTGTAGGATTTACTCTTACCCTGATTAAAAGAAATGTTTGATTCTATTACCCTTAAGTATTAATTCATCAACTTATTATCAAGCACATATCTTGTTAATTCTGAATTGGAGGTCATATTCATTTTCTCAAGAATTCTTTGCCTGTATGTACTGATTGTTTTAATATTCAAATTAAGTTCTTCGGCAATTTCCTTTAAGGTTTTACCCGAAGCAATCATAACAATAATCTGGAACTCTCTGTTTGACAGTGTTTCGTGAGGTGATTCGACTCTGTCCGAATTAATATCCGAGAGAATTTTTTCCGCGAGAGTCGGAGATATATATTTACCCCCGTTTATAATTTTCTTAATTGCATCTACAATATTTTCAGGGGCACTCTCTTTTGTCATATAACCTTTTGCTCCGGTTTTCAATACCCGCATTGCAAATTGATCTTCCGGATGGACACTCAGAACAAGCACCGGAATTTTCTTCTTAAGATATTTCATTTCTTCTATTACCTCTACGCCGGTTTTCTTTGGCATTGTTATATCAAGGATTGCAATATCGTAATCATTTTTCCGCATCAAATCCAATGCTTCATTTCCGTTCCTGGCTTCGCCGGTTACCTTCATATCATCTTCTTCTTCGATGATTTGCTTTAATCCCTTTATTATAATAGGGTGGTCATCAGCAAGTAAAATTTTTATCATCTTAGTATTGTTTTAATTATTCATTTCGTTTTTTGGAATTTTCACGGTGATTGTTGTTCCTTCTTTTTTGCTTCCGGATATCTTCAGGTTTCCTCCAAGCAATAAAGCCCGCTCCTTCATTCCTGTTATTCCATATGATTTAGCTGCTTTACTTTTTGATACACTTCTTACTCTTCCGTTATCATTTACTTTTAATGTTACATTCTTGGGAGTTTCTTTCAACCAGA
>CALKAJ010000375.1 GCA_937983305.1 uncultured Ignavibacteriota bacterium | reverse complement strand
CGTGTCTCAGTTCCAGTGTGGCTGATCATCCTCTCAGACCAGCTACCCATCGTTGGCTTGGTGGGCTGTTATCCCGCCAACTACCTAATGGGCCGCAGGCTCATCCTTAGGTGCCGTAGCTTTAACAACTGTCTCCATGCGGAGCCGCTGCATAATCTGATATTAGCCTTCCTTTCGGAAAGTTATGTCAGGCCTAAGGGTAGATTACCTACGTGTTACGCACCCGTGCGCCACCTCCCACAGAATATTGCTACTCTGTGTTCAGTTGACTTGCATGTATTAAGCACGCCGCCAGCGTTCGTCCTGAGCCAGGATCAAACTCTCCATAGTATTCTCAACTTATGGGTTTGTCCTCATCGCTTGTTTACTCTCAGGTTCACAGGTCACACAAATTGTTAAAGAACTTTTATATTCGTAATTTGAATAGCTTACAAAATTAACGATTTTATTTCACTTTGTCAATGCCTTAAATCATATTTTCTTAGTTTTTTAATAACTTAACGCATCATTATCATAAAGAACGGAATTACAAAGATAACAGAAATTTTTTTAATTTGCAAGTCGAAATTTAAAGATTTATTAATATTCTTTTAATATTCTCTCTTTAACTCCCGATTCATTAAATCATTCGTAGCTCTGTGAGGATTCTTCCCACGAAATAAAATGCCATATACTTCATTTACTATTGGCAGTTCTACTTTGTTTATCTTCGATAACTCATACGCAGAGCGGGTTGTAGCCACTCCTTCTGCTACCATCTTCATCTCTTTCAATATACTTTTTAACTTCCTGCCTTCTCCAATTTTCTCTCCAACAAACCTGTTACGGCTGTGCTTAGAAGAACATGTTACAATCAAATCACCTATCCCGGATAAACCAAAAAATGTTTCGCTTTGTGCTCCCAACCTCAATCCTAACCTCATCAGCTCGGAAATTCCTCTGGTCATTAATGCGGCTTTTGTGTTATCACCAAATCCGGCTCCGTCTGCAATTCCTGATGCAATTGCAATTACATTTTTTAATGCACCGCCAATTTCTACTCCGATTAAATCCTGACTTGTATAAACCCTGAAATATTTATTTGAAAAAGCTTTTTGTACTATATGATTTATTTCTCTTTTGCCTGATGCTGTTACCACAGCAGTTGGCACTTTCCTCGATACTTCCTCTGCATGTGATGGTCCGGAAATTACCGCAATATTTGATTTCTTTAATTTGGGGAATATATCTGAAAATATTTCCGATACTAACAGATGTGTGTTTTCCTCTATACCTTTTGAAGCACCTAAAACTATTTGATTTGCAAATTTATGCTCTCTTAAAGATTCAAAACTGCTCCTGATAAATTGAGTCGGAGTTGTAACAAGCAATATTTCACTTTTACTTACTGCAGCCTCTATATCATTTGTAATTACTATATTTTTGGGGATTTTTATTTTGGGCAGAAAATAGAAATTTTCTCTGTATTCACGCAAGGTCTCAGAGTATTCAGGGTTATACTCCCACATGGTTACTTTATGACCGTTTTTACTCAATAAAACAGCGAGAGCCGTTCCCCAGCCTCCTGCACCAAGAACAGAGATTTTCATTAAAAATTATTTGATTTTCTTCTTAAGAGGAGCTTTTATGTTGAAAATTCTAATTAACCATAAATTCTCAAAACGGTTCTCATCTCCATATAATAGTCTTTTAATATTCGCTCTGTGATTATATATCAGAAATGCAGCAAGCAATATGCTGAATACAATCAATGTTTTATAACCATATATATCTACATTAAAAATATTCTGCCGGATAAACATTATTGTAGGGAATGCAAAAGACGCCGCTATCGAGCCCAGGGAAACATATCCGGACGAGAGCAATACAACAATAAATAACCCTGCTGTAATTGACATATCAATCGGTGCCAAAGATGCCAATACACCCAAGGCAGTATTGATTCCTTTACCGCCTTTAAAACTGACAAAAACAGAAAAAGTGTGACCTATTACTGCACTAATTCCTGCCATTATTTTTACTAAAGTTATATCTTCAAATGGAGTGTGATTTGCAAAAGGAAGATTGTCATAAAAAAAGTTTGAAACAACCAGTACTACAACAAGCCCTTTTGCTATATCAAGTGATTGGACTAAAATGCCTAACGGAATTCCAAGTATCCTGAAAGCATTTGTAGAGCCTAAGTTCCCGCTGCCAACTTTTCTTAAATCAACTTTCTTAAACAGCTTGCCGACTATATAGGCAAACGGAATTGAGCCAATAAAATAACTCGCTACTAATAATAATATTAATGAAAACATCTAATTCAATTTCATTTCTCAAAAAAACTCAATTTTGAAGTCAATAACAAGTCAGATTTTAATCTTGACTGTTATTTAACTGTAAAATCTTTTCTTGCTTTAAATAAATTTTTTATAAATGCATCGTCAACATCAAACACTTGATTAACACCTGTTACCGTTAAATAATATCTTTTTACGCCTTCTTTTTCGTAAGGATAGAAATTAACTTCGCTTATAGTTGAAGTCTTCACAACAACTTTATATTCCGAATTCAATCCTTCCGGCAAAGGTGAATCATAAAAAGACTGAGTGTTCATTTCTCCGAGAATGTTTAATAAACCTTCAAGTTGAGCCGCATTCACGGAATCTTTCCCAATTGTCCATTTACTTGTCGAATCCTGAGTTAATGTAAAAGATTCATCTTTTGAAATTAAATCAACGGATTTAATTTCACTTCTCATAAATCCTGTAATCCTTTTATTTCTCCAATCTGTCCAGTTATCCTTTACAAAATTTATCTGTAAAAATTTATCGGCTAAGAAAATCTCATCGCTGTCAGGTTTCTTTATATACGTTTGCGAGGCTCCAGCACCGGCTTTACCGATTAAGATTGTCCCGAGTATATTCCCTGCCTCATATACGGTTAACTTAACAATTGCAGAATCATTGAAACCAAACTTGTCCTTGTTCTGCGGATTGGTCGAGGCAATGCTGGTCAGCGTATAGTTCTTTAAATCTCCGAGACATCCGGCAATAAATTGCTCATATGCGGCATACTTAACGGGAGCAGACATTACCCAGTTAATACCTGATTTTTCAAGTACTACTTTTACACCTTTTTTTTCTATTTCAAGTTTATCAACCTTTGCCGAATCAACTTCGAAAAACTTTTTATCAAGTTTATAAGATGCAGTTTTTTCTCCACTCTCATTAGTGAGAATATATGCTAATATTGCAAGAACTGCAAATACTGCCACTAAAATATATAATTGCTTTTTATTCTTCATTTTTTAAAATTTTATGATTGTAATTTTTTTCTGTTTATCTTTCTTTTGTTCCAGATATATGCGCCAAATAATATTATTAATAATGGCGGGAAGATAAGATTAAAGTATTTTACAAATCTCTTTGTTCCGTCTGATGTATCCTCTATTGGAGATTCGGAAGTATCTTTGCTTCTTATTTCTGCAAGTCCGACATCATCAGCAAGAAAATCAACCATATTAACAAAAAATGTTATATTATCTTTTGGAGGCCTTTGTTCCTCGTGTGCAAAATCTCCGTCACCAATAGCAATTATTCTGCCGGGCTTTTTACTTTCATTAAATCTTTCCTGTTTTGTAACATCAGCAGAGGCTGAAATTGTATCTGATGGTGCGGGCTTATCTGCATAGAAACTTTTGAAATTACCTGAATATAAAGCTCCGACAACAAAACCTTTCTGATTAAATAAAGTATCTGCCGCTTGCTTAGTTAAATTCTGGAACTGCTCAAGATTTAAAATAAAAAATCCTGTAGCTTTTCCCGAACGGTCGGAAGTGGTAAGTAAAGGTGAAACCTGTATGTCCTTACCCTGTGCCGCCTGTAAATCAAGCGAACTGACAAAAGACAATGCGATTGCCTGTATATTCTTGAAAGCAGAAATATCCCTGTTAATATTTGAAACCATTGGGAAATAAGGATAGCTAACCTGCATCGGAATTCCAATCTGAGTTTGAACCGATACTGCTGAGCACTGTAAGTCCCTGATTAAATCATTATCAATTTTAATTCCATAGCTAAAAAGCATATCATCAAGTTTATTATCAACCGGATCACCAATCGCAATTTGCTGCTGGAAGTTAGGAATAACTTTATTAATCATAAATGCAACGTTCCCTCCGCGCATAATATACTGGTCAATTTGAAACTTATGCCATTCCGGAAATTCACTTTTCGGACCTGCAACTAATAAAACATCAATATCATTTGGAACGGGAATATTTCTTGATAAATCAACACTTGTAACATCATATTGCGACATCAAAGTCTGGTGAATTGTCTGCCATTTTGTATAATCATATTCTCCGTGTCCTGTTAAAAATCCGATTTTCTTTTTCTTTTCGGTAATGATTTTCTTAATCTTACTTGTTATATCATATTCAAGATTATTTACAGACTGAATAAACGGTATTACCTCACTTTTGCCCTGATATGAAATAACAAGACCCATCAAAGCTTTCTTAACTTCAAGTTTATCATTATCCATTACCTGTATTTGAACCGGTTGAATTCCAAACTTCTGAGCATCATTCTCAAACTCTGCATTGCTTTCATCTGCCGAGCCTTCATTCACAAACACATAATTCAAATTTCCTTTGGAATATGACCTGTAATCGGATAGCAAATCCTTAACATCTCTCTTCAGATTGTTGTATGGCGAAGGCAGGTTATCACTGAAATAAGCCCTTACTTCAAGCTTATCGCCAAGGTCACCAACTATTACCTTACTGATATTCGATAGAGTATAGGATTTATTCTTTGACAAATCCAGCCTTGTAAATACTCTATTTGAAATTATGTTAACCGCAACAATAATACCAATTATTATCGCAAGTTTTATCAATATATCTTTTTTAATATCTTTCTTTTCCATTTTTCTAATTTTTCAGATTTTAATTATTAAGACCATTTTCTTTTTTCAAGGGAAGTTTTTGTAAGAAACAAAAAGATTAATATTCCGCTAAAGTAATAAATCAGAGTACGTGTATCCAGAACTCCTCTTGAAATACTAAGGAAATGGTAATCGGAACTTATATACTCCAATATTGTAACAAGAAAAGTGGGCATAAACATCAGCACTTTGTTCAGCATAAATAATGCGAAAATCATAAGGAAGCTGATAATAAATGCTACCACCTGATTTTCCGTTAATGACGATGCAAAAAGACCGATGCTTATATAAATTGAGCACATTAAAATCACCCCTATATAAGCGGTAATTATTGCTCCAATATCAAGCCTGCCAAGGAAACTCAGACTGACAACATAAACTACAGTAGGCAGAATTGTCAATGCCGTTAAAACAACATTTGAAATGAACTTTCCGACTACAATCTCCATGTCAGTAACAGGCTTTGTAAGCAGCAGCTCAATCGTACCCGATTTCTTCTCTTCGGAAAAAGACCTCATTGTTATTGCCGGGATAAAGAAAAGAAGGATGAAAGGAATCACATCGAAAACTCCCCTCATTGATACTAATCTCATAACAAACAGGTTACTCGTAAAAAACCATCCCGTAATAATTAAAAATACAACCATTATAATGTATGCAACGGGAGAATAGAAAAACGATTTTAATTCTTTCCTGTAAATTGTTGATATGTTTCTGAAATTCATATAATTTATTCTTAATTAGTTAACTTTCTAAATATTTCTTCAAGTGAAGCCTCTTCCTGCTTCAATTCTATAAGCTCTAAATTCTTGCTTACAATCTTCTTAAAAATTTCTTCTCTCGTATCTGAACCTTTACTGTTAGTAATTTCAATTATCCAGGTTTTGCTGTCATCATCAGAGCTTATTTTTACGCCTTCAACATCTTTGATTGACTTCAATTCATTTTTGATACTTGCAGCATCTGTCTTTGTATTCTGTTTGATAATTAATTTAGTCTTATATTGACCTTCAAACTGCTTCTGTAACGCTTCTGTAGTATTATCGGCAACTATTTCACCTTTATTAATAATAATAACCCTGCTGCAAGATGCCTGAACCTCCTGTAAAATATGGGTCGAAAGCATTAAAGTCTTTTGTTTCCCAATATCCTTAATCAGTTTCCTGATTTCTATTATCTGATTCGGGTCTAAACCTGAAGTAGGCTCATCAAGCAAAAGTACATCCGGGTCGTGAATCAATGCCTGAGCTAAACCGACTCTCTGCCTGTATCCTTTCGAAAGCTCACCAATATCCTTATGCCTTACATCTTCCAATCCGCAAACTTTAATCATTTTCTTCACAGCATCGTTGATTTTGGATTTATCAATAGACTGAAGCTCTGCGGCATAAACAAGATAATCAACAACGTTCATATCGTTGTAAAGAGGATTTTGTTCGGGCAGATAACCGATTTTTTTCCTGACGGCTAAGGAATCTTCAGAAATATCAATACCATCAACGAATATTTTACCGTTCGACGGAGTCAGATATGTTGTAATCATTTTCATAGTTGTTGACTTACCAGCACCGTTAGGTCCGAGAAAGCCTACTATTTCGCCGGTCTTTACCTCGAATGAGATATCATTGACTGCGGCTTGTTCTCCGTAATACTTTGTTAAATTTTCTACTTTTATAGACATAATTTACTTTTTTTTAATAACCCTAAAGTTAAATTTTTTATTTTAATTTTTCAAACCAATTTTTTGTTAGAAAATTACCGGCAGAATCATGGATAACGAAAAGTTATCAGATAATAACTCTACTTCTAAAATCCTCCAACATTACAGTAATCCTTCTCAAAGATTAAAGTATATTAATTCATCTATTTATTTCCGTAATTCTTTTCGTAATATTTCTGATATTCTCCGCTCATTACTTTTTTCCACCAGGTTTCATTTTCTATATACCACTTAATCGTCTTCTCTATTCCTTCTTCAAATACGTGAGCAGGTTTCCAGCCCAACTCTCTCTGTATCTTTCCGGAATCAATGGCATACCTTCTGTCGTGTCCCGGTCTGTCTTTTACATAAGTAATAAATTCTTCACCTTTTCCAAGTCTCTTTAAAATCAATTTTACAATATCAATATTATACCATTCGTTATTTCCGCCTATGTTATATACTTCTCCGGATTTTCCTTTTTCCAATACCGTCATTATTCCCGAGCAATGGTCTTCTACATATAACCAGTCTCTGATATTTTTTCCGTCTCCGTAAACAGGTAACTTCTCTCCGCCAAGTGCTTTTGCAATCATCAATGGAATCAGCTTTTCCGGAAATTGATACGGTCCGTAATTATTGGAACATCTCGTTATTAATATCGGGAAATTATGAGTATGAAAATATGAATGACATAGCATATCCGCCGATGCCTTGCTTGCGGAATATGGACTGCTTGGAGTGATTGGAGTTGATTCCGTAAATTTTATTTCCTTCTTGTCTTCCGGAAGTGAGCCGTAAACCTCATCTGTCGAAACCTGCAAAAACTTTTCTATTTTTAAATTCTTTGCCGCATCAAGTAATACCTGTGTGCCAAGTACATTCGTTACAACAAATTCTTTTGAACCGAGAATACTGCGGTCAACGTGTGACTCAGCCGCAAAATTTATTATCGTATCAATTTCATATTTTTGTAATATCTCATTTACATCCTTCTCCTCACAAATATCCGTTCTGACAAATTTATATTTCGGATTTTTCTCTATGTCAGATAAATTTTCAAGATTTCCTGCATAAGTCAGTTTGTCTAAATTTATTACATTGTAATCAAAATTTGCCAATACATACTTGACAAAATTACTGCCGATAAATCCGGCTCCGCCTGTTACTAATAAAAGATCGGAAGAGCACACGTCTGAACTCCAGTCACGAATCACCATC
>CALKAJ010000374.1 GCA_937983305.1 uncultured Ignavibacteriota bacterium | reverse complement strand
CCGGTGTATCCTTTGTAATTCCAATCATTTCGGAAATTGCTCGGATATACCCGCTTGCAATGTTTTCAAGTTCAATATCCGACATATTCTTTGGGTCACAAACAACACCGCCTTTTGCACCTCCGAGAGGAAGGTCAACAACTGCTGTTTTCCATGTCATCCAGCTGGCTAATGCCCTTATTGTATCAATCGTTTCATCCATATGAAAGCGAATACCACCTTTTGCAGGTCCTCTTGCATAGTTGTATTGGATTCTGTATCCATGAAATATTCTTACTTTTCCGTCATCCATTCTAATTGGCATAGTAAAAGTGAATTCCTTTTGAGGATGTGTCAGGAGTTCTATTGTCGGTTTGTCCAGTCTTAGATGTTGAGCAGCTTCTAAAACCTGTTTTTGCGCTACTTCAAATGAATTATATGATTTCATATATCTGTTTTCCCTTAAGCTTTTTCTTCATTATTATTGCTTTTATTTGGGTTATCGTCGTTGATATCGTCAATAATAATCCGATACCAGCAATTTTTACAAACTAAAACTCTGTCAACATTTAATAAAATCTGTTGCCAGGGACTGAGTTTCTCTCCGCAATGCGGACACTTATCTATATTTAGATTTATGTTAGATTCTTCATTCATTTATTTTTGCTCCCGGTTTTAAAATTATACCTAATTTTTTCTGAGAGTTCATTTTTATCGTTAAATAATTATCAAAGGAATAATGTTTTACATACTTCTTTTCTTCAATAGGGGTATTACTAAAAAGCCATTTCCAATCAATATAGTTTTCTTCATTTTGTGTAAAATTAACAGTAAAATAACCTATCATAAAAGATGTCAGGTTTTGAAAAAAATGTGATCCTTGAGACGGCTCTACATTGAAATCTTTCATTCCTGCTTCAATAATAGTTCTTGCTCCCGAAATCTGAGACCAGGTAACTGGTATTCCAAGCCAAGGGTCCAATGTACCCCATCTGCCTACCCCAATTAGCAAATAAGGTTTTTTTAGATCTATCATCTTTGAATTGAATTGGCTTACTTCCTGAGCAACTTCTCTACTTTGAGCTCTTTCAAATTTATGATAATCTACGCAAATTATATCAAATATTTCATCAATAGTACCGTTACCAAGAATCTTATCACTTCTTACCAGAATATCTTCTTTTTTAATTTTTTCGAGTATAAAATTTTCTATCTCATTTTTTACAACGAGGGGACGCATCTGTAAAACTCCAAATTCTTTGGGTTGATCTTTGGGAACAGATAGATTTACTGCAAATTCAATTTCTACAGGTGTTCCCATTCCCCAGGAACCCATATCAAGGAGCAATTCAAGTATATTGGGAAGGGGAAATATTTTATGCTTGAGAATAGGTGCAAATGTTACAAGTCGTGAACCGTTTCTTGATATACCATCATAAACCGTATTATTTTCGTGAGAGTAAGTAGAGCCTAAATAATTTAAAGTACCATCTTCTTCAGATGTATGTATATCGTACAATTTTGTAAATTCGTCTTGAATAGTTTTTTCATTTTCATCAAAATCCCTTGGAGTCTCCAGATCAAGAGCATAGAAAGTTTTTTGATTATTTCTAAGTGTTTCCTCTGTGTTATGAAATTGAATTAAGTGCCTTGGATATTTAGGGCAAAATCTGATACAATTCCCTCCTTCAACTACAGTTTTGCCTAATCCCAAACCGACAGATACAATTCCGTCCCCTGGTTTCATTGGTGGCAACGGATAAAAATTATAAGTCTTTGCGACTCCTGAAAAATCAGGATAAAATCTGCTTTTATGAACAGTGCCGACCATCCTTTGAATAATTACTGCCATTTTTTCTTCTTCAAGTCGGTAAGAGGTAATTTTGAAATAGTTTTTGGAGTTATTATAAAAAGTCGAGGCAAAAACAAGTTTAACAGCGTTCACCAAATCATTTAATCTGATAAACGGATTTGAATGATTATTCGGAATCATATAGGTCTCATATACACCGGCAAATGGGTGATACTGAGAATCTTCCATTAAACTTGATGATCTTACGGATAAAGGGACTTTCACAAGGTCAAGAAACGCAATGAGCTCTGCAATTATTTCTTCGGGAAATTTTCTCGCATCGAGAAATCTTCTTTTTATTTCATTATCATTAGTACTATTGAGAGCAAAATTTCTCAAATTATTTTCATCAAGAAACTGGTCAAATATATCCGTACCAATTACTACTGCAGGAGGAACATCAATTTGAATACCCGGGAATTTATTGCTAATTCCATAATTGTTAATCAGAATATTAAGGAAACTGAGACCTCTTGCTTTTCCGCCAAGTGAACCGCCTCCGATTCTTGCGAAACTGTTTGAAGGATCAAAAGATTCTTTCTTGAAATCTGTTATTAGTCCGCGCTGTCTAATTTTTTTATATTCCTTTAAAGAAAGAATAATATATTTTCTTAATTCTTCTAAGGAATCATAATCAGAAACTTTCTGAGGTCTTAGATGATCAGCCAGCCAGAATTCTGTTCTTGCCTTCAGCCAGTTGGAAAATTGATTTTTTTCTCCGTGATATTTTATTGATTCAGCAGGTATTACTTTGAGTTGCTCTTCAAGGGAATTTAAATCCTTTGCTCTTGCAATTTCTTCACCGCTCGGAAGACGAAAAACAAAGTCACCAAAACTAAAATATTGTATCATAAAGTGTCTCAATTCGTGCAAAAACATTGGAGAATTTTTCAATAAAAAGGAAACACCTAATCTCTTTGCTTCGGCTTCATACGCAGGGTCAGAAGATTGCAGTAAAATTGGAATATCGGAGTATTTTTTTCTTACTTCTGCAGTAAAGTCAAAACCTACCTTTGGATGTACTTTCCCGTTTTTAATAAAATCTATATCTGATATGATTCCAAGAATTGACTCTTCATATTTGTCAAATAATTCAATTGCTTCTTCATATGAATTGCACAAAAGAATTTTTGGTCTTGCTCTCATTCTTAAATATTTATGAGAAAGATTTATACCTTCTGAAATTAATCTTTGTGATTGTTTGATAACTTCAGTGTATATAATCGGCAGGAAAGAAGAGTATCTTCTGATGTCATCTTCAATAACAATAATAGACTGAACGCCGACCATTTTAGCGTCATTGTCAACATTCATTCTGTCTTCAAGATATTTAATTATGGCAATAATTAAACGATAGTCTCCTTGCCAAATAAAAATCTTGTCAAAAACAGTTGTGTCATGTCGTAATAAAAGTTCGTGAAGTTCACGGTTATCAAACGATAATAAAACAACGGGAATGTTAAGACCTTCTTCACGAATTTTCTGAGCAAAGTGTACAGGTTGCATATCCTCAGTATGCAAAGTTGTTAATACAAGGTCAAATCTTTTGTCTTCTTTGAGTAAAGCAATGGCTTCATGGGCACTCGATACACGAGTTATTTCAGGAGAATGACTAAGATGTAAACCCTGATATTCATTTCGAATTAATTCATAGAGTCTTCCATCTTCTTCAAATAAATAAAGGTCATATAAACTTGAAACGAGCAATACATCTCTAATTCTTTGCCGCATAAGATTCTGGAATCCCTGAAACCTTGTTCCATATCCGTGTTCGACCCATGTAGTACCGAATGATTTCATTATCAGATTTTAATAGTAGTATTGGGAAAAAATCTAAAAATCTGTATATAAAAAAAATAATCGGAGCAGTAAACTGCCCCGATCATTTCAAAATAACATAAAATAATTATACAACGCCTTGATCCATCATTGCGTTTGCAACTTTCAAGAAACCTGCAATATTTGCACCATTTACATAATTTCCTGGTGTTCCGTATTTTTCTGCGGTTTCATAGCAGTTTGAATGAATGCTCTTCATTATCATATGTAATCTGTTGTCAACTTCTTCTCTTGTCCAGCTTAGTCTCATTGAGTTCTGTGACATTTCAAGACCTGATGTAGCGACACCGCCTGCATTAGCAGCTTTGCCGGGTCCATAAAGTATCTTTGCATCTACAAATTTAGTAACGCCTTCTGGTACTGTAGGCATATTTGCGCCTTCAGATACTACATATACGCCGTTTTTAAGTAAATTATCGGCATCTTTCGCATTAATTTCGTTTTGAGTAGCACTTGGGAATGCGCAATGAGCTTTGTGATTCCAAAGAGGATTGAAATCGTCTTTAGGATTAATAGGAATATAGGAAGCTGATTTGTATTTTTCTGCATATTCGGAAATTCTTCCTCTTTTAACATTTTTCAGTTCCATAACGAATTTCAACTTATCGTGATCAATTCCTTCCGGATCATAGATATAACCGTTTGAGTCGGAAAGAGTAATAACTTTACCGCCGAGGTGAAGAATTTTTTCAGTGGCATATTGAGCAACATTACCGCTACCGGAAACTAAGCAAACTTTTCCTTCAAGAGTTTCGTTTCTTGTTTTCAGCATTTCCGCTGCAAAATAAACTGCACCGTAACCTGTTGCTTCCGGACGAATCAACGAGCCGCCCCACTCAAGGCCTTTGCCT
>CALKAJ010000373.1 GCA_937983305.1 uncultured Ignavibacteriota bacterium | reverse complement strand
CGAGATGGTGATTCGTGACTGGAGTTCAGACGTGTGCTCTTCCGATCTACCATAGTTTTTTAAATGATCTCGATATTTTTAAAGATATCGTCCCGACGACTGAAAATATGGCAGTTGTCTTTTGGAATATTTTAAAGGATAAGGTTAAAAGAGATAATGCGGAACTTTATTCTGTCAAAATCCATGAAACTGCAAAAAATATTGTAGAATACAAAGGATAGAATGTTAACTGCAAACCAAATAAAAGAGCTTTCAAAGTTAAGGCAAAGAAAGCACAGAGAATTGCTTAATAAATTTCTCATTGAAGGCGAACACCTTATTGATGAATGTTTAAAGTCAGAAAGTTTCACCGGTATGATTGAAATCGTTTTGATAAGTTCCGGATTTCAGAACAAATCATTGGTTGAAAGAATAACTAAAAAGAAAATTACCATTGAAGTATTAAAAGAAATCCAATTTAATAAAATATCCGAAACAGAAAATTCACAGGGAATAATTGCCGTTGTTAGTTTTTCAGGTTACGCTCGAAAAGATTTTCCTAAAGGGCTTATAATTGCTCTTGAAAATATAAACGACCCGGGAAATCTCGGTACAATTTTGCGAACTGCATGGTGGTTTGGAGTCAAGAATGTAGTTATTGGCAGAAATTCTGTGGAGGTATTGAATGCAAAAACCATAAGGGCTTCACAAGGGGCAATTTTTAACATTAATATCCAATCTGATATTGACCTTAAGGAATATTTATTAACAGCTGTAGAAAATAAATACGAGGTTTTTCTGACGACACTGAAATCCGGGAATTATCTCTCGGATTTCAAATATAGCAACGAAAACAATATTATAATTGTATTTGGTAATGAAGCAAACGGAATTAGCGATGAATTAATATCCATTCCCGCAGTTAAAAATATGATGATAAAAGGTTTTTCTAATTGCGAATCATTGAATGTTGCCCAATCGGTTGCAATATTTCTATACCATTTTAAAGCTGTAAATTAAGTAACTTCCTTCTGATAATATCTAAAGCGGCTGTAGCAGAGCGTAGTCTTGTTCTTTCCCTGTTTTCGCCAAATAAATATTTCTTCGTAAAAGTTTCTTTCCCGTCAGAATACCCTATCCAAACCAAGCCAACAGGTTTTTCCACGCTTCCTCCTGCCGGTCCTGCAATTCCTGTTATGGAAATTCCAATATCACTGTTCATTTTTATTCTGACATTTTCCGCCAGTTCGATTGCCGTTTCTTTGCTAACTGCTCCATAATTAATAATTGTTGACTCTTTCACTCCAAGCAAAAATATTTTTGATTCATTGGAATAACATACTATTCCTCCCTTAAAATATCCTGAACTCCCGGGAATATCCGTAATTCTACCTGAAAGCATACCTCCTGTACAAGACTCGGCAAAGGCAATTGTTAATGATTGTTTAATTAATAATTCACCAACAATTTTCTCAAGTTTATCCTCATTAATTCCGAAAATATAATCACCTACTTTTGAACGCAATCTGCCCTCAATCTCCTTCAATTTAGCTGTTGCATCATCCTCATTTTCTGCTTTTACATCAACTCTGAGTCTAACCCCTACTGCAGAGGGCAAATAAGCCATTTTGTTATTCTCACCTGTTATTTCTTTTTCATCCCCTATCATTTCCGATAAAAAAGTTTCCCCCAATCCAAATGTTAAAAAAGTTTTAGTTTTTAAAACATAATTTATCTGACTTTTAAACTTCTCGTGAAGCATAGGTATAACCGAGTTATTCATCATTTCCTTCATCTCAAATGGAACTCCCGGTAATGAAATAATAAATCTTCCTTCTTTTTCAAAACTCATTCCCGGAGCGGTTCCGTTAGGATTCCATATTATGTTGCAGGATTTTGGGAGCATTGCCTGTTCAACATTCACACCCGGCATAGTAAAACCTCTTGATTGAAAAATGTTTTTTACATTTTCAAGTACGTTTTCATTTAGAATAAGTTCATCATTAAAAAACTTTGTTAGTACAGGTTTAGTGATGTCATCATGAGTAGGTCCAAGCCCTCCGGTTATAACTGTAACTTCGAAGTTGTTTACCGAATCATAAAGCTCATTTATTAAATCATCCTCAGTATCTCCTATTGAAATAATCTGCCTGACAGGCAAACCAATTGAGAATAATTTCTCGCTTATAAATGCGGCATTTGAATTAACTATCTGCCCGATGAGAATTTCATCGCCTATGCTGATTATTTTTGAATATGGCATTCTATTTTATAAATATAAAAAGTTTATGAATTAATATAAAACCAATCCCTGCGTATGCACCTGCTACCATATCATCCATCAAAACACCAAAACCATTATTCATATTGTCAAATATTTTTGCCGGAGTAATTTTTGTAATATCGAAAAATCTAAAAAGTAAAAAGGAAACCGAAAGAAAAAGATATAAATTAACTCCGGAAATATCCGTAAACATAACCGGCAGAAGCATTGCAAACCATTGTCCGGCTATTTCATCTGATACTACCTCTGCAGGGTCTTTACCGTATTTTGCAAGGAATTTCTTAATTGTTAAGGAATAAAGAGTTATATAGAAAAATAGTGATATTGAAATTATTCTCGAATCAAGAAAACCCGGAATTAAACCAAATAAAACAGCAAACAGGCTTGCAAAGGTTCCGCTTGCAAAAGGTATGAAACCTATACCAAATGAAGTTTGAATGAGCGTAGCAGCAAAATTTACTTTAATACTGTTATCAATATTGCTTTTACCTTTAATTAATCTCATTGGTTGCTCCATTGCCCTTATTAAAGAAATATTCGATTCCGGTATATAAAGTCAAAAAACTAATAAAAAGCATTATAAAATAATTCCATAAAGAAAAATATAAAAAGTCATTAATCATGCCGTGATATTGCGTTAACTCCGGAAAAGTAAGAATGAAAAAAAGTATTAATATCCCAAAGATATAAGTCATTTGAAGAAACGTCTTTAGTTTCCCGGAAAAAGAAGTTTTTAAAGTTACTCCTTTATATTCATCATAAGACCTTAACAAAGTAATAACAATATCCCTGGCTGCAATAATAATAAGCATCCATAATGGCATTATGCCTTCTATGTAAAAGAATATAAAAGCAGTTGTGGTTAATACCTTATCTGCCAACGGGTCAAGAAATATTCCTGTCTTGGTGACCGATTTATATTTTCTTGCATACCAGCCGTCATACCAATCAGTTAATACGGCAACGAAAAATACCGGTAACGCAGCTCTCTGTAAACCCGGATTATCACTCATAACGAGGTATAAAAACACAGGCGACAGAATTATCCTGATAACTGTTAATTGATTTGGAAATGTCAAATCTTTAAATAAAATCGGTTAATTATTAAAATGGTAAATCATCATCGCCCGAATTTGTATCCGCCGGAAGATTTGTATTAGTATCCGGAATGTTTGCGGATTGGTCTTTGGGTTTTGAATCAAGCATTGCGAAGTCATTTAATACAATTGACCATGATTTCTTTTTCACTCCTTCTTTTTCATAACTATACGATTGCAGTTTGCCTTCCGCATATATTTTACTGCCTTTTTTCAGATATGTCTGACATAACTCGCCAAGTTTTCTCCAAGCCACGATATCATGCCATTCAGTTCTTTCTACTTTTTCACCTTTATCATTTTTATAGGATTCATTTGTCGCAAGTGAAAATCTGCAATATGAAGAACCTTTTTCCGTAAATTTAGTTTCCGGATCTTTTCCAAGATTACCGATTAGCATTACTTTGTTTAATCCATTTGCCATAATTTTTTATTATTTAATTATGTAATTAGTTACTTTGCTTTTTTCGAGTAAATAAATTTTTTTATTATTAATAACAAGAAAATCCGTAAATTTTCTGTTTTTCATTTCAACAGGTAAATTTAAAAACACTTTAAATGCTTTGGCTTTTGTATCATAAACCTGAATATCTTTGCTTGTCAGAATATAAAGATAGTTATTCGAAACGGCAACCGACATAATTTCATCAATTTCAAGTAAGTCAAAAAAAGTGCCGTAATTGTCGTATCTCATAATTCCTTTTCGCGAATAATCTACTACGTATATGAAATTATTCTGGTCTTTAATAATTTTCCCCGGTTTCGTAAGTGCGCCGTTTACAGACTGGAAGCTGCCAAAATATGTATAAGGGTGTACTCCGTCTTTGAAGATTACAATTTTCGGATTATCTGAATCTATAACATATAAATCTTTAGTATTAACTATAATACTTCCGGACGGTCTGTTTATTTTGAATTTTTCTTCAATTGATTCGTCATTTGTTATCAAAGATGAAATAAATCCGAGATTCAAATCAAATCTTTGTACCCTGCCGTTATTTAAATCTGAAACATATATATCAAGTCCGGATGAAGCATCTATACTTACCGGATTATCAAACTGACCGTTATCCCAGCCTTTTTTTCCTGTTCTTTTTATTTCTGTTAAATCTTCTTTTAATTTTATTATTTCAGATGCTTCACCGTCGAGTATATAGATATTTCCCTTTCCGTCAAGAGTAAT
>CALKAJ010000372.1 GCA_937983305.1 uncultured Ignavibacteriota bacterium | reverse complement strand
CGATAGTTTAGTTCGACCTCTTAGTCTCGGCATTCTTATGTTTTTTTGCAAGCAGAAGACGGCATACGAGTGGGTGATTCGTGACGGGAGTTTAGACGTGTGCTCTTCCGATCTATATTTCACGCTGAGCATAGGTATCAAGCCAAGTTCCGATTGCTCATCAATTGTCTTTGAAAAATCGTTATATGAATACCCGAGTACAGTTTTGCTGTTAAGTAAATTTTTTGCCTGTGCTGTAAAAACAAGAGATGTTTTTGCGTAATTAATTCTGTAGTTAACCGTGAAATCCAGATATAAAAACGGTTTGAGTCTTTCAGTATATATTTTATTATAATCAAGAACTTCTCTTTTTTCGGCAACTGATTGCTGTAAATCTACAGGAATATAATACTCGCCGCCGTTATAAGATGCTTTGAGATTTATTCCCCATACATTTCGTGATTCAGTATAAAATTCTTTTCCCAGTAAAAAATTAAATGCAAAATTGCTGTTATATCTTCCGTTTCTTTCGATACCGTCTCCGCCTTTATATTTCGAGTTAAATACCGATGCGGTAAATAAATAATAAAAATTGTTGTCAAAAAATTTTTCAAAAGTAATGTCTAATCCGATGTTTGTACCCGTACCCGTATTTACAAGCGAATCGTTAAAATATCCGCCCGGATTGTTTAACATAGAATAATATGAATTTCTCATAACAGGTATATCATATAAATCCTGATAATAGCCTTCAATTTTTAAATGATGTGAATTTGATATCATCATATCATATCCAAGCACAAAATGATTCGCTCTGCCCGGCTTTAAATTTATATTTGGCTTTGTAATTGTTCCTGCTGATGTTTTGTTTTGTGAAAGATAAACCGATATATCTTCATACTGACTGTGGTTTCCGTATCCCGCACTAATCGCACTCCTCTCACCTATAAGAAATTTTAATGACAACCTCGGTTCAATTGTGCTTCCTGAGTTTAACAGAAAATGCGAGTAATTTACGCCGCCCGAAAAAATCAAACGCTCCTTTATATTCAAAGTAGATTGCGTAAAAGCCTGAATAAGTCCCGTGTTTCCTTTGTCGTTTACAAATGTTTCGTAATTTCCGGTGAACTGATTTTGTGAACTTATCTTTGAATTGAAATACATCTGCTTATAAATTATACCTGTTTTGTTCAGATGAGAATTTGAAAATTTATGATTAATATAAGCACTTCCGCTTAACTCGGATGTTTTGTGAGATACATTGTCAACCGGCTCTACATTATAAGAACTGTTCATAAATCCTTTTTCGTAATCTACTGTCTGGCCGCTTCCGGATACGATTGCTTTTAATAATGTGTTTCTGCCAATCGGTAATGCATAAGAAATTCCAAATGCTCCCATCGTATTGTTTAAAACGGTTTTTGTTCTGTCATCAAGTTTTTTCCATTTTGTGCTGTCTGTTTCCGGGTCAAATTTCGATTTGTCTATTCCGCCAATTCCAAATAAAGTGAAAGTTCCCGAATTTTCTGTAGGCAAATTTATTTTAAAAGATAAATCCTGATAACTCGGTATCTTGTTTTTCATATCTTCATCTATTAACTGAAGAAATCCAAATATTGAATATCTGTAATTAATTAAATACGAGGAATTTCCGTTTTTAAATATTGGTCCTTCCGATGCTAAATCTATTCCCTGAATTCCAACCTGTATCGTGTGCTCTCTTGTGAAGCTGTTTCCGTTTCTGAATTTCATATCAAAAACTCCCGATAGTGCATTGCCGTATTCCGGCGGAAATGCCGATGTAAAGAAATCTGAATTTGTTAATAACTGACTGCTGAAAATTGTAAGTCCGCCGCTTTTTTGTCCCGATAAACTGAAGTGATTCGGATTTGGAATATCAACCTCATCAAGCCGCCATAATAATCCTTTGGGAGAATTTCCTCTGATTACTATTCCGTTTGAATTTATATTCGGCGAACTCATAACACCGGCGAAATTCTGAACCGCACGCATCGGGTCGTCAAATGTCCCTGCAAATCTTTTTGTCTCGTCAACGCTGAACGAACGTGCACTTACCAATGCAGATGTGTTCAAAGGTTTGTCTTTTTCAAGTTCATCTGTTACCGTAATTTCTTTTGTTGTAATATTTGATGTCTCAAGCTCAGTTATTATTATTGTCTCTTTGCCCGTCGTAACTATTACGTTTGATACGGTTACCGGGTTATATCCTATCATACTAATAATAATATCATATCTTCCGGGCTGAACATTTTCAATTGCATAGTATCCGTCTGCACCTGTTTGCGTTCCCGTTTTTCCTTTCACTGTTTGCATTTGTATTACTGCTCCCTCAATTGGTAATTTTGTTACCGCTTCTATAACCTGTCCTCTTATGATTTGAACAGGCTCCTGTGATTCTGCTTTCAAAGCAATTATCATAAAAAATGATATCAACAGTATTCTTAAGTATTTCATCTTTATATTATTTAGTTTGTTAATAATACAAAAATATTAAGAATGGTTTTTATATCATTGTAAAAATCGGACAAATGTTTTACACAAACATTTCTATTCTCGACAAAAATTCGTTTGGTGTTATCCCCGTAAAAAACTTAAATTCTTTTATTAAGTGTGATTGGTCGTGAAAATTGTATTTTGTTACTATTTCCATCCAGTCAATAAATTTTATGCCTCTCAGCTCATTATGGACTTTTTCAAACCTTAACATTCTTGCATATAATTTGGGTGAAATACCAATATATTCCTTGAATGTCCTTTGTACTTTTTTGTAGTCTGCTTCAGTTTTAAAAATATCCGTTATCTTATGAAGACCTTGTGAATCATTAAAACTATCCAGCTTACGAGGTAAGGATATTTTATGTTTATAAATCCCTGAAAAATGCTCTAATAACCAGATTTCAATTATTTTTAATTTTCCGGAAATATCCGGCTCGTCAAATACTTTTTCTTCAATTTCTTTCAGCTTACCTCCGATAACCATATTTGCTTCAATTGGTTTTTCGCTGATTTCTTTCTCGGGTACTCCAAATAATATAGAAAGTCCAAACGGCAGAAATCTTATCCCGATAATATTTAAATTTTTACTGAACTCAAATGTGTAAGGAATTTTTCTTAATCCCTGAAATATACTCTTTGTAATTGGTGCCCTTTTATTGTCTTTGTCGAAAATATAAATGCTTGAATCAAAGTTTAACAGTAAGTCGGTTTTTCCGTCAGGGATTAATTGCTGCGTTATTCCCTTTGTCTCTCCCGAATAGCAATATATCGAATCAACATATTTGGATAATGGATAACCGGGTTTTAAAAATTTTACTATCATTGATACATTTAATCAAGATGCTTAATTATTTTTTTCATAGTGCCAATAGCTTCTTTCAACTGCTCATCGCTTAAATATGGCGCCGGACCGAATCTCAGGTTATTACCTCTGAAATCTGTTATTATATTTTCTTTTCTCAGCTCCGCACTGATTTTTGCCGAGTGCTCAGTATAAAAAACTAAAAAGCCCGCTGTGTCTTTTAATGATATTGATTTATCTCTTCTTATTACTTTCTCGTCAAATCCCGCTTTGTCAAATTCTTCAATCAATAAACTAATCTGATGCTGACTAACTTCCCTCAAAAATTCCGGACTTAATCCCTGCTCATTAAAAAATTCCAAAACTCTTGCGGCTCTGTAATGACTTACGGGGTCGTATGTAGAGCCCGCAAATAATAAACTGCCCTCACCGTATAATACCTCTCCTTCTTTCTTTCCGTTTGAAAGTGTTCCGAACTCGCTGAACCAACCCGTATTCATTGGTCTCATCTTGCAATCTTTTGGAAATCGTAAAAAACAGTTGCCCTCTCCAAACTGGCAGTATTTATAGCCTCCTCCGACTATAAATGATTTTTCTAAACCTTCTTTTTTAATATCGAACGGTAAAACATTCAATGCATGATATACATCCACAAGCAGAACAGCCCCTTTTTCAATACTCTTTTTTTCAATCTCTGCGTAATTCGGTCCTATCCTTCCCGTATTAAAAAATACTTTCGAAATCATCACAGCCATTGTCTTCTCATCAATGGCATCAATAACCCTCTCAACAAATGTCTCAACCGGATTTACGCTTATCTTTAAACTTTCAATTCCGTCTTCGGCAAGTCTGTCAACCTGCCGCCTTACCGAATAAAATTCACTGTCGCTTGTTATAATCTTTCGCCTGTTTTTTAAATCAAGTGCCGATATCAATCTTACAACCATTTCATGAGTATTTGGTGCAAGTGAAATATATCCGCTGTTATCATTCATCAAATCCGAAAAACCTTTTCTTACATCTTCTGCTTTTTTAAATGCAATCTCCCATTTGTCGTCTGCTCTCTCTGCCGCATCAATATATGCCTGCATCTGTGCCTCAAATGCCGCATCTGGCCAGGCTTGATGTGAATGTCCCGTAAGTAATATCTTTTCTGTTACCCTGAATTTTTTATAATGCTCCGCAAGCTTGTTTGGTGTGCGAGCTATATCAGTAATTTTATACATTATTTTAATTCGCTTCTGATTAACCATAAATCCGGAAATGCCGGCGTGAAAAGTGTCTTCTTTAAATATTCAACTCCCGGCGAGCCGCCTGTTCCTTGCTTGCTTCCGATTGTACGCTCTACCATCTTTATATGTCTGTATCTCCATTCCTGCAATCCCTCATCAAAATCCAGAAGCAATTCGCAGAACTGAGTTGTCAGGCTGTCTGATTTATATATCTCCATAAAAATTTTCTGAACTGCTTCGTTGGGCTCTGTTGGCTCTGAAATCTCTTTGTTTAATACCTCTTCAGGAATATTATAATTTTTTCTTTTTAAAAATTCGAGAAAAATTACCCAAAGCGATTTTTCTTTATATCTCTTCTCAACCGCTTTTCTTTCCTCACTTCCTTCGCCGAACATATTAAGTATTCTTTCGCGCTTATGTCCGAGTAAAAATTCAAGCTCTCTGAATTGATAAGATTGAAATCCCGATGCTGATTCCAGATAATCTCTGAACGATAAAAAATCTGTCGGAGTCATCGTCTCTAATATATCAACCTTATGAACCAAAACTTTTAAAATTGTCAAAACTCTTTTCATTGTCTTTTGTGCCGTCACTAAATCATCCGCTTCAATAAGTTTCTTCAGATAGTCTAATTCAAAAAGTATCTGCTTAAACCAAATCTCATAAGACTGATGTATAATTATGAAAAGCATTTCATCGTGCTCTTCCGGCTTTGATTGAAGCTCCTGAAGTTTCAGCAATTCCTCAACTTTCAGATAGCTCGTATATGTCAGCTCTTTTTTAATTGCCATTTTCTAAATTTATTTTATAACCCCTCAAATTAACTCATTTCTCTGTTTGTTTCAATGAAGTGTAATATATGTTTTCTATTCTTCTTTAAAACTATAATTATATTTTTTTTGCTATTGGCTTACCTGACAACCCCGCTTTGACCAAACGTCCTAAAAACTTTGTAAATGGTTTTATATCTCTTTCAACGCTCGCTTTTTCAAGTGCCTGCATATAATTATCTCTTTCTTCAATTGGGATTATAGTCCACGGGTATCCGCCGGATGCCAGCATCACGTTCATCAGGAATCTTGCTATCCTTCCGTTCCCATCCATATATGGATGTATGTAAACAAAGAAAAAATGTCCCAACACAATCCTGACTGATGATTCTTTCTCGTTTTTCAATAACTCAAATAATATTGGCATAGCGTCTCTCACAGCATCAGGCTTCATAGGAACGTGAGAAGAATTACGAATAAAAACCTGAGAATTTCTATATCCCGCCAAATCTGACGGTTTTAAAATTCCTGCGGTTACTGACGGACTAAACAGCTCTCTATACCAATCGCTGTGCCCTTCTTCCGCTATTATACCGGAATTTTTGCCTTTTAATACATTCTCAACACTGATTTTTACTTTCTGAAATGACTGCCAATATCCTTTGGCTGCCATCGAATTTTTTTGCTCTTTATCGTCTTCGTTTGTCTCCGGATTCCACACACCTTTTTCGATTTTCTCAATAAGTTCCGGTGTCACTTTGTAACCCTCTATTGATAAAGAGTGATAAGCGTCTGTTAAATAAATTTCCTGAACATTTTTTAAATATTTTTTCCTGTCTTTTGGTAATCCCGGCTCTTTTGGAAATAAACTGAGAACCGGCTCCCTCATCGCATTCCACATCAGTTTAATACGATTAACGTAAGGAGAATTTTCTCTCGTTTGAAACCCGTAATCCGGCTTATCTGCGAATGGGTCAGTTTCAGAAATATTATAACCCGCACTTTGCATTGTCTTAATAATATTGTTTGCAATTTGCCCGCTTCCGATATTTCGAAAAGCACCTGCTAATCTGCCGGCAATTATATGCTTTCCTTCGTTAAGTAATAAAGCCAGAATTTCAGATGAATCACTAATCATAGATAATGCAATTCGCGCTTCCATTGAATTTTTTCTGAAAAAATTTGCATTGCAGCTTATCAATGCTATCGGTAAAGAAAGCATACGAATTCCGTCTTTTAGTATTATTCCGCCATTATTTGGTAAATTAGATTTGATGTTGATTATTTCAGTATCGAAAGGAAGTTTAGTGATATGATTATTCGCTTTCGGTGCTCTGATTAATAATTGCTTTGGTACCGATAATGAGCCGCTTTGAATTATTAATGATTGCTCCGGCGATATACACCAGTTTTTTTTATATCTGTCTTCTAAATATCTCGAACAAAAGTTCCAAAATGTCGAATACCATAATGTGCTCTCGCCTTTTCTTTCAGACGGATTAGTAACAATATACCATCCTTTAATAACTTCCCGGATAAAGTTGTTTTTTAAAAGTCGTTCTCTGTGTGTTCTGGGTAACTCTAACGACTTAAATACACTTCCTTTGTTCTTCTGGAGTTTATTTAATACTTTTAATGATTCTGCAAGATTTTGATTCGGTGATGCCATTATTTTTACAAAAGTTATTCTATAATATCGTGCTGTAGCAACGCTATAATATTGTGTTGCAGCAGTTCTATAATATTATGCAGGGATAACTGCATAACACTATGTAAATATAGTGTTTTATTAAGCCTTTTTCAATCGTAAAATTATTAAAATAAATATCATGAATCTCTTACTATTTCTTATATTGTTTTAGAACTTCTTCCATCTTCTTTACCGGTTCAATCTGTTCTATTTCCCTCAAATTAACTCATTTCTCTGTTTGTTTCAATGTAGAGTTTTCCCGTCTCTTGCTGTTAGTATATGGATAATTTCGCATCTAATACTTAAATTATACTTCGTACAAAATCAAAAAAGCATAATGAAAGATTATTTAAACTTTAACTACGATTTAAACTCTGACGACTTAACCGATGTTCTTGACGAACTTCCAATCTGGTCGGCTCCCTTTGGATTAAAACTGCTTGAAAATATTAAATATAAAAAAAACATCAATGTACTCGATATCGGCTTCGGTACAGGCTTCCCGTTAACAGAATTGGCTATGCGTCTCGGCAGTTCATCCGTAGTCTATGGAATAGACCCCTGGGAAGCCGGAATCAAAAGAGCACAAAAAAAAATCAATCAATACGAAATCAACAACATTAAAATTTTCAATGCCGTTTGCGAAAATATCCCTCTGCCCGATAATTCCATTGACCTCATCACAAGCAATAATGGTCTGAATAACGTTTCCGATTTACGGCAGAGTCTAAACGAATGTTCCCGCGTCATAAAACAAAACGGACAGTTTGTTCAAACTGTTAATCTCAATAAAACTATGTTCGAGTTTTATGATATTTTCGAGTCAGTTCTTAAAGAAATGAAATTGCTCTCCGAAATTGAAAAAATGCACGAACATATTTATAAAAAAAGAAAGCCGCTGAACGAATATCTCCTGCTGATTGAAAACGCCGGTTTCAAAATTAATAATGTTATTGAAGATAAATTCGAATATAAATTCGTTGACGGTACTGCAATGCTCAATCACTTTTTTATAAAACTTGCTTTTCTGGAACCCTGGGCTGAAATTGTCCCGGCTAATCTCCGCGAAAAAGTTTTTTCCAATATTGAATCCGTTACAAACACTCAATCCGCAGACGAAGGCTTCTTTAAATTATCGGTTCCCTTTGTTTTAATTGATTCTGCGAAACTTTAAAATTACAAAATGAACATTCTCCTTACCGGCTCTACGGGTTACATAGGTCAGCGTCTGCTTCCGGCTCTCCTCGATGCAGGTCATAACGTCTTTTGCTGCGTTCGTGATAAACTCCGTTTCAATTCCGCAAAATATAATTCCAAAAATCTTTTTGTCGTTGAATGTGACTTCCTTGATTCCGTTTCACTTTCTGCAATTCCTCAAAATATTGATGTCGCCTACTATCTGATTCATTCAATGGCGTCGCCGGTAGGAGATTTCGAAAACCTTGAAAAAATATCGGCAGAAAATTTTAAATCCGCAATTAACAAAACAAACACAAAGCAGGTGATTTACCTAAGCGGCATTATCAATGATGATTCGCTGTCAAAACATCTCACCTCACGCAAAAATGTGGAGCAAATTCTCTCTTCAGGAATCTTTAAACTTACTACTCTCCGCGCAGGTATAATAGTCGGCTCGGGCAGTGCTTCCTTTGAAATTATCCGCGATCTTGTCGAAAAACTTCCCGTAATGATTACACCGAAATGGCTTAATACAAAAACGCAGCCAATTGCAATTCGTAATGTTATTGATTTCCTTGTAGGTGTTATAGCAAATGAATATACTTTCGGAAAAAGTTTTGACATTGGCTCGCCTGATATTGTCACTTACAAAGAAATGCTTTTAAAGTTTGCCGAAGTTCGCGGCTTAAAAAGGCGGATTCTTGTTGTTCCCGTTATGACTCCAAAACTTTCATCATACTGGCTTTTCTTTGTAACATCGGTTTCCTTTACGCTTGCTAAAAATCTTGTTAACAGTATGAAAGTCGAAATTGTCTGTAAACCAAATGACCTTCATCATCGCTTGAATATTAAACTAATTGATTATGTATCCGCTATAAAACTTGCATTTGAAAAAATTGAACATCACCGGGTTATCTCAAGCTGGACTGATGCACAAACTTCAACCCTAATATCAAAAGGTATTTCGAAATTTTTAACCGTTCCCAAAGACGGCTGTTACATTGACCACAGATTTATGAAATGCAGTGACGAAAATTACTCCCTCGAGAAAATATTTTCCATAGGTGGTAAAAACGGCTGGTATTATGCAAACTGGCTTTGGAGTATTCGTGGCTTTCTTGATAAACTTTTCGGCGGTGTTGGAATGCGGCGCGGCAGAAAAGATTCAAATGAAATCTTTCCCGGAGAAACTCTCGATTTCTGGAAAGTACTTATTGCGGACAGGTCTCAAAAACGGCTCCTGCTTCTCGCTGAAATGAAGCTCCCAGGCGAAGCCTGGCTCGATTTTAAAATCTCCAATGGTACTGTATTCCAAACTGCAACTTTTCGCCCTCTCGGCTTATGGGGCAGAATGTATTGGTTTTCCGTTCTTCCTTTTCATTTCCTTATCTTCAACGGCATGCTTAAAAAAATCTCCTCCCGCTAATCATATTCCCATTTTCAATATGTAGGAGTTGCACTTTTGTAGAAAATAATTTACTTTAAAAGAATAAAATATATAATACGTTTATTTTAAACCAAAGAATAATTATATTTTGAAAATTATTAAAATTATGAGTACACTGGAATTTAAAAAATTATTAATAAGTAAAATAGATGACATTGATGATATAGAATTGCTAAGATTAGTATATAAACTTTTAGATTATAGTTCTAAATCAGAAAGCATTTATCATTTTACCGGGGAAGAAAAAACAGATGTTGAATTGGGTATACAACAAGTGAAAGATGGGCTTGTAATCTCTGACGAAGAAATTCAAAGTGAAATTGACAAGTGGTTAGAAAAGTAGTCTGGACCAAAAATGCATTTGAAGAATGGAAGTATATTCTGGATTTTTGGTTTAAAAAAAACGGAAATAAAAAGTATTCCCGGAAACTCAACAATATTTTTCAACTCTGTAGGAGTTACACGTTTGTAGAATAACGAATAAGAAAACCTTTGCAGCACTTTTTCATTCACTCCTTGGCTTTCTGCTTTGTTGTTTTTATAATAGCTATCAGCAATTTGGTTATTATTACTTAAATGCATAATTATAATCGGTAATGCATTTAACTTTAGTATTTGAAAAAATAACACCTATATTCATTTGTTTGGAATTATTAATATTCGCTAAAGCTTTTCAATAATTATTAATCATTTTATAACTTCTTCTTTTAGTATCCATCCTAAATAGTAAGAATATTTATCGTCAAATAATTCAAAATTATTTCGTAATGGTTTCAATGAACTTAAAACTTTGACAAAATACCAAGTTCTTTCATAAATATCGGTGCTATCAGAAAGAATTAACCCCGTTGTACCTTCATTTAAAATTGCTATTGTATTATCTACTTTTTCAATGTCTGAATAAATAATGGATTCTGCAATATTGGGAATAAGTCTTAATGAAGATCCTTTAATAAATTTAGCATTAATATATTTCCTATAGAAAGAATATGGGAATTTGGTTCCGTATATGAATAATTCTTTATTAGTAGTTACTAAATAAGGTTTATATTTTGACTTTTCAATTTGATAATCAATTAAATAATTATTTGGGTTATCGCAGCATCCGTATTCAATTATTGTAAATTTGAATATATCAGAGTTAGATTTTAAATCACAATAAACAATATTTCCTTTGATTGTGAAATATTGATAGTAATAACTATTTTTATCACTTGTTTTTTCGCTCAAAAGGAAAAATGCATATTCCGATTCACCTATTATGGGCCTGTTGAATGTAATAATTAAGTCATTAAAACCATCTTTATTAAAATCAACAAAATGGAAACAAGTTAAATCAACTTTGCCAATTTCATAATTATTTAATTTCAAAATTACTTTGTCATCTTCTTTTGAATAAATTAAAAGTAATCTTTCATCGTCGAGATTAATATACTTAATACTGTTAACAACTTTTTCAACATCCCCTGTCTCTTCCCAATCCCCAAAATGATTATACTGTTCATTGATAAAATTGTAATATTTTTGATTTTGCGCAACCGCTGTTGATAACAAGAGAAATAAGAATAATATTAAACTATAGCAAAATTTTAATGACATCATTTGCTCGAATTAAAATTAATAAATTTAATTTAAAAGATAATCTATTCAAAATAATTATAATCTGTTTTAGCTTTTACATGGATATAACTTTCTAAAATGCTTTTTATGATTTCAATTCTGTCCGAAGCCTTGTAATAATAGTTGATTAGGCCTATCATATCTGTATCTTCATCCGCAATTAAAGATTGTATAATCATTGCTTGTAATGTATTTTCGTATTCTTCTGCTTCAAAATCTGTCATCCGTCCTTGATAAAAATTGTCCATGTTTATATTAAGATAGTTTTTATAATTCTCAATAATTAACTTAACAAATCCATAAAATTCAATATTTTTACTTTTGTTATCGAAATACAGCTTACCATTTTTATATTTTAGGCAGTATTTGAATTGTTTAGCGATATATCCCGAACCAGAATTTCCTGTTAACAATATAGAATTTAAGAAAAAATAGTTCGTATTTCCATCACACGATTCAAACTTACAAATAGGTTTAATTCCTTTTTTCAAATCTACAATATATCCAATTGTAGTAACTTGATTTCCTCCTGAAGGTCCAATAATTATAAACTCTGATAAATGGTCTTCGTCTAAATCTTCATTTGAAATTTTAACATCATATATTGAGCCATAAAACGCATCTTTAATATAAAAACTATCACCGGTTTTTATATTTTTTAACAGAATATCAACAGTGGAAAAATCTAATTTATTCTGAAAGAGACTTACTTCAATTAGTTCGGGTTCTTTATAATTTATGCTTTGAGAATATAGATTTATAGACACAAGGAGAAATCCAAAAAAAAATAGTTTCTTCATAAACATATCATTTAAATATTTGAAAGAATTAATTCTTTATAATTGCTCGGTTTACTTAAAAAAGTACTTTTTAAAAAAATAGGATAAAACAATGAATCACCTTTCATAAGAAAAATTGAAAATTTAAAACAATTGTTTGTTAAATGTTATTCTAAATTGCATTTGTTGCCATTTTATTAAATCGTTTGTCTTGTCTTGCGGTAGTTTTATTAATTTGAACTAAAATATTGAAATTTACCTATTGCCTTAAGGCAATAGGTGATACGATTCAATTGCTTGAAGATTCGATATAATGTCTCAGTAATTAATTTATTAGTTTCTATGCCATAATTTCTTCTTTTTGTTTATCAAACTCAGCTAAATATTTCCCAGTCCTGTCTCATCAGTATATACGTAATTATTAACTGTATAAATTTAATTACTAATCCAATTATTATCGAGCCAGGCCCATAAGTGATATTAAATAGCATTTGATATTCAAATATTATTTGAACTATAAATACAATTAACAACATAATAAAACCTGATTTTTTTTTGTTATATATTTGACCGAGGGCAGTTAAAATTAATATTCCGAATAAAAAGCTTAAAATTATTTGAATTGGTGAAATAACCCTTGATAATTCTGGATGCATTTGTATAAATGGAATACCAAATATTAAAAAAAGAAAGAGACTTAAACCTCCAATAACTAAATTAAATGTAAGCCATGCTTTTAGGCAACCCCCCATTTTGGTGTTTTGCGAAGTCGAATTCGATTTTTCTTTTATTCCTTCGGGCTGAAAACTTATACTGTTATCAGTATTTCCGTGCTTTCTATCATATCTATCGGTCATATTTTTAACAATATCAGATTTTGTTGGCAATTTTGATGATTCTTGAACAATAGGCTCGGACATTTCAATCTTATAGCCACATTTATAACAGAAATTTGATCCATCTTTAATGTTTACACCGCAGTTTGGACAATACATGTTAAAATTTTTATTAGTTTAATAATTGTTATATATGATGATTTAAATACTTTTAATTCTTTTGCAATATTAATTTATAACCCATCGTCGAAACCCTCAACAATAATATCAAAATATAATCCGTTAAATTCAAATAATACATACCCACCTCCTTCGTAGTAGCCATCCTCTGCAATAATTTCATTCAGTCCATCCGAATTATAGTCAGAAATCCCAAAACAAATAAAGTGCCTTCCAACATTCAAAATCTTTGTAACATCTTCCAATATATAGCCGTCTTCGCTTACTATAGCCGAGTAACTAATACACAATTGACTATATACCTTGTGATATGAAACTACATATTCTTGTTTTCCAGAGTTTAGAAAATTACCCTTTAATATTTTTGTAGAAGTTCTTGGCTCGTTTTCTTTTTCGTATTTGTACTGTAGATTATCATCATTGATAATATCAACATTATTTGCTTTATCAATAACGTTCTTTGATAACTTAGCAACCATCATTGCGTCATCAATCTGATTATAGCTTATCCTTGTTTTGATTTCGTTTTTTGAACATATCATTACCGGATAAAAATCGTTGCTTAAATATTTTTCGTTTGAAATTTCACCTGCGCCGGAAAGTACTGTATTAAACCTTAAAACTTCAATTGGGGCAGATATTGCATAACCTATAACTTTTGATTTGATAATTTCGTTTGAAGAGGCGACATAGAAATTGTCCCCAAGGT
The DNA here is from genome assembly GCA_937983305.1 of uncultured Ignavibacteriota bacterium. Taxonomy (GTDB): domain Bacteria; phylum Bacteroidota; class Ignavibacteria; order Tepidaquicellales; family Tepidaquicellaceae; genus DSSM01. The sequence continues at coordinate 24,468 of CALKAJ010000372.1, read as the reverse complement.
TATATTTTGTATATTTATAAAACTCTCCTTTTTTTTCGGGAAAATAATAAAACCGCCCTTGATAATCATTACCATACCTTTTTTTTATGTAATTGATGCAAAACTTCTCTTCAGTTTCATCACCCCCATTGTTTTCATCTATCAATATGTAACCTGAACGTAAAATCCCGAAATGTAAGTTTTTTTTAATATCTTTGGGTATATATACCTGGCTATAGATATTTTTATTCAAACTTATTGATAAAACTAAAGCAAAAAAAATAACGACAGACTTTTTGAATGTTGCTTTTTTTATTAGAGAAAAATTCATATTACTAATCATTTTATTTTTAAAATATTTTGTGAAATACGAATTGTAAGAATATTAATTTTCTAATCTATAAATATAGCTCATATTTTCCAAATCAATAATGAAATAATTTCTTGTGAAAATATATTTTATTTCGAGCTTATTATTTCTTAATAATTTAATTTCTTTGTCACACCCATGATTACAAGATTCTGCAATTATAGGGAAATATTTTTTACTATTTTTATCAAAACCAATAACACTTCCACGATAATAATTGTATATTAAAAAATCTTTATTGTCCAATTTTTGCAAGCATGATGCGGAAAATAAATCCATAGGATTTAAGTCGTAATATGTAATATTGATTTTCTCGTTAGAAAGATTATAATTAATTTTTTGAATTTCATTTAACACCGGATTATCTCTTTGCCATTTGTCTTCAAAATTATAATTATCGTCTATGTCATAAAGATTTGAATTTAAAGGCAAAAGTAAATTACTCTGCTTGGCTTTACCCTGCAAATACTTCTTTATTGTTTCGTTTTTTGTAAAATTATCGTAATTATAGTAATTGCCTTTGTAATATTTTATTCCATCAGAGTTCGTATATTCAGGTTTTCCGGTAAAAAGCAGTTGATTAAAATAAAAATTATTTAAATCCAGTAAAGTAAAAAATATATCAGTTTCATTAGAGGCATTTCCCATAGGACATAAAGAATAAAACAAAAACAAGTACTTCGTCTTATCAATAAATACTATTTCGGGCTTTTGAATAAATTCACAGTAAAAGGATTCTTGATTAAATATCTTAATTTTTAAGCCGAGCTTCCATGTGCTGTTGTAGTATTTAGAAATCATAAGATATATATCTGGATGTATAATTGTTTTATTCTCTTGGTTTTTTGAAGGAATATTTATAATACTATATAATGCACTTGTATCTTCGGTCATATCTATAAATTCGAATATTGGTTTAATATCAAATGCTTTTTGGGTTACACCATCACTTTCAAAAATTTTATTATAAATATTGTTATATACCATATTATTTTTAAATTCTTTGTTTACTCTATAGAGCATACCAGAATCACCCGCGAAAAACACATATTTGCTTCCATCATAATATATTGAATTAAATCTTTTTTCAGAATAAGTAGTCCCAAACGTAATTCCTCCGTCTGAGGTTCTTAATATTTCGCCAATTGAATTATCTTTTGTTTTCAGGCCACTGCAAACCCAACCATTACAGCTATCTTGGAAAAATAAATCCATGAAAGTGGAATAATAATTATTTTTTGATTTATGCCAATTTACCCCACTATTTGTTGTTTTCGTTATATAACCTTCACTACCAACACACCATCCCGTTTTACTGTTCAAAAAATAAATGGATTCGATTATTTTAGAATATTCTAATAATTGGGTATCCCATTTTTCACCACCGTTTGTTGTTCTTAAAATTAACCCATGTTTCGGGTATAAATTGGCTGCCGCCCAACCGATATTTTTATTTATAAAGAAAAGTTTACTGATTAAATTTGCTTCTGTTTTTATTTTCAACCAGCTATTTCCACCATCAGATGTCTTTAAAATCCAGCCGCCGCTACCCGAACAAAATCCGGTTTTTTCGTCTATGAAAGTAATTGTCCAAAGATCTTTGTCGTAATTTGTTGTTTGTTGCTTCCAATTATCACCGCCATTTGTGGTTTTCAGTATTAAACCGTTCGAACCGCATATCCATCCTATCATATCATTTAAAAAATAACACGAATAGAAGAAATTAGATAAGTCTAAAAATTGAGAGCTCCAATTATCACCGCCATTAGTTGTTTTTATTATTACTCCTTGATTATTAGTACCACCAACGCACCAACCTGTCATTGAATTCACAAAAAACGTTGTCCATAATTCTTCGTCTGTTCCACTTTCTTGTTTGTTTATTTTTTCCTGAGATAAAAGGATGCAAGAAGCGAAAAAAATAATAAGAACAGAATTTAAAATTATTTTATTTATCATTTATTATAACTTATCATTTATTATAACTTATCTATTGTTCATTACTAATTGACACAGTAAAATATTTAGAACAAAAAAACTAAAGTTTAAAAATCAAAAAGCACAAAATTCTTTATCCCCTTTACTTTTTAAAAATTATTAAAATATTGTTTCAAATTCAATGGTTAATTTTTTCTTCAAGTTTAAATAACTTAAATCCGGAAATTTTTCATTTTCTTTATGAATTAAACCCCCTTCTCTTCGGATAACCAATTGATTTATTTCTTGTACTTTTATTTTATACTTAATATCCTTATCAATAATTATCTGATTATTTCAAACGGCTCATAAAAAGAATTGTTTGGCTTTATTAAGAGTTTTTTGTTGTAATAATCAAATACAAGATTAAATCTTCTCAATGCATCATTTGAAATTACACCGTCAGCATATTTATCCTTTGAACGGGAATTTCCTTCAAAAAATGTAGCTGTTACATCTCTGAGTTCGTATTTCCCTATTGTGTACTTCGCTATTCGTGCAGTCTTTCCTTTGATGTCACCGCTCAAGCCATATCCGTTAAACTCAGCTTCGAATTTTTCCGGAAGCCGGAATTTCATCCCTTCTTTTACGGTAAGCTCCAGCGACAAACTCGCAGCATAGTCAATATAAACGTCAAGCATCACCGGCTGTTCGTTTGCAATTGAAACAAAAATATTCAGATGCGGTTTGTTGTTTTCATCGAATGTCAGAGGTATTGTTTCATATTCTGATTCATCTATTGCATCTTCGTTGTTATGCAATATGATTATATTATTATCATAATCAACTTCAACCTTATGATTACCAAAGTATGTATATCCAATCACCCCATCGCTCGAAGAGCCGCTGAATTTACTGTTTTGCAGAATTATTACTCTTTGGTTTTTAAACTCACAACTCCCCGAATTAAAAGTCATTGAATCGGACATTATGGCATTTGAAGGCGGTCCGTCACCCGCTCCGGGTATCTGAACAATTATTCTGTTAAATAGCGATATTGAATCTGTCAGATTTCCCTTGAAAAGAATTATCCCTTCAAATCCAAATCCGCTGTCAAGTATTAAATCAAATGTTCTCGAATTTCCTATGTTTACAGGCACTAGAACTTTATTGTTAACAAGTTTGAATGGAAATTTGTGCTGTCGTATTGAATCTTCTGCATTCGAAAATTGGGAGGTAAGAAATAACAAAATACATATTGTGATTATTGACAAATAATGTGCCATAATAATTTCCTTTTGTTTAATTCTACTTTTAATACGCATAAGTAATTAATAAGTTCAATATAATCAGTAATTTTATAACTTACAATAGTTCTCATAATTCTTTCAAGTATAGCGGCTCGGTTATTCCCAAATGTATCCATTTATATATAAGTTGTTTAAAATATTTCTTTTCTTTAAATTCCACAAAATTAATATATTACTTATGGATTTCTACTACCGGTTTTTCGAAAATGATACTTTATTAATCCAAAAGTTTGTTGGTGAGTGGTCAACTCCCGATTACGAAAAATATATAAACTTTTCCGCAAAACTTGAAAATGTTAAACATCTAAAAAAAATTCTTACCGACCTGACCGATGTTACTTTGAAACATATGAAATATAATGAATTAATTTTAGAAATCGGAAATTTAATTAAAATCAGAGACAAAATTACTAATACGGAATATCTGAATGTTTTTCGAGTCTCTGCCCCCAATTTAACTGTTGTAACTCAATTGTATCAGTCTATTCAAGTTAAAAAAGGATTGAATTACGAATTTTGCAGCACTTTCGAACAAGCTATAAAGCTTTTAGATATTACCTATACCGAATCACAACTCGAAAATTTAATTAATTCTCTCGATAATAAGTTTTAACTTCCTTTCCTAAAAATTTTTAAAAAAGAATACCACCTGAGGCTATACGTATTATAAATTGCATATTTTTTCGTTTATACGTTTTGTAATTTACTGATAGTTAATCCACAAATCTCATTTTTAAACCATACAAAAATAATCAATATGAAAAAATACGATATTATAATCATTGGTGCAGGACCTGCAGGAATTGTAACCGGTATGACTGCAAAAGAACAATTTCCGGATAAATCAGTTTTAATCATTCGCGAAAATGAAAAAAGTCTGGTACCTTGCGGCATCCCTTATGTTTTTCACGACCTGAACTCAATTAATGAAAATGCCATGGGACCTAAAGGCTTTGTTGATTTAGGAGGTGAAGTTCTCACAGATCCGGTTGTTGAAGTTAACATCAAAGAAAAACAGATAACAACCAAGTCCGGCGAAATAATTATGTTTGAAAAACTTGTTTTTGCTACCGGCTCATTGGAAGTTATTCCCGATAAAATTCCGGGATTTGATTTAAAAAATGTTTTCTATATCAAAAAAAACTACGCTTACATTAACAACCTCATTCTTTCTTTACAGGATAAGAAAAATATTGTTGTCGTTGGCGGTGGTTTTATAGGCTCTGAAGTTGCCGAGCAGTTAGCAAAAAATAAAAATAAAAAAGTCAGTTTAGTAGAAAGCGAAGAATTTTGTTTTGCAAAAAACTTCTCCCATGAATTAAGCAAAATTGCAACGGAGGAACTTAAAAAAGCCGGAGTGAATGTTTATACCTCTTCTTTAGTAGAGGAAATTATTGGTAAAGATGGAGTTGCTGCAGCCGTAAAACTCAAAGATAATATTGAAATCGAAGCTGATGCTGTGATTTTTTCCGTGGGCTATAAACCTAATGCCTGTCTTGCACAAAAAGCCGGCTTACAATTAAACAGAATGGGAGCCATACACGTTGATAACTATGGTCGTGCTACAGAAAAAAATATTTATGCCGTTGGTGATTGCTCTCAAACTTTAGGATTTTTAACCGGAAGAAGTGACTATATAATGCTTGCCTCTACTGCAACTGCCGAAGCCCGTGTCTTAGGTTATAATCTTTACGGTATCGCAATTAAAAATAGTTTTACCGGAACGCTTGGTCTTTTCTCTACTGAAATTAACGGTCTGGCAATGGCTTCTGTCGGCTTGAATGAAAAAAATGCCGCTCCTGCTAATATTCAGTTTATTACCGAACAATTTACCGGTTACGATCGCCATCCTGTGAACATTAAAGATGCTTCTCTGTTAACAGTAAAATTATTTGTTAGTCCTTCTGACGGTTCGATTCTGGGTGCTGAAGTTTGGGGCGGAAAATCTGCCGGCGAAATTATAAACACTATTGGGCTTGCAGTTCAAAAGGAACTCACAATTTACGAACTTATTTCTCTGCAGATTGGAACTCATCCTTTACTTACGTGCTCTCCAACAGCTCCAACTCTTATTAAGGCTGCCGAAAAAGTTCTGCGAAAAATTCAATCCGCTCTTAAATAAGTTTTGAATTTATATTAAAAGATGAAAACCCTTTTAAGAAATTTAAACCTCTCTGACGTTTCCGCAATTGCAGAGTTTGCCAACAATATTAAAATATGGAATAATGTCCGGGATTCATTTCCGCATCCATATATCGAAAATGATGCAAAAATGTTTATCGAATCAGTTCAAAACGAATCTCCGCAAACTACTTTCGCTATTGAGTATGAAGGGGAATTAGCCGGCGTTACGGGTTTGATAATCCAATCAGATGTATATCGCCTGAATGCTGAAGTCGGTTACTGGCTCGGAGAACCATTCTGGGGAAAAGGTATTGCAGTTGAAGCTCTTAAGCTTATCACTCATTATGCTTTCGATAAACTTAAATTAGCCCGTATCTATGCGAGTGTCTTCGAATATAACAAACCCTCAATGCGCGTCCTCGAAAAAGCCGGCTTTAATCTCGAAGGTATTTCTAAAAAAGCTGTCATAAAAAACGGAACCATTTGCGATGAATTTCGCTACTCGAAAATCAATCCTGCTCTGCCTTGATTCCATCTCCAAATAAATCAACTATTAACCTCGGTAATATCACTGTAGATGTTGAATTAAAAAAAATAAAAAACATTCACATGAGAATTTATTCGCAGGATGGCAGAGTTTATATGTCTGTTCCGGAAATCTTAGGCTTCGATGGTGCCAAGGAATTTGCCCTGAAAAAAATAGACTGGATTAATAAAAATCTTGCCAAGTTTTCAAACCGTACTAAATTGCAGCCCTTAATGTATATCACCGGCGAGCAGCATTTCTTTTTCGGAGAAAAATATGCTTTGCAGATTATTGAAAAAACCGGAAGACCGGTTGTTTCTGTTTCAAACGGTTTTCTTGTTTTAAAACTAAATCAATCGTCAACTGTTGAACAGCGTAAACTTCTTCTTGAAAAATGGTATCGCAAACAACTCGAACTGATTATACCCGGTTATATTTCTAAATGGGAACCGCTGATGAATGTCAGGGTAAAAGATTTTGGCATTAGAAAAATGAAAACAAAATGGGGAGTCTGTGATGTTAAAAATAAAATAATCAGGGTCAATCTCGAATTAGGGCGTAGGCATGTACGGTTACTCGAATATATCATCGTTCACGAAATGGTTCACCTGCTCGAAAGACGACACAATAAAATTTTTTATACTTATATGAATCATTACTTGCCCGGCTGGCGTCTTTATAAAGCCGAACTTAATAGGTCACCTGTGCAAGATTAAATCTTTTAATTCTAATGGTTTTATGATACTATCATTTGATACTATCAAATTTAGCTGTTTTGTACTAATTCAACTGTTATCGCAGAATGAAAACTCTGTTGAAATTAATCATTACCCAAACAATGGTCTGACTACACGGTTCTCTGTTCCGCAATATTCGCAATCTATTGTTTTCTTTGGATTGTCTGGTACACTGTTTTCAGCTCCGCATGACATACAATTAAATGTCTGAAGTACCTTTGTAAACTTTCTGCATTTTTCACAGAATATTTTTACTGAACCTTTCGGTATATACAACTCATTTCCGCAATTCCCGCAATTGGTGTTTTTGCCTTCGGGTAAATCCATTTCTACATACTGACTGAAAAATCCCGTTTGCTTTAAAAATTTTTCCGAATCTTCTTCTGTCAGATAAGGCAGCCAAATCTGAACGAACATTGATAACTTCATTTTTAAATGTACTTCCTGAGGTAATAAATCATTCATTATTGCATATTCGGGATTTGAATAAAACCCTTTCATAGATTCCTTAAGAAAATTTATGTAGTAATCTGCCATAGGAAAAAACGTTTCGGCTGTTACGTATGATCTTCCGTTTTTCTGATAATATTTTAATGCAGATTGGTATCTTGCCAGTTCGGCATTTTGCGAAGAATTATCTTCGTCAAATGCATAACCTGTGCTTGATTCTGCTGCAACTTCAAGATACATCAAATATTTTTCTTCTGTGTCAATGGTTGGAGGCAGGTATTCGGGATAGCAGTCGTAATAATAATCCCAGTATTCATACTGTGTTTGTTTATATTTTTCAATATTACGGCTGTTTAGAAATCCTGCTAACTTTGATTCAAATTCAAACTTACGAATACTGTACTTCAAAGTCTTTTCAGGGTTTGCTGTCCAGAATTCCAGCCCGTTTGTATAATCAATATCCGTTAAAGACCCGCAGTAATCACACAAGATATAAGGTGTTTCGTATTTATTTATCTTTGGGGCTCCGCAATTTACACAAATAAATTTCTTTATCTTCATTTTTAATATAACAAACTTAATATTATTTGAATTTCATTAACTAATTTTTATTAATTTATTTTATTGTTTGTAAAAAAAATGATACATATCTTACCTCAAAGTCTATTAAAAATTGTTCACCGTTATGAAATGAAAAATATTCTTATAGTTATTCTTTTAGTTTATATATATCCGGGTATTTCATACTCTCAAAGTAATAAAGAACTTTTTCCAATAAAAGATAAAAACTTATATGGCTTTATAGATAAATCCGGAAATGTTGTGATAGAGCCAAAATATTTTTCGGTAAATGAGTTTTCCGAAGGACTAGCTCCGGCTCGATTAAATGGAACTTATGGCTTTATCAACGAATCCGGAAATTTTGAAATTGAGCCGATTTATGATTTAGCTCTTCCTTTTTATAAGGGAATCGCCAAAGTATATATTGACGGGACTCCTTATTTTATTGATAAATCAGGAAATATTAAATTTAAGCATAACTTTAAATACATTAATAATTTTGGTGATTTATCTTATGCAATAGCAATTTCTTTTTCCGATAAATATGGGGTTATAGATAAAAATGGTAACTCGATAATTGATACAATATATTCAAATATCGAAAATTTTGAAAATGGTATAGCTATCGTTACCGGGCAAAATCACAATCCTTATCCTTCAGATAAAGACAAAAAGCCTGTTTATGAAAAAAGTATGATTGATTCTTCAGGAAATAAATTTATATATTTTGGGAAATATCAAAATATCTCTAAGCTGAAAAACGGTTTTGCCTTTGCAACTTTAATAGATTTTAATAATGATGAGCATGAAGTTATCCTTGACAACAAAGGTGTCTTAAAATTTAGAAATCCTAAAAATAAATGGAGATTTGATAGCGACTTTGGTTTTTTTCATGATGACATTGCAATTGTTAACGTTTATTTTGATAACAATATCAAGGACTTATATTCTTCAGGCATTCGTAATTATTATAGCAGCGCAGTTAATTCTGAAGGCAAAATTCTTTTTTCAGATACATCATGGATTAAATTAACTGCTTTCAATTTAAATAGAGCGTTTGTAGAGCTTTCTTCCGGAAAATGGAATTTAATTAATACAAAAGGGGAATTGATTTCAAATAATTCCTATAACGATGTTTTATTTGATGATTATTTATTCACGCCTGAATACACTTTCTTAGATGGAAAAGCTTTTGTTAAATCAAAAACAGGTTGGGGAGTTATTGACACAAACGGAAAATATTTAATAAATCCAATCAATATTCTGAAATTTACTTCGGAAAATATGGTTAGAAGGAAAAACATGGTTTTTCTAAAAAAAGATGTCAGTTCTGAAAATGATATTTTTCCGTATAGTTATGGCTTTTGGGATACTGAAAATAATATTATTGTTGAGCCGCAATTTAACTATATTGATTTCAATGGTTTTGCGAATTCTATATTATTTGTGATTAATAATAGTAAAGGTTCATACATAGATCACTATGGAAATGTTGTCTGGCAAGAAAGCGACTTTCCTCCTGAAAACAAAATAAATATTGATTATATGTTAAGAGGATATTTCTACGCATCCTCCAAAAATAGAAGTGACCTTAACGGATACGGAGGGTGGTGGAAATCAGACAACAAATCCAAAATTATAAATTCAGAGTTGAGTTTTGAAGAAGATATATTGCAAGTTAGAATTGACACTTCAAAAATAACTGTATTTGAGGAACAATATAATGGGATTATTTTATACGTCGCAAATACTTCTAAGGATACAACTTTTTTTAATGCCCAGGATAGCAGAATTAACTTAGTTTTGCAGGCAAAAAATAAATTCGGTGAATGGAAAGATATTGAATACCTCCCTCAAAGTTGGTGTGGTAATAGTTTCCATACTTTATTTCTTGCTAAAAATGAATTTTGGGAATTTTCTATTCCTGTCTATTATGGTGATTTTAAGACACAAATACGGGCAATGCTAATGTATAAAAACTCTATCTCACAAAAAAACGAAATAATTGTTTATAGCAACGAAATCAATGGCTCAATTAACCCCGGCCAATTTTGGTATAAAAAAAGTTACTATCCTTCAGATATCATGGATCCTTATAGTGAATAGGGAATAGCTTTTTTACCATTGTAAAATCCCGTACATGCACACACTTCTATATTGACATAAGTTTTTTTTCTCTATATTTTTACTTCAACAAAAAATTTACTTATACATTCTTTCAGACGGTTTTAAAAATTAAATAATTTTACTTAGCAGATAATTTTTATACTCCTTACTAATTTAAAAAGGAGAATGAAATGAACCACAAATTGTTTTTTGCTCTTGTGAGCATATCTGCTTTGTCAATTGCTCTGCTTTTTAATTCCTGCAATTCGGATAATTCTGTTGTCCCGACTCAGAAAATTACTGTTACAGGAAGAGTGCTTACTCATCTGAACACGTGCGTTTCCGGCGCTGTTGTTTCTATCGGTGATAAAAAAGCTATTTCAAATCCTGATGGGTATTTTACAATAAATGAAGTAATTACGCCCTATGACGTATATTTATATGATTCTACAGACAGTAAACGCGACTCCATAAAATCCGGGTTTATTTATAAAAATTTATCTCTCGAAAATCCGAATTTAATTCTCAATAAAAACACCCCGGCAAATACTTGTAATATTTCAGTTGTGTTTAAAGATGAACTTACTTCAAACAAAAAAGCTGCAATATTTTTTACCGATGGTGCCAATGTAAACGCAAATGGACTTTCCGGTGTTATAGATTCTATAGCAAATATGTCAGTCTATCTGCCGGATAAAAAACAGGTTTCGGGTAAATTAATTGCTTTGATATACTCTGTTGACCAGTTTCAACAAATTACTTCTTATGACTATTTTGGTTATAAAGACATTTACATTATTTCTTCCTATAACAGCATTACCGAAACATTCAGGCAGGATGAAATGACATTCAACCCACCTGAAGCTACTGTTTCAGGCAGTATTTCAAATCTTCCTCTCAACTCAACTTTAAATCCTTTCTACTTATATTTGTCATTTAGCAATAGAGCTCCGATTGGATATGTTGGATACATGGCTATGAGCAACCTGACCGGTAACACCTTCAGCGTTAAAGTGCCGGCTCAGCTTCCCATTCCCTATTCGCCCTTAATAGGTGGTTTTATGTTTAAAAATTATCAAAATATTTTCGGTAAATTTAATTTTGTTCTTCCTAATTCAAACCAGACCGGCTTAGAGTTTAATCTTCTTTCCGAAGCTTCTCTTATCAGCCCGCCTAATTCTTCAACTTTATTTAATCCTAAAGATAACCTCCAATGGAACTACCCGCTAACCAATAAACTTTTTTGTGTTAAAATCGAATATGCGCAGGGAAACGAGATTATTAATTATTTCATTTACACGAACAGTTTAAACTTTACGTTGAATGAAATTTCAAAATTTAACTTTCAATCTCTCTACGGTAAAATTTTTAATTGGTCTGTTGATGCTATTGGCGGATTCAGCACCACCGATGACTTAGTAAACCCTTCATTCGAAAATCTCCTGAGAGCCGATTATTTTATGCTGAATAAATGGTCTTTCACAACATCACCTGTGAAATAAAGCATTTCATATTTTCCCGCAGGAATATTTGAACCTCCTGCGGGAAGAGCTTTCAATTCAATAACTATTACTGAAATTGTTATGGTTTTTCTTCCCTTGTTCCTCTTTGTGGATTCGAACCACAACCGTAACTTTCAGAGAGTTATGTGCTAACCGTTACACTAAAGAGGAATAATTTTTATCATACAAAACTAATTTGCTTTTTCTTTTCTTTCAAGGTATTTCAAATTTTTTGTATGCTTTTTTATTCTATGCATTTATATTTTATTGTTGACTGCCAATTATTAATCAGTTATTTTTAACTGATTAATTATTGTTTACTGTTATGAATTTAAAATATTCTTCTGTAAAAGTCAGGGAAACAAATGAGTTTGTCAAAGTTAATATCACTTCTGACACTAAGCCTGATATTGCAAACAAACTGATTGAAAAATGGCAGTCTTTAATTGATACTGCGGCAAAAATTGTTAATGTCCCCTCTGCCCTTATTATGAAACTCAATGAGGATAATATTGAGGTATTTTTAAAAAGTAACACTCCCGGAAATCCATATAAAACCGGCGAAAAAGCCGACTTGGTTTATGGCCTGTATTGCGAATCCGTTATCGGCACTCAAAAACCTGTTTGCGTTCCCGATGCACTTAAAAGTCCCGTTTGGAAATTCAATAATCCGGATATTGAACTGAATATGATTTCTTATCTTGGCTTTCCTCTTAATTGGCCTGATGGAGAAGTTTTTGGTACCGTCTGCCTGCTCGATTCTAAAGAAAATTTTTATAACCCGGATTTTCAAAATTTGCTTTCGCTTATTCAAAGCCATATCGAAACGGACTTGGATGTTAATCTTAAAAATTATCAGCTTGAACAACTTAATTCCACAAAATCAAAATTTCTATCTCTTATCTCTCACGATGTCAGAGGAAAACTTGGCATCTATAATGAATACCTGAGTGTTGTCCTTGATGATTTCGATGGCTTTGAAAAGCCCGAAATTAAAAAGATACTTCATAATGTTTCCAAACAGTCAAATATTATTTCCCAAACTCTCGAATCCCTTCTGCAATGGTCAAAAAATGATATGCTTCAGTTAAAACCTGATTTTAAAATTCTTAACCTGGTTGATATTATTACTATTACTCTGGATTTCTTCAGCGATACTATTGAACTAAAAAATATTTCTGTGTCTAAAGATTTTTATTCGGATAATGTTGCTGTTTTTGCGGATGAAATTATGCTCTCCTCAAGTTTTCGTAATATTATTTCCAATGCCGTTAAATTTGTTGATGACAACGGAAGTATATCTCTCAGGATTTTTTCCTCCCCCGGAAGTGAAATTGTTCTTGAAATAGAAGATAACGGAGCCGGTATGGATGAAACAACTCTTAATAAAATTTTTAGCTATAATAAAATTGATTCCGCAAATTCTTCAAGAAACAGAGGTGCAGGAATTGGTTTAATCCTTGCAAAAGAATTCCTTGATAAAAATAATGCATCTGTCTCTGTTGAATCTCAACTCGAAAAAGGCACTAAGTTTTCAATTTCTTTCCCCGCCCCCTGATAATTTAAAAAGCCATCCCGGTTTCCCGGGACGGCTTTCTCTTAATCAAATAAAACAAAAAAATGAAAAAACTAACAACACTTTTAATTCTTGCTTACGCTTCTGATTAATTCCTGTCCTTTGAGTAATGCATTTCTGTTTAACTCAAGCAGGTGATGATATCTTTCAGGTAATACTTTTTTCAATGCTTCAATAATAGAATCAATTCCTACTACGGGTTTCCTCTCTAAATACGCTCCGAGCAATATCATATTTGCAATTTTCGTGTTCTTCATCTGATTTGCCGCTTCTGCCGCAGGTATTGCATAAATCTCTATGTCTTTTCTGTCTGATGCGTGTAATATTGTCGTTGATTCATATACTATCAATCCGCCCTTCTTAACCTTTGGTCCGAATTTATCCATCGAGGGTTGATTTAATATTATTCCCGTATCAAATACCGAAATAATTGGTGAACTGATTTCTTCATCCGATAAAATGGTTATGCAGTTGGCAGTTCCGCCGCGCATTTCAGGTCCGTATGACGGCATCCATGTTACGCTCTTGCCTTCTACCATTGATGCGTATCCGAGAGTCTGTCCCATTGAAAGTACTCCCTGTCCGCCAAATCCTGCAATTATTATTTCTTCTGTCATTTCTTTTCTCCTTTCTCGATTTCTGCTAATGCGTCTAAAGCTTCTTTAGATGGTAATTTTACATCTCCTAAAGGATAATAGTGTAACATCTCATTATTTATAAAGTCAATTGTCTGTAATGGTGTCATCTTCCAGTTTGAAGGACAATTCGTTACTATCTCTATAAATGATGTTCCAAGCCCGAGTTTCTGATACCTTAGCCCGTTCATTATTGCTTTTTTCGCTTTTCTTGCATAGTTAGCCGAATGTACTGCCTGCCTTGTTACATAAAATGCTCCGGGCAGATTTGCTATTAATTCCGAAACCTTTATCGGAGAGCCCATCGTTTTGATATCTCTTCCATAAGGCGATGTAGTTGTCTTCATTCCTGCTAATGATGTCGGTGCCATCTGTCCGCTTGTCATTCCATATACGCCGTTGTTGATAAATATAATTGTTACGTTTTCGCCGCGGTTTATACAATGAATTGTTTCTGCCGTTCCTATTGCCGCTAAGTCTCCGTCTCCCTGATATGTGAATACATAATTATCCGGCCTTACTCTTTTTATTCCGGTTGCAACTGCCGTTGCTCTTCCGTGTGCGGCTTCCTGCCAGTCTATATCAAGGTAATCATACGCAAATACCGAACATCCTACCGGTGCGACACCGATTATGTTGTTCTGTATTCCAAGCTCCTGAATTACCTCGCCAAGTATTTTATGTGCCGTCGAATGACCGCATCCCGGACAGTAGTGCATACGTACATCCGTGAATGTATCCGGCTTTTCGTAAACAAGCTCATATCCTTCTAAATCCGGCTCCGCTGTTAAACATCCCGGAGCTTCTACGATTTTTTCTTTTTCTTCTGACATATGCTTATAAGTTATTTGTTTTTCAATTTGTTTTTTCTTCCCGAAAATTCAGGGTTTTTACTCTTTTATAAACTTTTCGAAATTTTCCAGTACTTCTTCCGGTGATGGTATTATTCCGCCAAGTCTGCCGTAATGTCCTACAGGAATTTTTCCGTTTACTGCCAGTCTGACATCCTCTACCATCTGTCCGGCGTTTAACTCCATAGTCATCATCTTCTTTGCCTTGTTTGCAAGTTCTCCGATTCTGTCATAAGGATACGGATATAATGTTATCGGTCTGACAAGTCCGGCTTTTATTCCTTTAGCTCTTGCAAGCTCTACCGTCTTGTGACTTATTCTTGCCGATAATCCGTATGCTACTATAATATATTCTGCATCTTCTGTGTGAATCTCTTCCAATCTGACTTCATTTTTACTTATTTCTGCGTATTTCTTGTTTAACTCAATGTTTACCTTCTCCATTACTTCCGGCTGTATGAATAGCGAAGTTATTATGCTTCTATGCTTGCCTTCTTTCTTTCCTGTCGTTGCCCAAGGTTTTTCTGTCTTCGGTAATGGCTTGTGATTGAAAACAACTTTCTCCATCATCTGACCGATTGCTCCGTCCGATAACATTAATACAGGAGTTCTGTATTTTTCTGCTAACTCAAATCCAAGAAATACAAAATCTGCCATTTCCTGTACGGATGAAGGAGCTAATACTATTAATCTGTAATCTCCGTGTCCGCCGCCTTTGGTTGCCTGAAAATAATCTCCCTGTGACGGCTGTATTGTTCCTAATCCGGGTCCGCCGCGATTTACATTTACAAGTAAACAGGGTAACTGTGCACAAGCAATATATGATACGCCTTCCTGCATTAAACTGTATCCCGGCGACGACGAACTCGTCATCACTCTTGCTCCAGCTCCTGCGGCGCCATATACCATATTAATAGATGCAACTTCACTTTCCGCCTGCAAAAATACTCCGCCCCTGCTCGGCATTTCTCTTGATAAATATTCCGGTACCTCTGATTGAGGCGTTATTGGATATCCGAAGTAAGCATCTATTCCGGCTTGTATCGCCGCTTCAGCCATTGCTTCGTTTCCTTTCATTAATCTTATATCTTGTTCCATAATTGAATATTTAAATTATTTATTCATTTTCGAAGGTATATTTCCCGGAATTCTGGACATTTCCGGACATTTATTTTTTAGACATAATCCATCTTTGATAAATCTTCCATAGACGGATTGTCTATTTTTACATTTATCGAAGATTGAACATTTGATATTGTTGCTACTAATTCTTTTTTCTTGGTTGTCTCGCGATATACTTTAATAACTCCGTCAGGACATACTACAGCGCAATTTGTACATCCGGTACAAAGGTCATCTACTACTACAGCATATCTGTACCCTTTGCTATTTAAGTCTTTTGACATTGTAATTGCGCCCTCTTTGCACGCAGTTGTGCAAATTTCACATCCTTTGCATTTTTCAATGTCAATTACGGTCTTCCCCTTGATTTTACGAGGTTTCTTAGATTCAGTTGGTTTTGTACTCATAATTAAAATATTTTTGGGTATGAAAAAATCAATAATTGTACCAATTTATTTAAAATTTTATGAATTTAAAAGGTAAATAACTTTTTATTTCCAGCTCATAGGATACTCTTCGTCATTAATCTCTTTCGCAAATTTGCTGATTTTCAACGGCTTAAATGTATCCATCATTACCGCTGTTTCAATCGTTTCTTTCTTCCCGAGAGAAGCCTCTACTCTTCCCGGATGAGGTCCGTGAGGCAGTCCACCCGGATGTAAACTAATCGAGCCGTTTTCAATGCCTTTTCTGCTTGAAAATTGCCCATCGGCATAGTATAAAATCTCATCACTGTCAACATTGCTGTGATTATAAGGAACAGGAATTGCTTCCGGATGATAATCCAGCATTCTCGAAACAAACGAACAGATTACAAATCCGGGTCCGTCAAAAGTCTGGTGAACAGGCGGCGGTTGATGAATTTTACCTGTAATCGGCATAAAATCATCAATATTGAATATATACGGAAAATAAAAACCGTCATACCCTGCAATATCAAATGGGTTGTAATCATAATGCAAAGTAAAGATTTTTCCGTATTTTTTAATTTTTGTTACAAAATCTCCTTTTTCTTCTATCGTTACTAATTCAGGAGTCCTTATATCTCTTTCACAAAATGGAGAATGTTCAAGCAATTGCCCGAATTCGCTCCTATATCTTTTCGGAGTTTTTATCATTCCGAATGCTTCGAAGATTAATAATTTTGCAGGAGAATCGTGTTTTAACCTGTAAAGTATATTTCTCGGAATTACTATATAATCACCTTTTTTAAATTTTATATATCCGAGGTTTGTCTGCAGTTCACCTTCACCTGAGTCAACATAAATGAGCTCGTCGCAGGAAGCATTTTTGTAGAAATAATCAATTTCTTTTTCAGGCATTGAAACACTCATCCAGACAGTATCGTTATAAACAAGATAATTTCTGTTTGTTACAAAATCTCCCTGCCTTTTAATTTTCGAAGTCCTGAAGTGATAGGGAAGCAATAAAGCATCTTCCCATTCAACCGGAGCAATTTCAAGAATTTCTTTTTCAAAGGAGTCAATTTTCGGAGGCATATTTATGTGATACACATTGGAAAGAACAGAGTCGAAACCTTCGGTAGAGATTAACTCTTCGTAATACAAACTTCCATTTGGTTGTTTGAATTGCACATGTCTTTTTTGAGGAATATTTCCGAGTTTGATATAGAACATAATAAGTTTGTAAAGTTGTAAAGTTTATAAAGTTATAAAGTTAATAAAGTTAGTAGAGTTGATTAACCTTTAAGAGTCTCAAGATATCTTTCAACGTCAATTGCTGCCATGCAACCTGTACCGGCGGCAGTTATTGCCTGTCTGTAATAGCTGTCCTGAGCATCGCCGCAAGCGAAGATTCCCGGAATCTTAGTTTTAGTTGATGATTTCTCGGTTATTAAATATCCAACATCATCCATATCAAGGAATCCTTTGAAAATATCAGTATTAGGTTTGTGACCTATCGCAATAAATATGCCATCGAGTTCGTGAAGTTTGATTTCGCCTGTTTTTAAGTTTTTCAGTTGTATTCCCGTAACTGATTTTTTCATTCCGTCTTTTACGCCGACCACCTCATCTATAACACTGCTTAATGCAAGTTTAATTTTAGGATTGCTTTTTACTCTGTCAACCATAAATTTTGAAGCTCTGAATTCATCTCTTCTGTGAATTAAAAGTACTTCGGAAGCGTGATGAGTAAGGTAATTCGCTTCTTCCATAGCGGTATCGCCTCCGCCTACAACAGCAACTTTCTTACCTCTGTAGAAAAATCCGTCGCAGGTTGCACAGGCAGAAACTCCAAATCCCATATATTCTTTTTCTGATTCAAGTCCAAGATACATAGCAGAAGCACCGGTTGCGATAATCACCGTATCGCTCGTGTATTCTTTACCAGAGTCGTCCCAGAGTTTAAAGGGTTTTGAATTGAAATCAACCTTAGAAATTGTTGCATAAATTGAATGAGCTCCGAATCTCTGCACTTGCTTTCTCATTGTTTCCATAAGAAGCGGTCCGCTTATTCCTTCTTCAAATCCCGGATAATTTTCAATATCGGTTGTAATCATCAGTTGACCTCCCGGCTGTGTACCTTCAAAAATTACAGGGTTTAAATTTGCTCTTGCTGTGTATAGTGCCGCAGTAAAGCCTGCAGGTCCTGTTCCAATGATTGTTACTTTGTTGTGATTGTCTGACATTTTTCTATATAAATTTTATTTAATAAATTAATTTAAGTTTTCAAGTTTTTGCTTAATGCTTTCGCTTGAGGGGTTAAGCTCAAGCGCTTTTTTATATTGAGTCTTTGCTTTTTCTGTTTGTTTCATAGCTTTATAAATATCACCAAGGTGTTCCTGTACCACTGCACTCGAAGCATTTAAGGCAATGGATTCAAGAATATATTTTTCAGCCAAGTCATATTCGCCAAGCATATAATAAATCCAGCCCATTGTATCTAAAAAATTCGCATTTTTAGAATCTTTCTGAACAGCTTTTCTTATCATATCAAGAGCTCTTACAAGGTTTTCTCCTCTGACAGATAAGTTATATGCATAATTGTTCAGCACCAAAGCATTCTCGGGGTCAATCTTAAGAGCTTTTTCGTATGCTTCGTCTGATTTATCGAATTTCTTCATTGTATTATAAACCAATCCGAGAGTTGAAAGCAATGAAATATCTTCAGGTGCTGCTTTTAAAGCCCTGTTGTAATAATCCGCTGCATCTTCAAGTTTTCCAGTTCTCTGCAAACATAATCCGTAAATATAATTCATTCTGTAATCGGATAAATTATAAACTTTATCAATCACAGAAATTGATTTTTCATAGTCGCCTTTGTTGAAAAGAGAATATGCAATCTGAATATAAGCTTCTTTACTTGTATCGGCATAAACTAAAGCTTGTTCGAACTTTTCACTATACGATGTTCCATTTTCGGATATATCAATTGCTCCAAGATAAAAATAGGGCTGCCATTTTTCCGGATAAGAAATGTTGATTTCTTTGAAAATATTTTTTGCTACCTTTACGGCTTCTTTTTCTGTTGCAATAAGATTGTAATAAATTTCTCCTATTTGCAGTTTCTCTTCATAGGTTAAGGTATCCTTACCTGTAATTCTTGCAAATTCTTTAAATCCTTTTTCGGAGTTGTCCTCATAAAAATATAATTTTACAAGTTCCTGCTGAATTGATTTATCTTCGGGGTTTAATCTGAAAAGTTCTCTGTAAACTTCAAGAGATTTCGTGTAATCTCCGGTTATCTGGTATAAGCCGCCAAGTCTTAATCTGAAATCTTTGTTATACGGGTCTAATTTTAGAAAGTATCCGATTATTTCAATACATTTATCATATTCCTTAAAACTAAAATATATATCATATGCCCTTCTGAGTACCTCTTCATCAAATCCGAATTCATCAATAATTTTTTCATATAGTAAAATTGCTTTCGATGACATTTTTTGCTCTTCGTAAATTCTTCCGAGATTGTATAGGGTTTGAATATTTTCCGGATGAGTTTGTATTAATTTCTCATATAGAGCTATCACTTCATTGGTATTGCCAAGAGCAAGTAAAAGCTGCCCTTTATGCAGAAGATAATCCTCTTCCGTTGGAGAAATAATAAGTGCCTGATTAATATAAGTTAGTGCATCATTGAATCTGTTAAGTTTTGTATAAGCCTGAGAAATTGCAAAATAGATACCGGATGATTTTTCGTAATTTAAAGCTTTCAGATAAAACTCAATTGCGGTAGAAAAATCGCTTTGAATGTCGTAAGTTTTTCCTTCTATAAAATAATCAAGAGCTTTCGGGTCTTTTATATCATTTTCCGGTTGAGAAAAAGCATAAGGAGTTACCAATAAGGTAAATACTGTAATTATAAATATGTAACGAAGCAGATTCATTCTGTCTTCAAAATAACTTTGAAAAATGTAACTGAAAAGGATAAAATTTTTGAAAAAATTTGAATTACAACTTAATTTTTTTGCAATTATATTGTATCTTTTAAAGATATAACATATATGCAGAATTTAGAGTTAATATTTTTCATCGCCTTTGCAATTATAGCAATTTATTCGGCAATAATGATGGTTACCCGCCGCAATCCCATTTCGAGTGCCCTGTTTCTGATTTTGAATTTTTTCGCGGTTTCGGGAGTTTATCTTTTGCTGAAAGCGCAATTCATAGCAATTATTCAGGTACTTGTCTATATGGGTGCAATAATGGTCTTGTTCCTTTTTGTTATTATGCTTTTAAATCTGCATGATGAAAATAAGCTTTCGGAAAGTATTACATACAGAAAAATTACGGCTGTTTTACTTTCAATTTTGCTAATGGGTCTTCTTTTTGTAACTTACTTTTTCGGATTTATGGGTAAAAAATCCGAATTGCACGAAACTGCCGGAACAATAGGTAAAGCTGAATTTCTCGGAAAAGAATTATTTCTTAAATATGCATTTCCCGTTGAAGTAGCAGGACTGCTTCTTCTTGCGGCTGTTGTTGGAGCAGTTGTTCTTGCAAAGAAAAAGTTTGAATAAAATCTAAATCAAATCATAGCCGGTATATTTTCTCAATACTTCGGGTACTTCAATATTTCCTTCGGAAGTCTGATTTGCCTCAAGCAGTGCAACCATTAATCTTGATGTCGCAAGTCCTGAGCCGTTTAGTATATGCAGGAATTCGGTTTTTGGTTTTCCGCCTTCAACCGGTTTTTTATATCTTATTAATGCTCGGCGTGCCTGAAAATCGGTGCAGTTACTTACAGAAGAAGCTTCAAGCCATTTATCTTCAGCATAAGACCATACTTCAATATCATAACATTTACTCGCTGAAAATCCTAAGTCTCCCGTGCATAATTCTATAACTCTGTAATGAATTTTAAGTGCATCTAATATCGAACAGGCATCTGCTAACATCTTCTCGGTTTCTTCATAAGAGGTTTCCGCTGTACAGAAATTAACTAATTCCACTTTGTTAAACTGATGCACTCTGAGAAAACCTTTTGTATCCTTTCCGTAACTTCCCGCTTCTCTTCTGAAACAGTTTGTAAATCCGCAATATTTAATTGGAAGTTCTTCTGCTTTTAATATTTCATCTCTGTGAATATTAACTATCGGAACTTCAGCTGTTGGAATTGCAAAAAGGTCATCGGCACCTATATAATACATATCTTCTTCGAATTTTGGTATTTTTTCTGCCGCTTCCATTGAGGCTCTGTTTACAAGAACAGGTGTCATCACTTCTTTGTAACCTTTTGATATATGTGTATCAAGCATAAAGTTAATCAAAGCTCTTTCTAATCCGGCACCTTTTCCCTTATATAACGGAAATCCGCTTCCGGAAATTTTTGTGCCTCTTTCAAAGTCAAGAATATCAAGTGATTTCCCGAGTTCAAGGTGGTCTTTAACTTTGAAATCAAAATTCTTTTTCTCTCCCGAGACTTTCACCTCAACATTCTCTTCTGCTGATTTTCCGTAAGGAACGCTGTCGGCAGGCAAGGCAGGAATATAATATAAATAATTTTGTATTTTTTCGTCAAGCTGTTTTAGGGTTTCATCAAGAGATTTTATCTCATCGGATACTTTAGTCATTTCGGAAATCTTTAAAGATGCATCTTCTTTCTTTGCTTTCATTGCTCCGATTTCTTTTGAGACTTTATTTCTCATCTCTTTCAGCGTTTCGGTCTTTTTTATAAGCTCAAGTCTTTCTTTTTCTGTTTCAAGAATATCTGAAATTACTTTTGTGTCTTCGTTTCTTTGTTTAAGTTTTTCAATTACAAAATCCGGATTTTCACGAATTAATCTTATATCAAGCATTTTAAAAATAATTTATTAAGTTTATAAAATATGTAAAACTTTTTTTAAAGTCCTAATTGGTATTTTAATAATCTCAATCCGTCTAAGGAATTCATCGGCTTAAAGCCAAGTTCCGTTTCGGCTTTTAAAGTTATAAGTCCCGAATTGAGTGGACGCGGTGCAGGCTGATTAAGTTCTGCAGTTATAATTGAGGATACAAGTTTTTTGTCGAAACTAAAAACGTCGCATACAGTCATTGCGAAGTCATATCTGGATTCTATATCTCTGCCCGCAAGATTATATATTCCTGTTTTATCGGATTCAATTAGTTTTAGTAATCCATAAGCTAAGTCATCAACCAATGTTGAATTTCCAATCTGGTCTTTTACTATTCTAACCGGCTCTCCTGCCGTAAGTTTGTTTATAAGCCATAAAGCAAAATTTGGTTTCACTTTTACACCAAGTCCGTAAAGCACCATTGTTCTTGCAATGGCAAAATTAATACCGCTTGCTGTTAAGGCGTTTTCGCTTGCAAGTTTTGACCTGCCGTAATATGAAATAGGATTAGGAATTTCAGATTCAGTATAAGGACCTGATTTCCCGTCAAAAATATAATCAGTAGATATATGAACCAACTTACAATTATTAACCCTTGAACCTATAATTAAATTTTTCACCGCATCAACATTCAGCCTCCAGCAAAGTTCTCTCTCTGTTTCACATTTATCAACATCAGTAAAAGCGGCACAGTTTAAAATTACATCAGGAGAATATAGCTTAACAGCCTCTTTTACCTCTTCTTTGTTTGTGATATCAAGTTTATGGTAGTCAATTCCATAATCTACAAAGGGGTCTTTCTCAACAGAGGTTTGAACCAGGGTTAAATCAGACTCTCTTGAGAATATTGAAACAACTGCCTGGCCGAGCAAACCGTTTGCTCCTGTAATTAAAACTTTTCCCGTTTTCATTATTTTAATTTGTAAAGTTCGTCAATTCCTTCAAGCGAGGTTTTATATGATGCGAGTCTGTTTGCAAAATGAAGACTTTTTTTTATATCTTTGTTTTTAGTGTAATCATAAGTTAAAGCCGCCGCAAAAACATCACCGCAGCCGGTGCTGTCTTTGTATCTTGGATTTTCAATTGAGCCAACTTCAATTTTATCAAGGTCTGTAAAAACTTCACTTCCATATTGTTTAACTTTTTTTGTATATCCCGATGCTCCGATTTTGCCTTTTGTAACTACAACAGCTTTAACATCACTTGTTTGACTAAGCAGAATTTCTTCTATTACTTCATATTCGTTTTTTTTCTCACGCGACATTGACTGCACTTCAAACTCGTTTAACTGGATAGTATCTGTGTTTGAGCACCATTCCCGCCAGTTTGGCAGGGTCGTATGCTCTCTTGTCCCGTCAGGGTTCGTTTTCATAACAAGGTTATGAATATCCATGTGAATATACCCTTTGAAGTTTTCTCTGATTTTTTTTAAATCATCAAGACTTATATCATAACCCGTAATATTATTAATTAAAATTGAATCTGCTCCGGGTAAAAACTTTTCAATCTGTTCATATTTAATTGTGTAAGTCGGCTCGTAAACCTGTTCAAACTTAGCCCGTTTTCCCGAATTGTAGTAATTAAAATACAGATTTACTTTTCTGGTTGAATGCGGCATCTTGTATAAGCCGGACGTGTCAATATTTGGATACTTTAACAGCACATCTTTAATGTTGTCGAATTCATCCTCTCCGATATTTATTACCGGCAAAACAACATCTTCTTTTCTGGAAATTACTGCCAGGGAAATAATAGAATACAATATACCGCCGTAACTTTTTTTTGCCTCACCATCTGCTTTATAAATCATGTCAATACAAGGCTCGCCAATAACAAGAAACTTCATAGTCAAATAAATTTATTTTTTATTAAAAACTTTTAGATAATCTTTCTCTCATACTTTTCTTTGCATCAAGTCCGCCAAAGTTGATTGTAAGTGAACCTTGGTGCGTTAGTCCTAAATCAGGGTGGTTATTAAATGAGTAATCAAGTTGAAACAAACTATAGTATATACCGATACCGCCGTAAAAAGTTGCAGGCTCACTTGAAAGTCCGGCTCTGATATCAATAAATTCCATAACTGAGTATTCAAACCCGCCGCGGAAAGAGAATGGGTATTTTACGTCTTTTTCAGTTTCAAGAATAAATGAAATATCAGGTCTGGGCTGAATTGTGAATCCTGTTCTGTAAACCTGTGCAATATTTTCTTTGGAAGTACCAATAGTTGAGCCGGTTAGATTTTTTCCGATAAATCCCCATTTAAGGAATTTAGTCAGATATGCCATAGCTCCGATATCTATTCCAAAAGATGTTGCCGAGTTGTAATTTTTAATGTTGAGGTTGTATAAGTTAACATTTGCTCCGTAAAAAATTTTTCCGCGGTAGCTGTTTCCATAAGAAACGGAAA
>CALKAJ010000371.1 GCA_937983305.1 uncultured Ignavibacteriota bacterium | reverse complement strand
AAATTTGTTATAGAAAAGGAGTACAGAGTTATCGGAGCTGTTCTGAATTATATTGAGAAATCGAAAATTCAAATTGATGAAAACTCTTCGGATGACAAAGTGAAACTGCTTGTCAGTATCCGGGAATCAATAACTGAGAAGACAAAAACAGATTTATCTGAAGTCACAAACGGAAAAATTAATTTTTCTGAAATTATAAATTCATAATACAAAATATTCAAAAAATGAAAACACTATCATTACTTTTTATTTCTTTTCTTTTATTCACCGCAGCTTCCTGCACAACAAAAAATCCGGAAGTTACGGGAAAAAAGGATAAACCTGTTGAAAATCAGGCAAAAGATACAATTTCCTTCGAAAAAAAGTCTTTAATGAAAACCTATAACGGGTGCAATCCGGATACAGGAGAATGTACCTATATTAAATTCGACTACGAATTGATGAAAACGGGCACTTCAATGAATACATTTAACAAGGCAATATTGGATTCCATTTCAATTTTTATGAATGTTTCGGAAACTCCTGTTGTTCAGCCGGTGGAGAAAATCGCAGAGAGCTTTATCGAATCATATAAAACATTTATGAAAGAAAACAGCGATTATCAGATTTCCTGGTTCAGTGAAGTAATAGGAAAGGTAATTTACCAAAATTCAAAAATTATCTCCTATCAGGTTTCAAGAATTGATTTTGAAGGCGGAGCTCACCCGAACAGCTATCTCGATTACTATATATTCAGCATAGCGGAAAACAGAATATTAAAATATAATGATATAATCAAACCCGGTTCCGAAGATAAGATAAGCGAGCTGATTACCAAAAGATTGAAAGAAATGCATAAACTGAAAGAGAACGAAAGTCTGGAAAAAGCGGGATTCTGGGAAAAGAATATAAAATTGAACGATACATTTGTGGTCACAAAAGAAGGTCTTGAATTTTATTATAATAATTACGAAATTGCACCTTACGCACTTGGTCCTACCGCTGTTCAACTAAAATGGGAAGAACTCGGCGACCTTATACTACAGTCAGGTTTGAAATAGAGCCTAACCAAAACGTACAAGTAAAAAAAAGATTTTTAAAAATATTTTATAACAACAATAATTTTGTGTTTATTACCAAAATTTTTTGATAAATTTAATTTATATACAGTTTGCCAACAATTAATCAGTTAATTCGCAAAGGTAGAACAGACAAAATCTACAAGAGCAAAGCCCCGGCAATGCAATCATGCCCGCAAAAAAGAGGCGTATGCACAAGAGTTTACACAACAACTCCAAAGAAACCAAACTCAGCACTAAGAAAAGTAGCAAGAGTAAGATTAACGAATCAGATTGAAGTAACCGCCTATATACCCGGCGAAGGACACAATTTGCAGGAACACTCAATCGTATTAATAAGAGGCGGAAGAGTGAAAGATTTACCCGGTGTAAGATATCATATCATCAGAGGAGCGATTGATACAGCAGGCGTAGCCAACAGAAAAAAGGCACGCTCGAAATACGGTGCAAAGCGCGAGAAAAAAGCTGCAGTAAAGAAATAATAAACCAAAAAATTAAATAATCTCAATAAATATAATTAATGAGAAGGAAAAGAGCAGAAAAAAGAATCAGAATACCTGACCACAAATACAACGATATTTTGGTAGGCAGATTCATCAACAGTGTAATGGAAGACGGTCAGAAAAGAACTGCCGAAAAAATTATGTACAAGGCATTTGACATAATCGAAGAAAAAACGAAGAGCAATCCTCTTGAAGTATTTCAAAAAGCAATTAACAATGCAACACCGGCTATTGAAGTTCGTTCAAGAAGAGTCGGCGGTTCAAACTATCAGATTCCTACGGAAATCAGACCTGACAGAAGAGTAGCTTTAGCAATAAAGTGGATTTTAACCTATACCAGAAGCCGCGGAGAGAAATCAATGTCATTAAAATTGGCAAACGAATTAATGGCTGCTGCAGTCGGCGAAGGTTCTTCGGTAAAAAAGAAAGAAGATGTTCATAAAATGGCAGAGGCAAATAAAGCATTTGCGCATTTTAAATTTTAATATATAAATAACCTAAAAAAAACAAAAGGAGACTAAACAGCTTTAATGGCCAGAGACGTAGCTATAGATTTAACAAGAAATATCGGAATTATGGCTCATATTGACGCCGGTAAAACAACTACAACGGAGCGTATCTTGTATTATACCGGCAGAGTGCACAGAATGGGTGAAGTACACGAAGGCGGAGCAACTATGGATTGGATGGAACAGGAAAAAGAAAGAGGCATTACAATAACGAGTGCCGCAACCACCTGTTTCTGGAACAAACATAGAATCAATATTATTGATACTCCCGGTCACGTTGATTTTACCGCAGAAGTTGAGCGCTCGCTTAGAGTTCTTGACGGAGCCGTTGCACTCTTTTGTGCAGTCGGCGGTGTAGAGCCGCAATCCGAGACAGTTTGGAGACAAGCTGATAAATATAACGTTCCAAGAATTGCATTTGTAAATAAAATGGATAGAGTTGGAGCAGACTACTACCATGCAATACAAATGATGAAAGAAAGATTAAAAGCAAATGCGGTTCCGATTCAAATTCCGGTTGGACAGGGTGAACTGTTCAAGGGAATCATTGATTTGATTACAATGAAAGCGCGTATGTATAATGAAGAGACACTCGGAGCAACTTTTGAAGATATTGATATTCCAAAGTCTATGGTTGCTTTAGCAAATGAATACAGGCAAAAGCTTCTTGAAGCGGTTGCAGACGTTAATGATTCTTTACTGAATAAATTTCTTGAAGGAAAAGAAATTTCCCAGAAAGAAATACTTGATGTTTTGAGAAAAGCAACAATTCAGGTAAAAATTATTCCTGTTCTTTGCGGCTCTTCTTTTAAAAACAAAGGAATTCAGGATTTACTTGATTATATAATTGATTTACTCCCCTCTCCGGCTGATATCGGAGAAGTTGTAGGACACCATATTCACAGCGATGACCAGGTTATCAGACAAATGACAGATGAAGAGATATTTACTGCTCTGGCTTTTAAAATAATGACCGACCCGTTTGTAGGAAAGCTCTGTTTCTTCAGAGTATATTCCGGAAAACTTGAGGCAGGAAGTTATATTTATAATCCCAACAGCGGTAAAAAGGAAAGAGTCGGAAGATTATTACAAATGCATGCTAATCACAGGCAGGATATTAAAGCAGTATATTGCGGTGATATAGCGGCAGTAGTCGGATTGAAGTTCACAAGAACAGGCGATACTTTAACAAGTGATGATGACCCCATTATCCTTGAAAAGATGTCATTCCCTGAGCCGGTTATTCAGATTGCAATCGAACCGAAAACAAAGGCTGATCAGGACAGATTATCCGAGTCGCTTGGCAAGCTTTCCGATGAAGACCCCACATTTAAAGTTACTTCAAACGAAGAGACTAATCAGACACTGATTTCAGGTATGGGAGAACTTCATCTTGAAATTATAGTTGACAGATTAAAAAGAGAATTCAAAGTTGACGCAAACGTCGGTAAACCTCAGGTTGCATACAAAGAGACTATAAAAGCAAACGTAAAGCAGGAAACAAAGTTTGTCAGACAATCAGGCGGTAAAGGACAATTTGGACACGTAGTAATAGAAGTCGGACCGAATGAAAAAGGAAAAGGATTTATATTTGAAAATGCAATAACCGGAGGTGTAATTCCAAAAGAATATATACCTGCAGTTGAAAAAGGCATAGAAGAAGCGATGAAAAGCGGCGTACTCGCAGGATATCCTGTAGAAGACGTAAAAGTAAAACTTGTTTACGGTTCATACCACGAAGTTGACTCATCGGAGCTCGCATTTAAAGTTGCAGGCTCGATGGCATTTAAAGAAGCCGCAAGAAAAGCTAAACCCGTATTGCTTGAGCCGATAATGGCAGTTGAAGTAGTAACTCCTGATGAGTATATGGGTGAAGTAATGGGCGATTTAAGTTCCAGAAGAGGCAGAATCGAAGGAATGTCACAAAGAAGCGATGCACAGGTAATAAAAGCACAGGTACCACTTTCGGAAATGTTTGGATATGCAACAGTGTTAAGGTCAATGTCACAGGGCAGGGCAATGTACACAATGCAGTTCTCACATTACGATGAAACTCCGAAGAGTATTTCGGAATCAATAATAGAAAAATTAAAATCTTAAGAAATATAGTTTTAATTGGGTCAGTTCTTTAACATAGGCAGAGCATAACTCGTCACATCAGACACACTACCGCTCTCTAAGAAAGTCGAAAAGTTTATAAAGTTTATAAGGTTATAAAGCCGTTAAACCGGCAGAATAGCTTTACGAACTTGATAAACTTGAAAACTTTATCAACTTGATAAACTGATTTTGGGTCAGTAGCTCAGTTGGTTAGAGCGCGTGCCTTATAAGCACGAGGTGGGAGGTTCAATTCCTCCCTGACCCACTAAGTTCTTTACAAAAAATTTTTAGAAAACAATATTATAAACCTTAAATAAAGGAGATACATTTAATATGGCCAAAGAAAAATTTGACACTAGCAAACCGCATGTCAATATTGGTACCATCGGGCACGTCGATCACGGAAAAACCACATTGACCGCTGCCATCACAATGGCTCTTGCAAGAAAAGGAAATGCAACAGTTAAGAAATTTGACGAAATTGACAAAGCACCTGAAGAAAGAGCAAGAGGAATCACGATTGCAACAGCACACGTTGAATATCAAACAGATAAAAGACACTACGCACACGTTGACTGTCCCGGTCACGCCGACTATATCAAAAACATGATTACCGGTGCCGCCCAGATGGACGGTTCAATCGTCGTAGTAGCCGCAACAGACGGTCCTATGCCGCAAACCAGAGAGCATATCTTATTAGCCCGTCAGGTCGGTGTACCTGCTATAGTAGTATTCCTTAATAAGGTTGACGCAGCAGACCCGGAATTACTTGAGCTTGTAGAAATGGAAGTAAGAGAATTATTAACCAAATACGGCTATCCGGGTGATGAAATTCCGATTATCAGAGGAAGTGCATTAAAAGCGATGGAAGCCGGACTTGATGAATCAGTATCATTTGATGACGAAAGATTAAAATGCATCTGGGAACTTATGGATGCAATAGATAACTATGTACCGCAGCCCGAAAGAGATGAAAACAAGAACTTCTTAATGCCGGTAGAAGACGTATTCTCAATCACAGGCAGAGGCACAGTAGCCACTGGCAGAGTTGAAAGAGGAAAAGTAAAAGTCGGAGAAGAAGTAGAATTAATCGGTCTTGGTGCACATAAGAAAACAGTAGTAACCGGAGCAGAAATGTTCAACAAACTTCTTGATGAAGCAAAAGCAGGATTCAACTGCGGCTTATTATTAAGAGGTGTTGATAAAAACGAAATCGAAAGAGGAATGGTACTTGCAAAACCGGGTTCCATCACCCCTCACAAGAAATTCGAAGCTCAGGTTTACGTGTTATCAAAAGAAGAAGGCGGACGTCACACTCCATTTTCAGCAAATTACAGACCTCAGTTTTATTTCAGAACAACTGACGTAACCGGTGTTGTAACTTTACCTGAAGAAATTCAGATGGTAATGCCCGGCGACAACGTAGAAAAACTTGTTATTGATTTAATCAGCGAAATCGCAATGGAAGAGGGCTTAAAGTTTGCTATCCGCGAAGGTGGTAAAACAGTAGGCGCCGGAATCGTAACAAAGATACTCGAATAAAAGAAATTGGTAACTAAGTTTGCTAAGGGAGGCAGTCCGAAAAACGGACTGCTGACCGGAGCATAATTTTAAAAACTTATATAGAAATTAAGAAAAGTGACCACGCAAAAAATAAGAATTAAACTAAAATCTTACGATCACATGTTGCTCGACAAGTGGACTGAGAAAATCATCAAGACAGTAAAGTCCACCGGAGCAATAGTCAGCGGTCCGATTCCGTTGCCGACCAAAAAAAATGTTTACACTGTATTAAGGTCGCCTCACGTAGATAAAAAGTCACGTGAACAGTTCGAAACAAGATCGCACAAAAGGATGATTGACATTTTAAACTCATCGAATAAAACAGTAGATGCGTTGACAAAGTTAGATCCTCCCGGCGGCGTTGATATTGAGATAAAAGTTTAATGAAGAATCTGCAAATTAAAATAAGGTTGAAACATCAATGATAGGCTTATTAGGAAAAAAAATTGGGATGACGACATACTTTGAGGAATCAGGTAATGCAATACCATGCACTGTTGTAGAAGCGGGTCCCTGCTTTATCACTCAAATAAAGACCACACAAAAAGACGGATATGAAGCTGTAAAATTTGGATTCGGTACAAAGAAAGAAAAAAATACAACGAAACCCGAGTACGGACAATTTAAGAAATTAAATATTCCTGCGGCAAGATTTATAAAAGAAGTCAGAGATTTTCCGATAGAAGGATTAAAAGAAGGTGACCAGATAAAAGTAGATATATTCAAGCAAGGCGACGTAGTGAAAGTATCAGGCATAACCAAAGGAAAAGGATTTCAGGGTGTTGTAAAGCGGCACGGATTCGGCGGCGGCGTCAGAACACATGGTCAGAGTGACAGAGAAAGAGCACCCGGTTCCATCGGAGCGAGCTCATACCCCTCAAGAGTTTTGAAAGGTCAGAGAATGGCCGGCAGAACCGGAGGCAGAAGAGTGACGGTAAGGAACCTGAAAATCATCAAGATCATACCCGATTCAAACATATTATTAATAAAGGGCGCTATCCCGGGCGCAAATACGGGGTTTGTCGAAATATATAAAAACGCATAATGGAACTTAAAGTATATAAAATAGACGGAACTGAAAGTGGCGAAACGGTAAATTTACCCGACAGTGTTTTTGGAGTAGAGCCGAACACCCATTTAATTTATCAGGCAGTTAGAACATATCTTTCGAATCAGAGGCAAGGAACACACAAAGCTAAAGAGAGAAGTGAAGTGCATGGCGGCGGCAAGAAACCGTTCAGACAAAAAGGAACCGGCAGAGCCCGTCAGGGAACAAGCCGTTCACCTATAATGGTCGGCGGTGGAACGATATTCGGACCAAGGCCCCACAAATACACTTTAACGATTCCCAAAAAAGCATCGAGACTTGCCAGAAAAAGTGCTTTGAGTTTAAAGGCGAAAGAAAATGAAATAATAGTAATACAGGATTTCAATTTCGATGCACCAAAAACCAAAGACCTTTTCAATATTCTGAAAGGTTTGAAAATTGAGGATAAAAAGACATTGCTCTTAGTTCCATCAAAGAACGAAACAGTTTACAAATCAGGAAGAAATATCCCGAAATTGAACGTATTGATTTCAGATAAGGCGGCTACATACGAATTGCTGAATAATAAAGTTTTATTGATTCAGAAATCGGCTGTTGAGCCTCTATGCAAATCGCTATTATAAAAAACTATTGAACAAAATGAAAGACTTATTAAATAGAAAACAGATATTAGTCAGACCGCTTATTACTGAAAAGAACACCGCACTACAGGAGCAATTTAACCAGTATTTTTTTGAAGTTAATATTGATTCAAATAAGATTGAAATCAAGAAAGCTGTCGAAAAGAGATTTAACGTAAGAGTTACCAATATAAAAACTCTTGTAATGAAAGGTAAACAGAAATCCCAGTTCACCAAGAAAGGTCGTTTTTCAGGTCATAGAGCAGACAGAAAGAAAGCTATTGTAACATTACACAAGGAAGATAAAATAGATTTATTCGGACAGACGGAATAATTCAAAGGTCTGATAAAAAATAGTTTTGAAGATTAATTCACGTGCCTATGCTCCGGCGTAGGCACGATATTTATTGAAACTATTTATAATAAAGATTCGTTAAAAATAAGCAAGTAACCTAAAACAGTACAATGAAATTAGGCAAGCAATATACAAGCAGGGAAAATCAATCTACCGACATCTATCTTAAAGAGATAAGTAAGACACAGCCATTAGCCGTATCTGAAGAAATTGAATGTGCAAAGAAAATCAGAAAAGGCGATAAAAGAGCTCTGGATATACTTGTAAGAGCAAATTTAAGATTTGTTGTCAGCGTAGCAAAGCAATATCAAAATCAAGGTCTTTCCCTGAACGACTTGATTAACGAAGGCAATCTCGGATTAATTAAAGCCGCAAAGAAATTCGATGAAACCAGAGGTTTTAAATTTATCTCTTATGCAGTTTGGTGGATTAGACAATCAATCCTTCAGGCACTTGCGGAACAATCGAGAGTTGTCAGATTACCGTTGAACATAGTTCAGCAAAAGAGTAAAATCACCAAGACCATCAGTGAACTCGAACAGCAAAACGAAAGAGCTCCAAACGTACTGGAAATCGCGGAGCAGCTCGATATGAGTATTTATGAAGTTCAGGAAACACTGAAGAATTCGGGCGGTCACGTCTCTATGGATGCACCAAGCGTTCACGGAGAGGACACCAAGTTGATTGATATAATGCCCGACAAAGCAGAAAAGATGCCCGATATGGGATTAATGAAGGAATCACTCAGAATCGAAATAGAAAGAGCACTCGATACTTTATCTCAGAGAGAAAAGGAAGTAGTAAAGCTCTATTACGGACTTGAGAAAGAAAACCCATTAACACTCGAAGAAATCGGAGATAAATATAAACTGACACGCGAAAGAGTCCGTCAGATAAAAGAAAAAGCAATAAGAAGATTAAGACAGGCATCACGTTCAAAATCTCTTAAAGGATATCTCGGACAATAATATATTATAGTTTTAATAAATCCCGTTAATTTCAATATGAATTAACGGGATTTTTTTTTATACTTTTACTTATTAAGCGAATCAAGTTTGAACATAGCATTTTCATCTTTCGGGTTTACCGCAAGAATTTTTCTGTAAGCTTCGATTGCTTCTTTTTTCCTTCCGGTTTTCAAATATACATCAGCCAGTCCGCTCAATGCATTTACATTACCTGCGTCAAGCCCAATTGATTCGTTCAACTTATCCTCGGCTTTTTTAAAATCTTTTAATTCAATATAACACATTGCCATATTGTTAAGATAACCTGAGGCACTCAACGGGTCAATTTCCACAAGTTTTTCAAGGTCTTTAATTGCAAGTTCAAATTTCCCCGACTGAAAAAGCTGGTAGGAGCGCTTCTGCAATACTGCAAGGTCATTACCTGCGGGAGAATTTGGAATTAAGCCAAGTTCATTTGTCTCACCGCTTTTGAGAGAATTTAATACTGCGAGAGAACCTCTGTAATCGGGAATTATCTGCTGGAGTTTTTCCAGAAGAGGAATTGCATCTTCATTTCTTCCCATCATTTGATAAAGATTGGACAGCTGGAAATAACCGTCAGGCGCCAGTGAGTCTATTGCAATGCCTTTGCTGATATGTATTTCGGCAGAATCGAGTTGATTTTGTAAGATATAAATCTGACCGAGGTTATGATGAGCGAGGACATTATTATCTCTGATGCCGATAGCTCTTAAATACTTTTCTTTTGCAATATCATATTTCTGACTGTTTGCATACTGATTACCCGAATTCACAAGCAGAACTGTACCATCAACACCTTCGCCTGTAGCAAATAAAATTTCTTCCGATACCCAATCTTTATTTCTTTGAAAAGTCAGGAATGAAAATATCAAAAGAATAATTATAACGGCGAGAGAATAATTTCTTGCACCATTTTCAGATTTCAAATAAACCACAATACCTGCAATTGCAACGGAGAGAGCAAAAGAGCTTAGGTAAAGAAATCTT
The DNA here is from genome assembly GCA_937983305.1 of uncultured Ignavibacteriota bacterium. Lineage (GTDB taxonomy): Bacteria > Bacteroidota > Ignavibacteria > Tepidaquicellales > Tepidaquicellaceae > DSSM01. Next base: position 1,777 of record CALKAJ010000371.1, on the reverse strand, counting down.
TCAGCCATCAGGTTCATAGTCGGAATAATATTCATAACCGGCAGGAGCGAGATGAAGAAAAATAAGATAGCAAAAGCAAAGACAGGGAAATCCTTTCTGATTAATAACGGAACTGCAATTCCCGCAACAACGAAAAGAGCCGAAAGTAAAACCACAGCATCAAATAACGATTTAGCATCGGAAATAACACCGTTATAATGATATAAGAGATTAAACGGAACAAACAACAATTTCAGATAAACCGGAATTGTTTTCAGCATTGTACCTAAAGCCGTAATACCGTCAATTCCGTAGAAGTAAAGATATTTTTCTCTTTCGGGAATATCTTTAAGAACGAGATACCTGATAATTAAATATAAGACCGTAACACCTGCAAAGAGCAGATAAGCTCTGATATTTTTTTTAAAGAAATCTTTACCTTCCTTTTTAAAGATAAAATCATAAAGCAGAATAAAAACGGGCATCGTAATAATCATCTCTTTCGAAAGCAAGCCGAGAGCATAGAAAGCCAGAGCCCAATTCAGATTCTTCTGCGATTTCAAATCATCGGAATATTTTATATAGAAAAGAAACGAAGCAAAGAAAAATAAAGTAACAAGCGAATCGGTTCTTCCGCTAACCCAGGCAACCGCTTCGGTATGTATCGGATGGACTGCAAAAAGCAAACTGCCAATAAAGGCACCGGTTAAACCGAATTTATAATTTTTAAACATAAATTTCAGCAAAGCAAAAAGCAAAAGAGATGAAATCAGATGTATAAGAATATTGGTCAGGTGAAAGCCAAAGGGCTTCAATCCCCATATTGCATAATCAATTGCATAGGTAGTCGAGACAACAGGTCTGTAGTATCTTCCGATTACCTTATGGAAACCTTCGTCTGCGGTAAAGTATTTCGGAATATTTGAAAGCGACTGAATTGAAGTATTATTAACAACAACGCTTTCATCATCAAAGACAAATTCGTTTTGAAGTGAATTTGCATAAATCCCAAAGGAAAATATTCCTAAAATAATAAATAAATATAATGGTTTTATTTTTTCAAACATAATTATAATTTTGTTGCGATTACTACGGGTGATTTTAAAGTTTCAACTGTTCCGCCTCTGTCATCAACTGCTTCAAGATAAATAATATAAATTCCAAGTCTTAATTTTTCGCCGTTGTCATTCATTCCGTTAAAAATAACATCTCCCCTGCTTCCGCTGAGTTGATTATTTGCAAGCGTTCTTACAAGTCTTCCCTTTGCATCATAAATCTTCAATCTTATTTGAGAAATTTTCTGAGTGGTTTGATAGGTTATAATTGTAAAATCTTCAAAGCCGTCTCCGTCGGGAGAGAAGGGGTTTGGCGAAACAGTTATTGTGCCTGTTGAAACGGGAATCGGAGTATATAAGCTGTTTTTCCTTGCGGGAGTTCCGCCGAGCAAATCAGCTGAAGTGCTCCAGTTAGCGGAGTTATTACCGTTCAGAAGAGGATTGATTCTCTCAAGAGAATAACCTTTTTCATCAGCGATATTCTGATTATGCCATTTCGGAGAATAGCTTATTTCCTCAATAGTATTGCCGGAAGCATCAACAATTTTCAGAGTTTCTCCGTCATTGCTCAGACTGATACTTTTTATAATTAATCTGTTGCCCTGCGAAAGAGTTCTGAGCTCCGGAAATCTGTTATATACAGTCGTATCCGATGCAATCACAATATAGGCGCCTGCATCAAGCAAATAATTAATTGAGATCGGAAGAGCACACGTCTGAACTCCAGTCACGAATCACCATCT
>CALKAJ010000370.1 GCA_937983305.1 uncultured Ignavibacteriota bacterium | reverse complement strand
GATATAACTTTGAACGAAGCATTTTCATAGCATTCATTTTATTCTGATTTTGCGAGCGCTCGTTCTGGCATTGAACTACTATACCCGTTGGGGCGTGTGTTATTCTTATTGCAGTTTCTACTTTATTAACGTTCTGACCGCCTGCTCCGCCTGCTCTGAATGTATCAACTTTAATATCGCCGGGATTGATTTCGATTTCAATGTTATCATCAATAATAGGCGTAACATAAACTGCTGCAAATGATGTATGCCGTTTTTTATTGGCATCAAAAGGAGAAATCCTTACCAGACGGTGAACTCCGTTTTCTGCTTTTAAATATCCGTATGAATATTCGCCAAGTATCTCTATCGTTGCGCTTTTTATTCCCGCTCCGTCTCCGTCGAGTCTGTCTATTAGAATAACTTTATATCCCTGAATCTCCGCATATCTCATATACATTCTTAAAAGCATCTCAGCCCAATCCTGTGCCTCTGTTCCGCCTGCTCCGGAGTTGATTGTAAGTATGCAGTCGTTAATATCATCTTAATCGGAAAGCATATTCTTAAACTCAAGGTCTGAAAGTTCTTTCTCAAATTTTGAAATCATTTTATCGAGCTCAGGCTCTATGGAATCATCATTTTCAATTTCACCCATCTCAAAATATGTATCAATGTCATTGAGTTGATTTTGAATTCTTTCAAATTCTTCAACCCACTTCGTTAAGTTCGATTTCTCTTTTAATATTTTTTGTGCGGTCTGATTATCGTCCCAGAAACCCTGAACTTCAGTGCTTTTTTCAAGCTCTGTAATTTTTATCTTTTTATTATCAATTTCAAAGAAACCTCCCGAGATGCTTAAGCTTCTCTCGCGGTTCTTTTAATCTGTATTTCTGCTGGTCAAACATATTTCGCCTTTACTTTTCTATTTCCATTTTTAATAGTGCCGATGCAAGAGTTTTTCCCTGTGCATCTAACTTCAATGAGACAGTTCCGCCTCCGCCAAGTGTATCGTGAAGTAGAAAATTCAATGCATTTATATTCGGCATCTCAAATCTCTCAGCCGTTCCGAGGCAGATTCCGTCAAAAAACTTCTTAACTTTTTCGGCAGTAACTTCTCTTTTTATTAGTTCGTAATCTTCTTTATTATAAGCTATCAAACCTATATTTGCGGCATCGCCTTTATCGCCGCTTCTTCCGTGACATATTTCTTTAAGTTGTATTTTCATTTTTTTGTTTTACAAAAATACCAAATTAATCTTTTATTGAAAAGCCCAAGCAGGGACTCTATTTTATCAATTTTTTAAACTTGAATCTTTTTCTTTCTGTATCTCCAATCCGTTTCTTTTTATTTTCTTCATAATCCGAATATCCTCCTTCAAAATAATACACCTGAGAATTTCCTTCAAATGCGAGTATATGAGTCGCTACCCTGTCAAGAAACCATCTGTCGTGAGATATAATCACCGCACATCCTGCAAAACTTTCAAGCCCTTCTTCAAGAGCCCTTAATGTATTTACGTCAATATCGTTAGTCGGCTCGTCAAGCAGTAAAACGTTTGCCTGAGATTTTAAAGTCAATGCAAGATGTAATCTGTTCCGCTCACCGCCCGAGAGCATATTTACTTTCTTCTCCTGGTCTGCTCCTGTAAAATTAAATCTTCCGACATAAGCTCTTGAATTAAATTGCTTCCCGCTTAGTTCGATAAATTCCTGCCCTTCTGAAATTGCTTTCCAGACTGAGTCTTCCTGATTTATTTCCGCATGTGCCTGGTCAACATATCCAATCTTTACGGTTTCTCCAATATCAATTATTCCGGCATCAGGTTTTTCCGTTCCAAGCAGCATCCTGAAAAGAGTTGTCTTTCCTGCTCCGTTCGGTCCTATAACTCCGACTATACCTGCAGGCGGAAGACTTAAATTCATACTTTCAAAAAGCAGATTGTCTCCAAATCCTTTTGATACATTTGTAATTTCGATAACTTTATTTCCGAGTCTGGGTCCGTTAGGAATGTAAATTTCAAGTTTTTCTTCTTTCTGCTTCGTATCTTCGTTGAGCATTTTATCGTATGCCTGCAATCTTGCTTTAGATTTTGCCTGTCTTGCTCTCGGCGACATCCTTACCCATTCAAGCTCTCTTTCAAGAGTTTTCATTCTCTTGCTTGCCTGCTTCTCTTCCATTTGAAGTCGTTTGGATTTCTGGTCAAGCCAGGAAGAATAATTTCCTTCCCAGGGAATTCCTTCGCCTCTGTCAAGTTCAAGTATCCATCCCGCAACATTATCAAGAAAATATCTGTCGTGCGTTACGGCAATAACAGTGCCTTTATATTGCTGCAAAAATATTTCAAGCCATTCAACCGATTCCGCATCGAGATGGTTTGTCGGCTCATCAAGCAATAATATATCCGGCTCCGATAGCAGTAATCTGCACAATGCAACTCGGCGTCTTTCACCTCCGCTGAGGTTTTCTATCAATGCATCTTCTTCGGGACAGTTGAGTGCATCCATAGCTCTTTGAAGTTTCGCATCAATTTCCCAGCCGTTTTTATGTTCAATCATTTCAGTCAGCTCGCCCTGTCTTTCAATCAAATCATTCATTTCGTCATCGCTCATCGGCTCCGCAAATTTCGCATTAACCTCTTCATACTCTTTTAAAATATTAACAATCTCTCCCATACCTTCCATAACAACTTCTTTAACCGTCTTTGTATTATCAAGAACCGGTTCCTGCTCCAGATATCCTATAGAATATTCCTTTGTGAAATGTACTTCGCCGTCAAAGTTTTCTTCAACTCCTGCTATGATTTTCAAGAGTGTTGATTTGCCGGATCCGTTTAAACCGATGATTCCGATTTTTGCTCCATAGAAAAATGAAAGGTAAATATTTTTAAGTACCTGCCGTTTGGGAGGATAGGTCTTCCCTACTCCAACCATCGAAAATATTATTTTATTGTCTGCCATATTTATGCTTTTGGATGACTTTGTTTATATGCTTTTTTAAGTTTATCTAATGATATATGTGTGTAAATCTGTGTTGTCGAAAGACTGCTGTGTCCGAGCATTTCCTGAATGGATTTGATGTCTGCTCCGGAATCGAGTAAATGAGTTGCAAAGCTGTGACGTAAAACATGCGGTGATTTCTTATTTACTTTTGTAACAAGCGCCAAATCCTTTTTAATTATCCTTTGTACCTTCATCGGGTAAAGCTTATTTCCTTTGCTGTCAATAAAATAATATTCTGATTTTTTTAAATCGCAAATTTCTCTTATCTCAAGATAATTCTTCAATGCAGTGTATGCTTTCTTACCGAATGGTACTATTCTTTCCTTGGATCCTTTCCCGAAAACCTTTACGGTGTTATTATAGAAATTAACATCATTTAATTTAAGGTTTATCAGTTCTGATAATCTTATTCCCGTTCCATAAAATAATTCAAGAATTGCCTTATCTAATATCCTTAAATTTATTGTGCCCTTTTCTTCAAGTAAAGTTTCGAGCTCAGGCGCCGTAAGATTCACAGGCAATGGTTTTGGTAATTTTGGAAACATTAATCCTGAAGCAGGATTTCTCTTAATATAATTTTTCAGTTTTAAGAACCTGAAAAAAGCCTTCAATACTGAAATCTTCCGGGCTACGGATTTCTTCTTATACTTTGAAACCTTTTTTATGTCTATCTTATTTTGCGAGTAAATATCTGCAATAAATGCTTTGAGCGTTTTTGTATCAACAAATTCAATATCAAACTCAAATTCACAATCGTTAAAATCAACCTCAATAAAATCGGATAAGAAAATACCGAACTGAATTAAATCCGTCCGGTATGCTGTTATTGTATTTCCGGAAAAATTCTTTGTGAATTTCAGATAGTCAAGAAATTCATTAAGATAATCCTTGAAATTATGTTTGCTCAACTTCTTCTTTTATTTCATATTTTTCTTTACAATTAGGACATTGCAAATATACATTTTGCTCTTTGTCCTTTTTCTTCTCGAGGAAATTGTTTTTGCATTTAGTACATTCCTGAATTACGGGTTCAAAGTTCGCAATGAAATCACAATTCGGATATTTTGTGCATCCGTAAAAAGTTTTTTTCCTTTTTCCGCCTACCCTGGGAAGTATTTCACCTTCATTGCACTTAGGACATTTTATTCCAAGTGTGACCGGTTTGATTCCGTTGCACTTCGGATAATTTGAGCATCCGTAAAACTTTCCGTATCTTCCTACCTTTAAAAGCATATCTGCTCCGCAAAGGTCGCATGTAATTCCTTCAACCGGCTTTGACAGCATCGAATCATTTTCATCTGCTGAGGCTGTCGCCTTGCATTTCGGATATCTTTCGCAGGTTAAAAACAGTCCGTTCCTTCCCCATTTCTTTAACATAACTGCACCTGTTTCTTTTCCACATTCAGGACATTCCTTATCTGTTCTTTCAATCAGACTTTCTTTTATCTCTTTAGCTTTTGCATCTGCTGCTTCGTAGTCTTTGATAAATGGTTTGTAAAAATCATTCATCACTTTTTTATATGTCGCTTTTCCGTTAGCAATGGTATCAAGCTCTTCTTCCATTCCTGCCGTAAATTCGTAATTTATTACGTCGGCAAAATATTCGGCAAGAATCTTATTGACTGCCAATCCGAGTGTTGTTGCAAATAGTTTTCTGTCAACAAGGTCAACATACTTTCTGTCTATCACGGTTGAGACTATAAGTGCATAAGTGCTCGGTCTGCCAATGCCAAGCGCATCAAGCTGTTTAATAAGACTGCTTTCAGTATATCTCGGCGGAGGACTTGTGAAATGCTGTTCTTTCATCAAAGTAAGAGCGTTCAGCATATCATCAACTTTTAAATCGGCAGGTATCAAAGAATCGTTTTCTTCGGTTTCGACGTCAAGTTCTTCTTTGGTTTCCTCATAAGCTTTTAGAAATCCGGCAAATTTAATAACGCTTCCGGTTGCTTTAAACAGGAAAGTCTTCGAACTGCCTCTTTGATTTATTGCTTTGATAATAATCGTTTTTTGTTCCATCAAAGCTTTAGTCATTTGAGAAGCAACAAATCTTTGCCAGATAAGAGTATATAGCGATTTTAAATTCTTCTCAAGTTTCTTCAGGTCGTCCGGTTTTATAAACACATCAGTCGGTCTTATCGCTTCGTGGGCTTCCTGTGCATTTTTCCCTTTTTTCGCAAATACATTTGGAGTATCAGGAATATAATCCTTCCCATAATTCTTCTCGATATATTCATAAGCAGTTTTCTGTGCTTCAGGGCTTATCCTTGTTGAATCCGTTCTCATATATGTTATTAAACCGACATTGCCTTCACCTTTATTTATTTCAACACCTTCATAAAGCTTCTGAGCCAGCATCATTGTTTTCTTGGGGGAAAATCCGAGTCTCGTAGATGCCGCTTGCTGTAACATACTTGTTGTAAAAGGAGAAGGTGCATTTCTTCTTGTATCTTTTACCTGAACATCTGTTATTTTAAACTTATTGCCTTTTAATTCCGATATAATGCCGTGAGCCTGCTCAAGATTTTCTACACAGGGTTTCTCTCCGTTATATTTTATTATGTCTTCATTTATTTTATATAACCTTGCATTAAACTGTTTTTTCTCACCGGAAATCTTTGAAAAAATTCCGTCAATTGTCCAGTACTCTTTTGGTTTAAAATTCCTTATTTCCTGCTCTTTTTCGCAAATCAATTTTAATGCAATTGACTGAACTCTTCCTGCAGATAATCCGAAATAAAATGTCTTCCATAAAAAAGGACTAACTTTGTAACCGAGTATCCTGTCCATAACTCTGCGTGCCTGCTGGGATTCTACAAGATTTGTATCGAGATCTGTTGGATTCTCCATTGCTCTTGCAATTCCCGTTTTAGTTATTTCTTCAAAGAGTACTCTTTTTATTTTCTTATTATACTTTTCGACACACTCCACTATATCCGAAGCAATTGCCTCTCCCTCACGGTCAGGGTCAGTCGCTATATAGATTTTATCAGAATTCTTAGCGTGGCTTTGAATATCCTTTATTACCTTCTCTTTTCCTTTGATAACTTCGTAAGTCGGAACGAATCCGTTTTCTATATCAACGCTGATTTTAGATTTTGGAAGATTTTTAATATGCCCTACTGTGGCTTCGACTACATAGTCCTTGCCGAGATACTTGTTTATCGTCTTTGCTTTTGACGGTGACTCTACTATTACTAATGATTTTGCCATATATATTTTTACTTATCACTCCTTAGTTATTATTCTGTATTATTAACAATTTATTTAATTTATAGTTTCATTATTTATAAACGCAAGTCTTTCTTTTATTTCAGAGTTTGATTCAAATTGCATAAACTGGCTGATAATAATTTTTTTTATATCCGCCAGATTAATTTTTACATATCCTGATATAAGAACCCTATCCATTAACTGCTCAATGTCATTATCGGAAATTAATCCAAGCTCTCTCAACTGGATAATATATCCAAGTGCATCGGGAGTAAACAGGCGTGACTCCTGTTTATTGAAAAATCTTACTGATTTTGTTTTTTCCGAATCTTTAAATACTGTTTCGCCATATACTATTTTGGTGAATACCCATGCCAATGCTGTGTTGATTTCAACCTCTGTATAACCAAAATTCTTCAGAGTTTTTAAATCAATTTTATCAAGCCTTTTTGTACTCTTGAATTCTTCAAGTAAATATGTGATTATTTCTAAAATTTTATCGAACATTCCTGTTTGAAAATTTTTAAATATGAATCTTCAAGTTTCCTGATAGAGTCTTTTTCCTGTTTTGTACTGTCATCGTAGCCGCATAAATGCAAAAGTCCGTGAATTATAACTCTGAAAAGCTCATTTCTGAAAGTTGTTTTAAAAAGCTTTGCATTGCTCTTTACGGTTTCAACTGAAATTATAATATCGCTTTCTCCTTCATCGTATCCAAAAGTCAGAATGTCTGTATTGAAATTATGTGCAAGATACTTATTGTTCAGTTCTCTGATTTCCTCATCACCGGTAAAATTAATATTCAAGTGCTCAATGGAACACTTCTCTATTGCGAATATTCCTTTTGCGATTTTATTAACGGACTTTTTGAAAGCCGCCTTATTTTTTTTATCGCTAAAAAAATCCGTATTGAATAATAGTGTTAATTTCAAAGTAATTTTTTAATTATCTGTTAATGATAAAGCAACTGCAGCTATCAATTTCTCTGATGTCAACTCTGATAAATCAGAACTCAGTAGTTTCTTATTTACATTCGAATATAAAGAGCAGTCACCCTGCATCGAAACAATTAATCCGGAAATTTTTTCTCCGTATTCGGCAATAAAAATTACCTCAGAAAGCATCTCGCTTAAAATAATCGAATTGCAGTCCTGAAGCTGTAAATGTGCATTTTCAGTATAAACCGAAATTAATGCATTCCCATCCTGCTCCGGATATATTTCAAGAGATATCTCCGTTTTCTTTAGCTTGCTGATAAGATTAATTTTCCAACCGCTTTCGGTTTCAAGCATCGGATTGCCGAGCAATTTCCCAATTCCATCTATCGCATCACGGTCTATAACCGGTTTTTTATTGTTTTCCGTCAATATGATTCTAAGTTATCTGAGTTCTAAGTTATTTGAAAATATGTATATAGATTTATTAATTCAATTTATAAAGTAATCTTAAAAAGCACACTCTAATCTCCGGAAATTCCCTGCTTATAGTTATAAACATATCTCAGATAATTTCTTGCACGAAGTTTTACCACTTCAATCTCTTCTTCCGTCAGGTCCCTTATAATTTTCCCGGGTACTCCTGCAACTAAGACTCCTTCAGGAACCTCAAAATTTTCTTTAACGAGCGTTCCTGCAGCAATCAGTGCATTTGATTTTATAACGCAGTTATCCAGCAATTTCGCACCCATTCCGATTAATACCGAGTCCTTTATAGTGCAGCCGTGAAGTATTGCGCCGTGTCCAACAGAAACATCCTTGCCTATAATCAACGGATATTTTTTGTAGGTTACGTGGAGTAAAGACCCGTCCTGAATATTTGTTCTTTCTCCTATCCTGATGTAATTTACATCACCTCTGATTACGCTGTTAAACCATACGTTAACATCTTTTTCCAAAACTACATCACCTATTATATGCACACCTTCGCATATAAATACGCTTTCGTCAATTTTTGGGTAAATTCCCTGATAAGATAATATCATAGCTTTATTATTTAATTTATTTTCTATTTTAATTCTATGTCAATTTCGGGCTGCCTTAAATCAATCTTATCAATTGGTAAGAGTTCACTGTTTTCTTTAGCCCATTTCGCCGCTATTCCGTTCAACGGATTATTCACATTGTAATTCAAATACTGAATCATATCACCTATCTGATAAATCACATCTACAATAGTTTCACCCGGTGCCCAGTAATCTCCAATACAAATATCGTGAGGATGTGCAAGCCGTATGTTCGGATGAAAAATTCCTGTCAGCATAAAACACTGGGGTTTAATCTTTGGATATTCGTAATGCAGATTTATCTCGATATTATGTTCATAAATATATTCAATTGTCCTTTTTCCTTCATCGTCTTTCTTTTTCGAATTTACACTTTTTATGCCGGAATAATTAACAAAATATTTTTCAGGTACTATTTCATCATTAATTTCATAAGTCACTTTAACAAAAGGGTGTCCGGAAAATTCCGCTTTTAGTTTTTCAAAATCTGATTTCAATCTTCTTTCTCGTGGTGTCATTTATTCTATTATTACGGGTATTTCAATGCTTTTGCCGGGAGATATATCATACTCGTCTCTTAAATTGTTGAACTTCACTATTAAATTAAACTTTGAACTGTCATTATAAAAGGTAAATGCTAATTTCTTTAAATTATCACCTTCCCTTATCTTATATAAAAAACTGCCTCCGCTGACTTTATTGTTTGAATTAATAACATCTATTTTCTCGTTCATCAATTTATAATCCGATTTAATCTCATTTATTTTCAAACTTATATCGTTCAACTTAGTAATATCCTCATTTAAGCTGTTAGTTTTTATCAGCAGATACACTCCAATAACCAGATTCAGAGCAAATAATAAAAAAAGTCCTATGTAGATTTTTTTAATTAATGCCGGTTGTAACTCATTTTTTACTGATTTTTTTTCTTCCATATCATTAATAATTTCCGGTTTATTTCCGTGTGTTAGTAAAAAAAAACCTCTTGCAAGTTCTGTTTTTCCGGTCTTGTTATAGAAAAAGCCTCTTTCATTCTTTACAGGGTCGTAAACATAGGCAGTCATAAACGGCTGATTGAAAAAATTCTCTTGTATAAATTTGTCATATCCGGACATAAAAACCGAATGCCCCGGATGAGAATGAAACCAGCCTGTAATTTTTTTGCCGCTGTGCTTTTCTTCCAAAGTGTTGTTTATTTCCTGCCAGGTCTCGGAAGTAAAAGTCAGATGAGTTATAGATGCCTTTACAAATTCTGCGATTATAATATCTTCAATTATTACACAAGTCTCTCCATCGCTGTCTTCAAAATAATCACCAATGAATACTCCGCCGAGTTCGTTCTTTAAATCGGTTCGGAGATAGGAATCCGTCTCATTAAGTAATAGCGAACTGATATAAATCTTTAACTCACCTTTCCGGGGAGTCTCATTTTGTAATTCCGAATTATAAGCTATTTGATTATAATCAAGCATGTAAGTAAAATAAATATACCTGCACAAATAGAAAAGCTAAAATTCAATTCCCTCTCTTGCAGGTATTCCTTTGTCAAAATAATGTTTTACTTTTCTCATCTCGGTAATAAGGTCGGCATTCTCCTCTATATATTCCCATATCTTATGGCCGGTCATTATCAATTCAAATCTTTTATTCTTTTTATACAACTCTATAAGTGATTCAACATCTTCTTTTTTAATAAGATTATAGGTAGCTGCTGCAATAACTTCATCAATAATAAGTATATTCATATCTCCTTTTTCAATTTTCTCTCTGGCAATTTCCAATCCTCTCCGGGCTTCTATAAAATCTTCTTCCATATTTTTAAACCTGAAAGTTCCGTCTGAATTCATTCGCTCACATCCGGTAGGATATAGTTCAATATCATATCCGTCACTTTTTAATTTACGCAGTATTACTCTTTCATTATAATGCTCATTCTCACCGTCAAAACCTTTGTCAAACTGAATTAATACGACCTTTTTCCCGGAACCAAGTGCACGAATAATCAACCCTATCGTACTTGTTGTTTTTCCTTTTCCGTAACCGTAATATACATGCAGGCAATTTTTATCTTCGTCGGATAATTTTTTATAACTTTCTATCGTTTCGAGCATTTTCTCTTTGAATTTATCGCCGCCCTCTTTTTTCTGAAGCTCATTTATTATGTTGTCCATTATTAATATTCTTTTCGTTTTTATTAAAAATTATTATGCTCAAGGAATTTAATTATCCGTTTGAAATTCTATAATAATCTTATCTCTTTTTAGATTTAGTTGAGTACATTTTACACCTGCCATATTTAGCATCCTTTTAGAAGCTATTACGGGCTCGGTATCTTTATATTTATCCGATAAATAAAGCACTTCTTTTATTCCTGATTGTATTATTAACTTTGCACATTCATTGCACGGAAAAAGTGCCACATAAATCCTCGCTCCGAATAGATTCTTTGTGGAATTCAATATTGCATTTGCTTCTGCGTGAACAACATAAGGATATTTTGTTTCATTTGCTGAGCCGCCTTTTCTTGCCCAGGGAAGCTCATCGTCACTGCATCCTTTAGGAAAACCATTGTAACCAATCCCTACAATTTTATTATTCTCATCCACAATGCACGCCCCTACCTGTGTATTAGGGTCTTTGCTGCGCTGTGCCGAGAGCAATGCAATGCCCATGAAGTATTCGTCCCAGCTTATGTAATTGTTGTTCTTCAAATTATTTTATCAATTTCTTTAAATAAATTTCCGAGGTCCGAATTATTTATTATTAAATAATCGCAAAAACAAATTGGTCCGCCTTTTTCTATATTCTCAATTTCGCTTATATCCCTCGATTCCGATTGTTCGAAACTCAATGGTCTGTATTCCCGTGTCATAAGTCTTTTATATCTGATTTCTTTTTCGGTATGAATTGCAATTAGTTTGAAAGCATCACCAAACTCTTTTTTGATAATTTTAAATTCAGACCAGGAATATAAACTTTCTATAACGACATTACCATTTTTAAATAACTCTCTGATTTTATCTAAACTCTTTACTGCCATTGCGGACATTCCGTACTTCTCACGTAACTCTTCCCTGACAAATCTTTCGTTTTTCTCGTTTACTTCAAGATTCCTTGCCTTTATTTCGTTAATAACTACTTCCCCAAAGTAAACCCTCGAATATCCTTTTTCAATAAATCTCTTTACTGCTTCAGATTTACCCGAACCGCACATTCCTACAACAGCATATATTCTATTTGTCATTTCAGAAATTGCTTTTTCGGAGTTAATGAAGTTTCGGATTTCACAAAAGTAACTTCGTCTTTTACGGGGTTATAAAACTTCTGAATCAATAAATTTTTCTCAACATCGCCTTCAAAATACGTCAGAAGAAAAAGCGAAGACGAAATTTCGTCAACTGTAACTTTTTCGGATTTTGAAACTAAAGGAAATATTTCATTCTCAAGAAATAATTCCAAATCTTCATCATCTGAATTTAATACCTGATTTACAAGTACATAGCTGAATGCCTCCTGAGGGCTTAATGAAGTTGTGTCATCGGTTTCGTTATTTGAAGAATTATTCCTGTTATCAGTGTCGTTTGTTTTATCACCGCAGGATATAAAAAAAACCGAGATTATTATCAGAATTAAATATTTCATTTTATTATACCCATTTCTTTACCGATTTCACCAAATACTTCTATGATTCTGTTTAAATGCTTATCTTCGTGAGTTGCCATATATGATGTACGAAGCATTGAAAGATTCTGAGGCACACCGGGAGAAACAAAGGCATTGACAAATATTCCATTGTCAAATAATTTCCTCCAGAAAGTGAATGTGAGTGTATCTTCTCCTAATATTACCGGTACTATAGGTGTTGAACCATCGAGCACATGAAATCCCATTTCCGTGAAAGCCTTTCTGACTTTATTTGCATTTGATGAAAGTCTTTGGACTCTTTCCGGCTCAGAGTCCAGAATCTCAAGTGCAGCCATTGCCGCGGCAACAGAGGCAGGAGTCGGTGAAGCGGAAAATATTAAGGCAGAAGAATGATGTTTAAGAAAATTAATAATTCTTTCTTCTCCGGCAACATAACCGCCGAGAGAAGCCAGAGTTTTTGAGAATGTTCCCATTATCATATCTACTTCACTGTCAAGCCCAAATTCCGATGCTGTTCCCCTTCCTCCTTTACCAATAACACCAAGAGAGTGTGCATCGTCAACAAGAAGTCTCGCACCATATTTCTTGCAAGCTTTGACAATACCGTCAAGTGCTGCAATTTCACCAGTAGTAGAGAAAACACCGTCAGTAGCTACTAATTTGCCTGCGGAGTCAGGAATCTGTTTCAAAACTCTTTCCAGATCTTCCACATCATTATGTTTATATCTGACATGCTCCGCAAAGATTCCTTTTGCCATTATGTTTCCTGCAACGATACTTGCGTGGTTATCTTTATCCGATATAATATAGTCACCTTTATTAACTAATGTAGGAATAATTCCCTGAGCTGATTGATATCCTGTTGAGAATAATAAAACTGCCTCTTTATTCAGGAACTTTGCAAGTTTTTCTTCAAGTTTAATGTGTAAATCAAGAGTACCTGTTAAATATCTCGAACCTGAACAACCTGTTCCATATTTCTTTGTAGCTTCAAGTGCAGCTTCAAGAACCTTCGGATGTGTAGTTAATCCGTGATAATTATTCGAGCCCGCCATTATTACTTCTTTTCCTCCAATTTTAACCACAGGTCCTTCATTTTGCTCAATCGCTCTAAAATAGGGGTAAACACCTGCAGCTTTTACTTCATCAGCTCTTGTGAAGCTATAACACTTTGAAAAAATATCCATAAAAAAATAATTGTTAATTTTTCATAAACTTCAAATATCGGTAAAAATTTATTAATAGAAAATACATTTAATTATTCATAAATTGTTGTATAAATTGATAATTAATGAAAACAAAAGCATTTATTACGGGCGCGACAGGATTTGTCGGAAGCCATTTGGTTGACAGTCTTCTTGAAAAAGGCTGGGAAGTCAAATGTCTGAAAAGGAAAACATCATCTACAAAATGGTTAGATGGGAAAAATGTTACCTTTGTTGACGGAGATTTATTTTCAAATGCCGCACTTGAAGAAGCTATAAAAGATGTTGACTATGTTTTTCACATAGCAGGTGCTGTTAAAGCAAAAAGTGAAGCAGAATTTGAAAAATCGAACTATCTTGCAACGAAAAATCTTCTTGAAATCTCCTTTAAGGTAAACCCAAACCTTAAAAAATTTGTGCATATTTCTTCGCAGGCGGTTTGCGGTCCTACTCCCGGAGATAAACCGATTGATGAGAGCTATATTCCTAAACCTATGACGGCTTATGCACGAACAAAGTTTATGGCTGAAAATGAAGTTTTAAAATATAAAGACAAATTCCCGGTAGTTATCGTAAGACCACCGGCAGTTTACGGACCGAGAGATACTGAAATCTTTATTTATTTCAAAACCTACAAAATGGGTTTAAACAGCATAATCGGCTTTGGTGATAAATATCTGAGTCTTGTCTATGTTTCTGATTTGGTCAAAGGAATTCTGCTTGCTGCAGAAAGCGAACTTCAAAGCGGAGAAATATTTTTTATCTGCCACGATGGAGTTTATAATTGGGATGACATCAGCGGAATTACCGCAAAACTTATGAATAAAAAAGCCTTAAAACTCAGAGTGCCGCACTTGATTGTATATACTGCCGGCGCCTTTGCCCAGTTTTTCGCAATGTTTTCTAAAAAACCGGCAACCCTGAATCTTGAGAAATGCAAAGATATAACCAGGAAATACTGGACGTGTTCAAATCAAAGAGCAAAAGACCTTCTCGGATTTAAAGAAGAATTTAATCTGGAATCAGGCTTTGCAGAAACAATTGAATGGTATAAAAAGGAAGGATGGCTTTGATTAGTTTTATAAAAAATATTATTGAGAAATCTTTATTGGAATTAAATTTTCCGGTTAAAGAGCAAACGATAGATATTCCCAAAGAAGAAAAATTCGGGGATTATTCCTCGAATATTGCTATGCTCCTCACGAAGGAATTAAAAAAAGCACCAAGAATTATTGCCGCTGAAATTATTGAAAAACTTGAATACGATAAGAGCCGTATTTCGAAAATTGAAATTGCAGGTCCGGGATTTATTAACTTTTTCATTAATGATGCTTTCTATACAGATGAAATTCCAATAGTTTTAGAGCTGGGAGATAATTTCGGAAAATCAGAAAAAAATAAAGGTAAAAAAGCGAATCTTGAATGGGTTAGCGCCAATCCAACTAAACCTCTTCACGCAGGTCACGGAAGGCAAATTTGTCTTGGGAAATCTATTGCGAATTTGCTTGAATGGTCAGGATTTGAATTAACAAGAGAATATTATTACAACGATGCCGGAAATCAGATGACATTGCTTGCGAAATCTGTTAAAGCGAGATATGAACAGATATTTGATGAAAATTATCCCTTCCCTGAAGACGGATATCAGGGTAATTACATAAAAGACATTGCAGAAGTAATACGACTTGAAAAAGGTGATTCTTTTAGAGGAACTGATGAACTTGACTACTTCAGAAAAAAAGGCGAAGAGTATAACTTCGAATCAATAAAATCTACTCTTGTTGAGCTTGGAATTAAGCACGACATATTTTTTAACGAATCATCTTTATATTCTGAAGGTACGATTAAAAATATTATTGATGAATTCTCTAAAGCAGGTCTTACTTATGAAAAAGACGGTGCAATCTGGCTGAAACTTGAAAAAGAGCAGGAACACCAGAAAGATAAAGTTATTGTCAAAGCAAGCGGAGAGCCGACTTACAGACTGCCCGATATGGCTTACCATATAAATAAAATAAAACGCGGATATGATTTAATAGTTGATATTTTTGGTTCTGACCACGGCGAAACTTACAGAGAAGTATTAAAGGGTATTTCATCATTGGGTTATGACACTTCAGGTATAAACGTTATTATACATCAGATGGTAACTTTTAAATCAGGAAATGAATCCGTAAAAATGTCCGGAAGATTTGGAACATTTTATGCGCTTGATGATTTAATTTCGGATATTGGGAAAGATGCCGTTCAGTTTTTCTTTATAATGCGTTCAGCCGGCTCTCATCTTGATTTTGATATTGAACTGGCTAAAGATGAATCGGATAAAAACCCTGTTTATTATCTTCAATATGCCCACGCGCGTATTTGCGGCATACTGAGAAATGCAGGCGAATTAATGGAAGATTTCGAAAATAAAAAAATTGATTTTTCTTTGCTAAAAGAAAAAGACGAAATTGACCTTATTAAGATTTTATTGCAGTTTCCGTTAGAGGTTGAATCTGCGGCATACTCTTTAGAGCCTCATAAAATTATAACATATTTAAATCAGGTTGCTGAAAATTTCCACAGATTCTACAGAAATTGCAGAGTAATCAATATCGAAAATAAGCCTCTCTCATTTGCACGCCTTGGTCTTGCACTTTCCGCAAAACAAATCCTCAAAAACGGATTTCATATCCTTGGCATTTCAGCCCCCGAACGTATGGAAAAACTCCCGTAAAATAAAAAAGGCTGCCATTGGCAGCCTTTTTTAAATATAATTTCAAAGAAAGCTTATTTTTTCTTTTCTTCTTTTTTCTCTTCTTTCTTAACGTCTTTCTTTACTTCGTCTTTCTTAACGTCTTTCTTTACTTCGTCTTTCTTTTCAGTTTCTGTTGTTTCTTTCTTCACTACTTTTCTCTTTGCAACCCAACTTTTTTTCCAGAATTTGTCCTTCATTTTGTTGTAGTTGTCAAGTTTCTCTTTTGGAAGAGCTTTAGTCATAGCGGCATCAACATCAGCCTGAAGTTTTTTCATTTTTTCTACTTTCGCTTTTTTGTCCGCTTTTTTGTCAACCTTCATATCTTTAACCTTTACTTCATAATCAAGTAAGGTTTGATATACTTTAGTGTACTCATCATTGGTAAGTTTTAATTTCTTCCAAAGATAATCAGCTTTCCAGCCGGCTCTGTCACCGGGATAGGTTACTGCAAATGAATTCGCAGTGAATGAAAGCAATACGGCAAAAACAACGAGTGTTACAAGAGCTTTTACTTTTGACATTTGTTTGATAAATTAAGTTTAGTTTTTTTAAAAATACAGCAGTAAAAATATAATATTTCTTTTTCAAAATAAAGCAATTTTTTTTACTCTTTTATGTTAAGTTTCATATAAGGAGTGCTTCCATTGACATCGGTATAATACATCAACATTCCTTTTGTCGGATTCACATTATATTCGCCCGGAATCTGAGCCCTCATTATATAGCTGAATTCCTGCTCGCCTCCGTATAAATAAGTCGCGAAAAACGTTACCTTATTATCTCTGATATCCTTATCGGCATACCACCATCTCCACCAGTAATATGTATATCCTTCGTAATTCTTTTCACCTTCTATGTTATATGCCCAGTCATCCTTTGTTATTTCACAACCTGCGGGAATCGGGTCTTCAAGCATAAAGTAGTTCAAAGCATCTTCCTTAGAATACACCTTTACTTTTACAAGTATCATATCACCGGATTTAACCGTTCCGTCGAAATATTTTTTTCTGTACTCAATCTTGTCTCCCTTGTATGATTCATATTTCTCAAGTTTAAAATATTCTCTTTCAACTCTGAAACCTGATTCATTTGCCGAATAACCTGCATATCTGTCCGAATATGTAACCGATGCCGAGAAATATACCTTTCCTATTCCAAGCTTTTCTACTCTGATATCATTATCGCCTGTCTTCAGGAAACTCGAATCAATTTTAATAATTTCATCTTTTTTGAAAACATCCTCTTTAGTGAATTTCTTTTCCGTAACCATCTTTCCGTTTACATAGACCTTTGCGATGAAATCCGCTTCAAGTTCTTTCGAATATTTAAGGTAATCAATCATTGCAAAAACTATCAACGCAGTTTCCTGTGTGTTTCTCCAGCTTACACCCTGTCTTTGCATCAGAAGCCATCTGACAATCTTTCCGACAAGCGGTGATTCCGGTTTTATTGCCATAAAGGTTTTCAGAATCATAGCGGTTGTCTGCACTTTATCATCCTGCCATCTGTAATGATAACTGCTTCCTTCCCAGAATGCCGCATCGTCGCCGTAATACTTAACCCTGCTTTCAAGTTCTGTAATTAATTCAAGAGCTTTTTGCTTGTCGCCATTCTGCTGATAAGCACTTGCAAGAAGTGAAATTGCAAACGGATTCATTTTGGATTTATAATGCTTTCCTATTTCGTCATTGAGCTGTTTATCTTCTTTTTTCCCGACCACAGAGAGTACATACAGCATATATGCCTTTGTTACCTCGTCATCAGTGCTTTTCAAATGGTTTTTCAATGCTTTTATTGCCTTTGTAATAACACCTCCCTGAATTTTATATCCGGCTTTCTCGGCAATATGCAGACCGTAAAGAACATAAGCAGTCATATATGGACCCGATTCATCATTTAACCACCATCCCCAGCCGCCATCGTAATGCTGGAATGAATACAATCTGTTAAGTCCTGCTTCAACCATTTTCGGAAGCTCATTCTCAAGTTTTTCCGTAAGCGGAACATTTAATTCCTTAAACGCTTCCGCAACTATAACACTCGGCAGGAATCTGCTCATCGTTTGCTCAACGCATCCGTAAGGATAGCCTGCAAGCTCATCGAGAGACGAAAGCAGAGTTCCTGCAATTGATGGAGACACTGATAATTTCATTGAAGCCGAACCGATATTCATATCGGCGGGTAAACTCATAGTTTTAAATTCTGTCTTATTTACATCATTAAAATCAATTGACAAATTCTTTGTAACTTCAAGCCCTTGTGACTGCATTGGCACTTTATATTCAACTGCATCTGATTCCTCATCGGTTAAAGCTTCGCAATAAAGCTTTGCCTTTCCTGTTGTACCCGTTACTTTAACTTTCCAGTCAAGCTGAACTTCGGAATTAGGTTGTATTTCAAGCTTCTTTTGTTCCGCATCAATTAACTGAACACCTTCTGTTTTGAAATTCACCGTAGTATATTTCGCAGTGCTGAGATAGTTATGAATTACAGTTGTAATTGTAACCTCATCTCCGTCCTGTAAAAATCTCGGATTTTCCATCCTTACAAGTAAATCTTTCTTCGTTACTACCTTTGCGATATTCTGACCAACCTTGGTATCTTCGGTAATAACCCGTGCCGTAATTCTCCATTCAGTTAAATTATCCGGATATTTTATCATTACTGTTGCATAACCGTTTTCATCTGTTCTTACAAAAGGAGTCCATAAAATTGCATCCCTGAAGTCAGAGCGCAATTCAGGTTCAACCATTTTTTCTTCATCCTCTCCATCCTTTCGACCTTTTCCATTTTTTGACACCTCTTTCTTTTCCTTTTCCATAATTTTATCCTGAACAAGAGGAGCGTTTGTAGTTTCAGTTACAATACCGCTTCTATCTCCCTCTTCTCTGGACTGTTGCTCTGCTAACTTAATTTTCGATATATCATTGTTATCTTTATCAAGTTTAATATCGGCATTTACAACCTTTCCCTTAACTACTTTTATATCAACAGAAGACGAAGCATCGGAATTATCATATAAAACTGAAATCTCAAATTTCCCCTCAGGCATTCTGAACTCAAAATTACCTTCAGCATCCGTTACAGCAGCAAAATATTTTTCATCAACCACTATAGTGTAACCTTCAAGCTGTTCGCCGTTTTTATCTGTTAGTTTTCCTTTTACTGTTCCCATCTCGCTAACCTTCATTGACTTAACATTAAATCTCTCAATAATAGATAGCATTCTCGAATATCCGTAGTTAGACCTGTTAAAATTGTAACTAACCGGTATGTATGTAGTGCTTCTGCCGTAGAAAAATTTCCTTATGTCTTTAGTAGCATCCTGTTTAATATAATATATGCTTTCATCTATCGCTCCGAGAGAAACCTCCGCATTCGGAACCGGACTTCCCATATAATCAAGAACACGTACTTTTAACTCACCCTCTTCTTTAGGTTTATAAATATTCTTTGAAGGAAATAATTCAACGGTAAGAAACTTTTCATCAGGAACTATTACTATATGCTTAGTTCCTGTGTAATATCCGTCATTCAGGACATAGGTTACATTAATATCAAAATCTGCAACAAACCTGTCATCTATAACAAATTCAACCATCTTGGTATTTCCGTTAATCTTCTCAACGCTGTACGTTATTATATCATCACTCTGTGTATTGAATAAAACATTTGCATCCTTTGATGGAATATAAACCAAAGCACGGCATACTTCTCCCTTTTTATAAGTATCTTTATCGGTTATAATCTGAACATTACCCGTACCGCTGTCATACCACCAGCTGTAATCATTACCGCTCACATAGAAACCTGCGCTTGATTCAATCTCATTCCCTCTCTCATCCTTGCAAACCGACTCAACCCTGAGATATCCCGATTCAATATCATTCGGAATATCAAACTCAATTACTGCCTTGCCGTCTTCTTTGGTTTTTCCGTAAAGAGTGTTAATTAATTTTTTATTTTCCTTATCATAATTTCTGCCCCATGAAATTTGATAAATTTTCAGCGTAACATCAGTTACTATCGGTTTATCCGAATAATCCCTTGCATTAATTTCAAAACTTGCCTTCTCTCCCGGCTTGTAAAAATATTTACTTGCCTTAGTATTCGTGTAAAATCCGCCTCGGGTAACAAGAACCGTTTTCGAGCCGGTGATTTCTCTTCTCGACTTATCCACAACCTTTGCCTGAATTATATATTGAAAGTCCGTTGATGAATTATCCCAATACCACCAGTAGTTATTCTTGTTATCAACTTTAAAATCTTCCTTAATGTTATAGCTGAATTTCATCTTACCTTCCCCGTCAAGAGTGCCTTTTCCTGAATAAATGAAAACAGCGCCCTCATAATTTTCACCGTATAAATCTTCGTAATCTTCATACCACCAGCTCCAGCTTGAAAATTTCCACCAGGGAACAAAATACCTTATCTTATAAACATTATATTCAACATCTGCATTCTGAACCGGAGCGCCGAAAAAGTAATCTGCCTTAACATCAACATCTATCACATCATTTCCGTAATACTGAATTTTATCAGCAGTAACATCAACCTTAAACTCGGGCTTTTTATACTGCTCGACCGTAAAATTATTATATCCGATTTGGAAATTATTATAAGTAGTTACAATTGCATAATTCCCAAGCGGAGCATCCGCATCAATAAAATATTTTCCGGTGAAACTGCCGTTATCATTCGTGGTAAGAGTCTGCTTCGAAACCTCTGCACCGCGTGAATCAAGAATCTTAACTTCAACTGTTGCATCATTCACACTCGAATAACCAACCTGCTCTTTCTGTCTTATTGTACCCTTGAAATAAACTTCATTATCCGTTCTGTAAACGGGCTGATTAGTAAACAGGTAAACAGAATATTTATTCCCGTAGAAACTAAAATAAGTTGATGGATTTGAAACTACGACATCATCATCATGAGTACCTATTATAATAAAATCATCATCCTTATCAAGTGACTTATTAATGTTCAGAGTATTTGTGGGGAAAAGTATTGTACCGTTATTAGTATAACCGCCTGCAAGCTTTGAATAGTTAAGATAAAGATTAAGCTCTGCTCCGTTAATCGGCTCGCCTGTTGTCCTGTCCGCAACATAGGTAAGAATAGAATTCACACCTGCCTTAGTTATCACTCCATAATTTGAAACGAAGAATCCCGTATATGCAACCCTGTCTCCGTGGGTAAACCTCACAAGGTAAACTCCTTTTTCGAAATACCCTGCCGAAACATTTTCGCTTAAATACGCATAGCCGTAATCATTATTAATCTTGATAGTTTTCTCAAATGACTTAACCTCCTTTGTAAGATACATAAGATTCGATGAATCCTTCCCGAGAATATCAACGGTATAAAAAGTAGGCTGATTCAGGAAAAACTTAACCGGGTCGGTTATTTTGAAAACCTCAATATTAAAGATTAAATAGTTCGCTCCCTTATCACCCTTGTAGTTATAATCATAACCGTAGAGATTAACAAATACTTCACTTCCCGGTTTAACAAGATTTG
>CALKAJ010000369.1 GCA_937983305.1 uncultured Ignavibacteriota bacterium | reverse complement strand
TGCGACCTATTACAAAACCGGTCTTGGAACTTCAAGATTTGCAGTCGTAATTTCTAATTTCGGTGCTCAATCATCTCCATCGGGAAGTGTTGATTTAATTGGTGACAGGACTGCAGAATCTTTCCAAAAGTTTCCTCCTCCAACTCTTTTTAAAGTTGGATTTGCAATGGAACCATTGTTGAATACGAATAACAGAATAACAACAAGCATTCAGTTGAACAGTCCAAATGATAATGCGGAAAACCTTTCACTCGGAGCCGAGTATGCCTGGAAAGAAATGCTTTTTTTCAGAGCCGGATACAAATTTAATGTTGACTCTGAAAACTTTTCTCTTGGAGCCGGTTTCAAAGTTCCTATTTCTTTTGCCAAAGCTAATTTTGATTACGGATTTTCAAATTTCAGATATTTAGGTCCCGCTCATAGATTAAGTTTAACAGTTTTATTCCCTAATTTAAGATAATTTTATTTTAATTATGAAATATAAAATTTTAATATATCTTTTTGTTGTATCTGCTTTTTCACTTGCTCTTTCAAGCTGCAAGGAAGCTAAACCGGATTTAACGGAGTTCTCCGGTTCTGGCGGTCAGGTAAACGTCTCTGATACAATTTATGTTCAACAATCTCCGGTTTGGTCTCAATTCAATGAACCAAACGATGTCTATATCGGAAGAGAGCCATTAGTCTATGTTGCCGATACAAAAAATAACAGAGTCGTTCAGCTTGATTTATCCGGTGCTGAAATCAGTTCTAAATATTTTAACTGGACAAATGTTTCTTCGCCCAGAAAAATTGCACAGGATTATTTATTTGATTTACTTGTGATATGTGATTCTGTTGTTAATCTTGATACTATAAGTGTTATTTACAGATTAAAACTTGTAGATAATCAGGGATTAGTTGGAAATGCACCTGCCGAGCGATTAATATCAAGTCTGGAGGGAACTGTACTTTCTAACAGTAAGAGAAAGTTTACCGGAATATCTGTTTTTTCGGATAATTCTTTTATTGTAACACGAACAGGACCAAACAATTCCGGTATTGATCCCGATAATGCAATATTGATAATGAAAGGTAGAAACTCAATTACTTCTGTCCAAAATCTAAGTGGATTTCAAACTACAGGTGGCGGAGTATATTCCATTTATCAAACCTCCGGAGCTACAACTCTGAATAACAATGCAACAGATTTTGTAATTACACGGAATACTTCCGAGTTTGGTTTTAAGGTTCTTTGGTTTGAATATGATAACGTTAACGGAGTATATGTTCCTAAATATTTACCCGAAAGTAATGTTGACCTGCTGAAAAAGCAATTCCAGGGACCCGCAAGCATTGCAATTGATAATAACAATAATTTATTTATTATTGATGTCGTTAGTGATTCTTTGTACAGATATTCAAGCGGCGGAAAAATTCTACCGGGAAGCTTTGGAGGAAATGGGGTTGGAGATAAAAAATTAAATAATCCCAGAGGTGTATCATATTTTAACAAGGTCCTTTACATCGCCGATACAAAAAATAACAGAATTGTAAGATATAAATTATCAACTGATTTAAATTAATATACGAATTTGGCAAAAACAGTAAAAAAGCCTGTGATTAAACAGGAGGTAAAAGAAAACAAATATTTCAACTATTTATTGCTGATTGCTTTTACAGTTTTTCTATGTTTGTTTTCTACATTTAAAATTACCGGAGATGATGATGTCTTTTGGCATTTCGCAACAGGTAAATATGTTTTAGAAACTAAATCTGTCCCTTCGACTGATGTTTTTGGGTTCATGACTTATGGACAGGAATGGATGCCGTTCGAATGGGGTTGGGACATATTAACTTATGGGATTTATAATTTAGGGGGATTTGAAGCTATATCTGTTTTAAGAACTATGCTTTTACTTGCTGTATTCTGGATTTATTTCTTTATTTTCAGAAAATTTAAAGTCAGCTACACACTAATCTTTTTCTCTCTGTTCGCACTGTCATTTGCAATTATTGACAGGCTTACACCTCGCCCGCACTTGATAACATATTTGTTCTTTGCTTTACTACTGCTGATAATTATTCAATACAGATATTTCAACAGGAATAATTATAAAATTTTATATTTTATTCCCGGAATATTTTTAATTTGGGCTAATATGCATATGGGTATTATTGCCGGTGCTTTTCTGCTTGGAATATTTTTGCTATCGGAAATTATTACTTATTTTAAACCTATAACATTTGGAACTAAAGAAACAAGAGCTTTAGATAAAAAAGAGCTTACCAGATTGATAATTATATTTGCCGTTTCCTTGCTTGTTATGTTGATTAATCCAAATGGATTTGCTACTTATGTTTATGCTTATGAACATACAAAAATGAAAATGCTTCAGACAGTTAATGAATGGTTTTCTCCTTTCAGCGAGCGTTATGGAAAAGGAATGCCGACTACATTTTATAAAGTTTTATTGTTTCTTGGCGTTATTGTTCTTTTTGATGCTTTCAAGAAAAAAGATGTTTTCAGAGCATTGCTTTATATCGGATTTGCATTATATTCAGTCAGAGCAATGAGGTTCACCGTAGATTATGTTCTTATACTCTTTGTATTTATTGTTTTAGCAATCAATAGTTTTATCATCTCGTTAAAGAGTCAAACTGTAAAGGATTTTATTGAAAAGCAGCCAATTTTGAAAATTACGCTTGTGGCTCTTTTTGTTTATACTTACTCCCCGATAATGAACAATACAATATATTTAAATTTTCTTCAGTATTACAGGATTACCGGGTTTGGTATTAATTCTGATTTCATACCGGTTCAACTTTTTGATTTCATGAAAGCAAATAATGTTCAAAATGTAGGCGAAAGAGTATTAAACCATTTTGGAACCGGCGGATTTTTTATATGGAATTTTCCCGATAAGAAAAATTTTATTGACAGCAGAAACCTTAATGATGAAATATTTTTTAAATATAATGATTTGATGTCAAAGCGTCCGGGCTTTGAAAAAAAACTCGATGAATATGGAATTGATTATGCAATCTATCTTGCTCCCGACTTAGTCAGAATGCCTGAAGAAATGCAAAGTACAATAATTTCTTATTTTTCTTCCAGTCCAAACTGGAAGTTAATATTCTGGGATGATAAATCATTCTTATGGGTAAAAAACCTT
>CALKAJ010000368.1 GCA_937983305.1 uncultured Ignavibacteriota bacterium | reverse complement strand
CCACCGAGATCTACACTCTTTCCCTACACGACGCTCTTCCGATCTAAAGTTATTGCAGTTGCGGCAACAAAGAGGTCTTTAATAAACATCATAAAAAAGCCGTTTAGCCAGAAATGGAAAGGCAGCCAGACACCGGAAGTTATTTCGGGTTTTTGAAGCCAGTTATATGAGATAACAGTTCTGCAATAATCATCAGCCGAAAGCCATCTGAAGCCTGTTGAAAGAAGTATGACTTGAAAAATAACCTTTAGAGAAATCAGAAAAAGGAGGGACAAAAATTCGCTGTGAAATAATTTCAGGGAATAAAAATTAAATTTATCAATAGCTCCCTTGAATTTCGTTTTGTCAAATTTCATCCGGCTTTAAGTTTGATTCTGAAAGTTGTACCTTTCTCAAGGATTGATTCCGACAGAGTTAATTTTCCGCTGTGATAATCTTCAATAATTCTCTTGGATAAACTCAAACCTAAGCCCCAGCCGCGTTTTTTAGTTGAATATCCGGGTCTGAAAATATCTTTTCTGTGTCTTTTATCAATACCTTTTCCGTTATCCGATACATCAATAATTATATCGTTATCTTTAGATGAGATATTAATTAAAATTATTCCGGAATGTTTTTCAATCGCATCGAGTGCATTCTTAAATAAATTTTCAATAACCCATTCAAACAAATCGGTATTGATTAAAGCTTTAATGGAATCCGGTGAATTAATTTGAATAGAAACTTTCTTTTTCGCAAGACCGTCGGTGCCGATTAATGAAGGGATTCGTTTCTCGAAGTATCCTGCAACATTTTTAATCGTTGTTACTATATCCTTGCATTCGAGTTTTGGTTGAGAGCCGATTTTCGAAAATCTTCCCGCTATTTTATTTAACTTGTCAAGGTCGTTTCCGATTTCATTAACAATTTCTTTTGAGCTGTCATCAAGGTTCTCTGAACTTTTTAAAATTTCGCTCCAGCCGATTAAAGACGACAGGGGAGTACCGAGCTGATGAGCCGTTTCCCTTGAAAGCCCAACCCAAATACTGCTTTGCTCTGCTTTCTTAATGTACGAAAATCCTATATAGCCGAGCAGTAAAAATATTCCTCCGATTATGAATTCCAGAATAGGAAGGTATTTCAGTTTTGTAACCAGATCCGACTGTCCGTAATGGATATAGTTAAAAATCAGTGAATCCATATAAGATACCTTGATAGGCGGGCTCAGCTCAGCCATTTCTTTTGCAAGGGCGATTAATTGTTTATCTCGCTCTGACTTTTTTAGTGTGGTATCAATATCAAGGTTCTTGTAGAAATCAACTCTTGTATAATCTTTATCGGTTGCAATTATGGGAAAATCAATCTGTATAATAATTTCGTTGAATATAAATCCGTATTCACCGCTCGTATTTGTAGTATCGTTTGCAATATATTCAAGCGATTTACCGTAAAGCTTTGCAATCTCGGTTTCTCTTACCCTGATTTTATCAACAATTATCTGTGTATAAAATAAAATAAAAAGGGCAATCAAAACACCGCTGATTAAAAGAGCAACCTTAATATTAAAAGAACCAAATTTATTCATTCATTTTTATTACTTACTAACTTAACTTGTCTTAATTTATAATTATTTATTTTGTCAAAAAAGCATATAATATTATTTTTTTTATTCATCGTTTTAATCATATCTTTGCTCGTATCGCTCTCAATCGGCAGTGTCTCTATTCCGTTGAGTGAAGTATTCTCATCTTTGTTTTCGGGTGACGATGTTTCAAGGAAAATTGTTTTCGATATCAGATTGCCAAGAACGCTGAATGCATTGATTGTCGGTGCTTCGCTTGCAAGCTCCGGCTTGATTTTGCAATCACTTCTCAGGAATAATCTTGCAGAGCCGGGTTTGCTCGGAATATCCTCGGGAGCAGGACTCGGAGCAATTCTTATATTTATGCTTCCGGTTGCATTACCGTTTTGGCTGATTACTCCTGTCTCATTTCTGTTCGCAGTTCTTTCGACTGCAATAATATTTTTCATTGCAAAAGGCATTAACTCCAAATATACTAATTTTATTTCTACAAATAAAATCATCTTGGCAGGTATAGCCATAAATGCACTTCTTGCCTCTGTGAACGGATTTTTACTTTTAGTCTCCGGCAGCGGGGTGATTCAGATTGTAAACTGGCTAAGCGGAGGTTTCTCCGGCAGGGGATGGAACGAATTTTTTATAAGTATGCCGTTCAGTGTTGCCGGCATTGTTGCGGCAGTTTTACTTTCGAAAGAAATGAACCTGCTTTATCTCGGCGAAGAAATTGCAATGTCACTCGGTTTAAACGTAAAGCTGATTCAGCGGCTTTCAATTGCACTTGCTTCTCTGCTCGCCGCTGCGGCAGTATCTGTTGCGGGAATTATTTCGTTTGTCGGATTGATTATTCCCAACATTTCAAGGTTGATTATTGGAAATGATTATAAATATAATCTCTTTTGCAGTCTGCTTCTTGGAGGAATATTTGTTGTAATTTCAGATATACTTGCACGGACTATAATAGCACCTTCGGAATTACCTGCCGGAATATTTACATCTTTTATAGGCGCTCCGGTATTTATATGGTTAATTTTTAAAAAGCAAAATGAAAATGGATAACTTTGATACAATAGCTGCACCGGCTACTCCTTTGATGGAATCTTCTATTTCGGTAATCAGGATTTCGGGCACAAAAGCATTTGAAATAACGGAAAAAGTTTTCAGAAAAAAATCAGGAAAGAAAATTTCATTTTCCGATACTCCAAGCCATACAGTTCACTTTGGAATTATTTCGGACGGCGAAGATATTATTGATGAAGTATTAGTCACTGTTTTTAAAAATCCGAATTCTTATACGGGTGAAGATGTGATAGAAATTTCTTCTCACGGCGGAGTGTATATCACTAGGAAAATATTATCGCTCTTAATAAAAAAAGGTGCGAGAAATGCCGAGCCGGGTGAATTTACAAAAAGAGCATTCCTTAACGGAAAATTGGATTTGTCACAATCGGAAGCCGTAGCAGACTTAATAAAATCTCAAACAGAATCCGCTCACAGGTCATCTCTTAAACAGCTCGAAGGCTCACTCTCAAAATTTATTTCCGAAGCAAGGCACGATTTATTAAACGCAATTTCTCTCGTAGAGCTTGAACTCGATTTTGCTGAAGAGGATGTTGAGTTTCTTAACAAAGATGAATTAAGAAACAAAGTTTCAAACTTAAAAGAGAAACTCGAAAAGATTCTTTCAACCTATATAACCGGAAAAATTATCAGAGACGGAGTTAACCTTGTAATAAGCGGAAAACCAAATTCCGGAAAATCGTCGCTCTTTAATTTTCTGTTAAATTCCGAAAGAGCAATAGTCAGCGACATACCCGGAACAACAAGGGATTATCTCGAAGAAAAACTTATTATCAACGGAATCCTTTTCAACCTTACGGATACTGCGGGAATAAGACTTACAGAGGATATTATAGAAAGCGAAGGAGTAAAAAGAAGTTTTGAAAAAATTGAAGAAGCCGATTTGAATTTATATCTGATTGATTCTTCATCCGGCGAAGAAGAAATCCGGAAAAGCCTTGAATATTACAAAAGTAAACTTAATTCTGAAAAAACTATAGTTTGTTTTACAAAAAGCGACCTTAAGGTATCGCAAATTCCCGACGGATATTTAAGCATATCGTTGTTTATTCCCGATTCAATTGAAAGCCTGAAAAAATCTATGGTGAAAAATTATCTCGAATCAACAAAAATCGAAAATAAAGACGACATCATATTAACAAACTACAGACATAAAATTTGCATTGAACAGACAATTGAATCTTTATTGAAATCAATAGAATCAATTGACTCATCAATGAGCGGAGAATATATTTCTCTTGATTTAAGAAATGCGATTAATCGTCTTGGAGAGATAACGGGAGAATTTACAAATGAGGAAGTTTTGAACAATATATTTATGAAATTCTGTATCGGAAAGTGAATCAGACTCCTGCGAAGTGTTTCCCTGTCTTCAGGTCTTTAAGCGAAAGAAGTATAATATCTTTTAAAATTTTTTTATCAATTTCTTCAAGTTTCTTCACGTAAAGGCAGGATTTTCCGGTTTTTACATTTCCAAGTTTTTTCATTAATTCTTTATATCTGTTGAAACCCGTCATTATATAAATTGAAATATTTAAACTGCGCGGAGAAAAGCCCGTTAAAAACCATTCTCCTTCTCGTCCGCTTTCATACTTATATTTATAATTTCCGAACCCGATTATATCCTTGCCCCACATTTTAGGCTCCATATTGGTTGCCTGTTTCATAATTTTAATTATTTCAAAACAGTCATTTCTTTTATTCACGTCCGGAATCGAATTTACAAAAGATATAGATCGGAAGAGCGTCGTGTAGGGAAAGAGTGTAAATCTCGGTGGTCGCCG
>CALKAJ010000367.1 GCA_937983305.1 uncultured Ignavibacteriota bacterium | reverse complement strand
ATTTCTATAAAATGACGGCAGGAGAATTTTCTGATGTGAGGCGTATGGTTTTGGTAAAGTAAAAAGTTAATTAAGTTTTTTAAGTTTCCCGACAAGTCGGGATAAATTCAAAGTTTGTCAAGTTAAAATTTGTAAAAATCCCGGAAACACAATTTCGCACTTTCCGTTTAGGTCTTAAAACAAACTTAAAACGGCTTAATCCGGAAAGTGCGTTTTTCCGAAAAAAGAATTGCTTTGAAGCCAAGGTCATTTGCAAATATTCTTGGTTTTGTATAGTCGTCCGTTGAAAGATATGGAATATATTTTGCAACAGACCAGCTGTATTCGTTACCGGATAATGTACCGCTTGAATAGCCGAGAGGAGAGGGAATGTTTTTATCCCGCGTTACTATATAAAAATCTCCAACAGGATCGTACGCATGAAAATGGATTACATAAATACCTGTTCCCGAACCCCACTCATAAGAAAATATTGTGTTCGTGCTTACTCCCCAGAATTTATCCTGAGGGGCGTCAAGGTATGGCAAATCGTAGCTTTCGATATTTAAAGATGCGCCCGGATAGCTGTAATTATAAGTTAAGAAACCGGAACCGTCTGAGCGATATGCTTCGCCTGAAATTTTGAGTCTGTAACCAAGTGAAAGATTCGTGGGAACATTTACCTTTGTTGAAATTATATTTCCCTCGGTTTGATTTATTATGATTTGTGCATTGCGATGCAGCGAAAGAAAATCCGTATAGACTCTAAATCCTTTGCTTTCATAATCAGATGCAGACGGCAAATATACTGTTATATTAGATGTTCCGGGATTCTGATACACAAGGGTTGAATCAAATATTACACTCATCGGATATTGCCCTTTTGTTACGGTAATTGTTCGCTCTCCGTATTTTTCATATCCCTTCGAAGTTCTTTCCAAATAAACAATACGTCCGTTTATATAATCTGATTTTGAGGGCCAGTCAACCGTTAATATCTTTGAGGTTTCTCCCGAACTCATATAAACATCCTGTGAGTAAAAAATATCGTCGCTCATAAATTTTACAATTGCATTCCTGCCGTTTGGAATTGGATTTGTAATTACTTTTACAATTTCTGTATTCGAGTATCTTGTAGATTTCGAGCCGAAGAAAATAAGCTCCGGGTCTTTTCTGCTTAATGATGAATAAAACACCGCATTGTTATTAGACGCATCGTATATTGTCAGGTTATACGGAAGGCTTCCCGCAGATGATTTAAAATATCCGTCATTATCTGTAACGGCTGTCCCTCCGTTCGAAATGTATATTGAAAGCTTAGGAACAGGAAAGTTCCTTTCGTCTAATACTCTTCCCTGAATATTATGCTGGGACCGTGCAGATGTTGCCGCAATTACTAACATTAAAACTATGATTACTCTTTTCATATTTTTTTACTTTTATACTTTATGAACTTTACAAACTTTATAAACTGTTTAGCCGGTTTATCTCATCTCTCAACTCAGCCGCCCTTTCAAACTCAAGGTCCTTAGCGGCATTTACCATTTCCTGATGCAGCTGCTCAAGAAGCTGTTTCTTTTCATCGTCATTTATTTTCTTAAATATCGGCTCGTTAATTATACTTGCAGGATTTCTTTTCCCTGCTTTATCCTGACTTTTTTTATAATCAATCTTTGCTTTTGAATCCGCAACAATAGTTGACTGCATAATCTCTTCGTATGTCTTATAAATTGTTTTTGGCTCTATTCCGTGCTCTTTATTATATTTTTCCTGAATCTCTCTTCTTCTTAAAGTTTCCTTTATTACCTTGTCCATTGAATCTGTTACCTTATCGGCATACATTATTACAAG
This sequence comes from uncultured Ignavibacteriota bacterium, assembly GCA_937983305.1. Classification (GTDB taxonomy): domain Bacteria; phylum Bacteroidota; class Ignavibacteria; order Tepidaquicellales; family Tepidaquicellaceae; genus DSSM01. The sequence continues at coordinate 16,444 of CALKAJ010000367.1, read as the reverse complement.
TCCGTTTGCATTTCTCGCCGTTCTTCCCGCAGTCTGTAACAGTGATTTTTCTGACCTGAGAAATCCCTCCTTATCTGCATCAAGAATTGCAACAAGCGAAACCTCAGGTAAATCAAGCCCTTCCCTTAAAAGATTAACTCCAACCAGAACATCAAAATCACCAAGCCGCAATCCTCTTAATATATCAACTCTGTCAAGCGAATCTACCTCGCTGTGCATATACTTCACTCTGACACCAATTCCGGATAAGTAATCCGTCAAATCTTCGCTCATTCTTTTAGTAAGTGTTGTAACGAGTACACGCTCTTTCTTTTTAGCCCTTTTTCTGATTTCATTAATTAAGTCATCAATCTGATTTTTTACCGGTCTTACCTGTATCTCAGGGTCAAGCAATCCTGTAGGTCTTATTATCTGCTCTACAAAAGAGCCGCCGGATTTTTCCATCTCATAATTTGCCGGAGTTGCACTTACAAAAATAACCTGATTTATTGCTGATTCCCATTCTTCGAATTTCATTGGTCTGTTGTCAAGTGCCGAAGGCAGTCTGAATCCGTGCTCTACAAGAGTTGATTTCCGGAATCTGTCTCCGTTGTACATTGCTCTTATCTGCGGAACGCTAACGTGTGATTCATCAACGATTAAAAGAAAATCTTTTGGAAAATAATCAATTAAGCAGGATGGACGGGAACCCGGAGCTCTGCCATCCATATGCCTCGAATAATTTTCTATTCCGGAGCAATAACCGACTTCCTGTATCATTTCAATATCAAACATTGTTCTTTGCTCGAGCCGCTGTGCTTCAAGTAATTTTCCTTCGGACTGCAGGTAAGTTACTCTTTCATCAAGTTCCTTTTTTATGCCTTCAATTGCCGCTTCCATTTTTTCAGGATTTGTAACAAAATATTTTGCGGGATATAATGCTATACTTTCTTCTGTGCCCGTTACTTTTCCATCAATTACGTCGAAATAGCTCAGTCTTTCGATTTCATTGTCGAACATTTCAATTCTTATTCCAATTTCGTCTTCGTAAGCCGGAATTATTTCAACCGTATCTCCGCGAACTCTGAAATTTCCGCGTTTAAATTCCGAATCGTTCCGCATATAATGAATATCAACAAATCTTTTCAGAAGAGCTTTTCGTGATATCGTCATTCCTTTTTTCATAACAAATACCTGCTCGGCGTATTCTTCCGGAGCGCCTATTCCATAAATACAGCTTACAGAAGATACAATCAAAACATCGCTTCTTCCGCTGAGAAGTGCCGCCGTTGCCCTTAATCTCAGTTTATCAATTTCTTCGTTAATGGAAAGGTCTTTTGCTATGTATGTATCTGTAGTTGGAATGTATGCTTCCGGCTGATAATAATCGTAATATGAAATAAAAAACTCTACTTTATTTTCGGGGAAAAAATTTTTAAACTCTCCGTATAGTTGTGCGGCGAGAGTTTTATTGTGCGACATAACAAGAACGGGCTTATTAATCCGTTCGATTACGTTTGAAATCGAAAAAGTTTTTCCCGAACCTGTTATTCCAAGGAATACCTGAGATTTTTCTCCTCTTGTTAATGCTTCCGTGAGTTCATCTATGGCTTTTGGCTGATCGCCCCGCGGCTCGTAATTTGATATTAATCTGTATTTATTCATTATTTAACTTTGAAAGAAATGCAGCTGCCTTTTCATTATACGGATTTATACTTAAAGATTTTTCCAAATCAATTTTTGCGTTTTCAAAATCATTCATATTGTAATATATATCTGCTCTTGTAAGATAAGAATCGTCGCTGTTCGGAAATAATTTTATATATTCGTTTGAAATAATCAAGGCAGTTGAATATTGAGATTTGCCAATATGGTCATATATTTCGAGCTTCAACGATCTTTGCTTATCTCTCAAAGATGGAAGTGCTTTTTGAAAATACACTACCGATTGTTCGTAATATCCGATATCTAAAAGCAGTCTCGAAAGCAGAAGATATAAAATATCGGAATTCCTGTCAGCCGAAAACTTTTTTATTACTCTCTGAACTTCAGAATTAATAAAATTTTCTTTTGCGGTGTCGGTCAATTTTCCTGATTTTGCTTTTATATCAACTATTTCGGAAAAAAGATATTCCGGAACTTTGTCGTTCATTAAGTCAATTTTTTTCTCGAAATCCGGAGTGAAACGGAATATTTCCCTTATATTTTTTTTATCTTCGTAATATGCTTCTACATAACTTTTAAAAAAACTTGCGGGTCCGAGCATCAAAGAATTTTTTAATGCTTTTTTACCGACTACCTTTTCAATAGAAAATGTCATTTGCGTTCCCATTGTGTGAAATAAGGAGTTTCCAAACATACCATTGCTTATCAGTGTATCAATTAGTTTTTTATCTTTTCCTTTTTCTATCTCTTTAACTGTTCTTCTGAAATGCATAAAATCTTTTTCAAGAAGTGTTGAAGGTCTGTTTTCTATGGAAAGTGGTGCAATATAATTCAACATACCGCCTTCCTGAACTGAATTCATTACTGTAAACAATAATGAATCGCTTCCGGTATATAAGTGCTGAAAAATATTCAAAGAAACCTGTTCGCGTCCCTGCCTGAACAGTCTTCTTGTTATAAATTTCGTAATTTGTTCGTAATTGTCTCCGTAAAATTCTATGTTAACCGGGATTTTATTTCCGTTTGCTTTATCAGGAAACAAATTCTTTCCGAGAATAAAATCAACATCGGAAGTGTAATCAATATATTTTGGAAGGAATACAAATAAACGGTTTTGTATATCTATTCTTAGAATCTCTTCCTTTTCTGATATCTTATTTAAAACAGATCGAATCTTATCTTTGTATAAATAAACGCCGCCAAGGTCTTTGAAACTTAACGGGAAAACCATTTTATAAATCGTATAAAGTTGAGAACTGTTTATTGCGTGATTCAAATATGCTGTAATAGAATCAGGGTTGTATGTTCCGACCGGTGCTTCATATAATTCGGCAAGATATGTTATATCATTTTCGGTGAAAAAACTTTTATCCAGAAGGTCAAGCATTGTGTTTGCTTTGTTATAATCGAAATGTACGTCAATTCTCATTCCTGTTGTATCTGCAATATTCAGGTGCAGCTCTCTGTCCGTAAATAATTTACCTCCAAACTCATCTTTGCTTTTTAAGGCATCAATTTTCTCTGCCGCATAAACCAGCCCGCTTAAAGTATTCTGAACATAAAAGTCGCTGAAAATACTGTCAATTTTTAGTCTATATATATCTTTAACTTCCGGTGAATCGTATTCCGTTATTTCAGATATCTTTTTTACGTAATTTACCGAGTCAAGCACTGAGAGTGCTTTAAATAATATTCTTGCATCTCCGATGTTCATTGATAACATCAGCTTATCAAGTATCTCATTTGCATCCGCATTTAATCCGTAACCTCCGTATCTTAGTTCAACCCAGTCCCATTCTTTCTGAAAATCAAAATTATATTTCGGTTGTGAAATTAAAGATTTGTTTGCAGAAGCAAAGATAAAAACCGAAGCAATCAATATCTTTAAATTTCTCAACATCATATTCTCATTCAATTTTTGTAATAAGGTTGATTTCTTTTAGAACTTTATCAATCGGGATCAGGTCGTTTAATTCTCCCGATTTCACTACTGCCTTTCCCGAAGTATGTGCAATAATTGCAATCTGTTCGCAGTGTAATATATCATAATTTGTCGCTTTTATTAACTGCAAAACTACATCATTCCAGAAATGATTTGAATTGAAAAGTATCAGCCGTTTCACTACCGGAGTTTCATCTGAAGTAATATTTTTTTCCTGCTCTTTCGTTGACATAATCTAATTTCTTGAAAACTTGCATAAAATATCACATATCACATCCTGCTTCTTTCTGTATATATCACTTTTCTCTCTGAAGCCGTTCATAACTATATAAAACATCAGCAGTTCGTTATCTCTGGATACTGCATATCCGGAAAGCGAACTTACGTAATTCAATGTGCCGGTCTTTGCGTGGACATTCGTTTCCGCTTCAGTTCCTTTCATCCGGCTTTTCAGCGTGCCGTCAACACCTGATACGGCAAGCGATTGGTAAAATATATCAAAGTTTTTAATATCATCATAAAAATATTTCATTAACTGCATATACATCGGTCCTGTTACATAATTATATCTTGTTAAACCGGAGCCCTCAAGTATTTCAAATGCTTTTCTGTCAACGCCGATTGTTGTTAAAAATTCTATTACTACCTCTGCACCTTTTTCAAGTGTTCCGGGCGCTCCTTTGAGCTCTGCACCTATAACTTTAAAAACAGTAATTGCTGATTGGTTATCGCTGACTTTGTTCATATGAGAAAGAACGGACGATATCGAACGTGTTACTTTTCCAATCTCCTTAGCGGCTTTTGGTGTTGTACCTGAAATTACTATTCCGTTAAAACCAATATTAAGTATAGACAGCTCTTCGGAGAGAATATTTCCGCATAATGCCGCCGGGTCCGAATTACCCTTGTTTTTATCGAGACTCAGTGCAGTTACGTATGGCCAGTATTTCGGGTCAGTATCCGATTGATAATAACCTGCAAGCGAGTTATAGTCATCATCTAAATAAGATTCATCGTAAATAATATTTCCTGTTATCGAATTAACATTAAATGCAGCAATTTGCTTTGCAAGACTTTCAATATCAGATGTGGAAAAATCCGGGTCACCGTATCCTTTTAGATATATATTGCCGTTAATTACGCCGTCAGAAAGATTGTTGTCGTCTGTATAGACCACTGTTTTAAATTGATAGCCTGCTCCTAATTTGTTTAATGCGGCACCTGCGGTTACGATTTTTGTTATAGATGCCGGAATCATTTTTGAGTCGTGGTTGTATTCATAAAGCAAGTCGAATTTTTCGGCACTCATTACAATAACCGAAACGTCGCAGCTTACACTCTTAACAATTTCATCTAAGTTTGTTTGAAGCTCTTTTACCTTATTCTGCCCAAGCGCCGCCTGTGTGCCGATAAGAAAAAGTAAAATAAAATATATTATTAACTGACTATAATTTTTTTTCAATAATTGCATAAGCTTTTTTTAATGTGTTTTTTGTTTGTTTAAATGTAATAATTTTCAATGCCGCATTATATGTGCACCATTTGTATTTAGTAATTTCTTTGTTGTCAATCTTTACTTTCTCGGATGTTGTTTCGCCGATAAAATAGTCAACAAATTTTCCGGTCTTCTTATCTGAGCCGTTGAAAAAAGAATAGTTTTCAGATACGAGTACTCTCTTACTTAATAACCTGATAACCCTGATTCCGGTTTCCTCTTTCAATTCTCTTAAAGCGGTCTCAATTTTTCTTTCGCCTATATCGGGATGCCCTTTTGAAAATGCCCAGTGCCCTTTTTTGTGTTTAAGAATTAAAAGTTTTTCCGAACGGGAAAATTTTTTATATACAATTACACCGACTGAATAATCTTTTGCCATTTTTAAAATTTATATTTTCTTTTTTGCTTTATTCCAGATAACATCCATTTCATCAAGAGTCATTTCTTCAAGAACCAGCGAATTTTCTTTTGCATACTCCTCAATTTTATTAAATCTGTAAGTAAATTTTTCAATCGTATTTCTTAATGCATCTTCAGGGTTAATTTTAAGAAATCGAGCATAGTTTACAAGGGCAAATAATACATCTCCGAATTCATTTTCAATTTGTTTGTTTTCTTCTTCGCTAAGTTTATCCGTATTCCGTTTTTCAATTTCCGCTTTTAACTCCGTTATTTCCTCGAGTATTTTATCATAAACCGGCTTCGGGTCTTTCCAGTCGAAACCGACTTTTGAAGCTTTTTCCTGAACACGGTAAGCTCTGAAAAGTGCAGGCATTTCTTTTGGAATTCCATCCAATACTGATTTTCTGCCCTCTTTTAATTTCAGCTTTTCCCAGTTTGTTTTTACGTCTTCTGAATTCTTAACCTCTGAGTTGCCAAATACATGGGGATGTCTGAATATTAATTTTTCCGTCTCTTCTTTTAATACATCATCAATCGTAAATTTACCGCTTTCTTCTGCCATTACGGAATGAAACACTGCCTGAAGCATCAGGTCTCCAAGCTCTTTCTTCAGCTCGGTAAAGTTTTCCTTGTCTATTGCTTCAAGCACTTCGTAGGTTTCTTCAAGAAGGCACCTCCGCAGACTCAAATGTGTCTGCTCTTTATCCCAGGGACATTCTTTCCTCAGCCGTCTTACTATGTTAACAAAATTTTCAAATTCGGACATATCACTCAATTGAAATTCTCCGGATTATTTATATATGTTATATGAAACTCCTTCATCTTTTCAACAAGCGTTTCGATTTCATCACGCGGGGGAAGGAAAGTAGTTCTGAAATGCAGCGTATTCGGAAGCTGACCGAATCCTGAACCCGGCACAACGCATATTCCTGTCTCTTCAAGCAATTGCATACAATACCTATTATCTCTTTCCGATTCATATTTTAATCTTTCCTCTTCGCTTAACTTCAATGGGTCAACACCCGGTTTGTGCGGCAATTCAAATTTTACGAACGCATACATTGCTCCCTGAGGAATTTCACAGGTCATACCGTTTACTGCGTTTAGTCCCTTGCCCAGTATTTCAGCCTTGGTTTTCAAATCTTTTAAAATGCCGTCTTTCTCCTTAACATATAATTCAAAACTCTCTTCTCCTTCTTTCGGCGGAGATACCATCAGGTATGTTGCAATCTGGCCGATTACGTTTGAACATAAACTGATTGACTGAAGTTTTATGAATTGTTCAAGAACATCCTGCGGTATATTTCTAAGCTCAAAATATCCGGCTCTGTGACCACACTCTCCAAGATAACCTTTTGACATTGAGTGAAAACTAAACAGCGGAACGTCTGTAATACCCAAATCGTGAGCAACTTTTGCAAAAGAATAAAACTTTAATCCGTCCTTGTAAATATTTTCCTGATAAACTTCGTCTGCAAGAACAGAAAGATTATATTTCTTTGCGAAATTTAAAATCATCTTTATATTATCATAGGAAAGAACTGCACCTGTAGGATTTCCCGGATTAATAACCGAAATTGCAACAGGATTTATTCCGTTTTTCTTTGCATTTAGTAAGCTGTCCTCAAGTACTTTTTCATTCAACTGCCACGAGTTCTGCTCATCAAGATAATAATCAACCTGCTTTCCTCCATATAAAGTAAGTGTTGCACTGTAAAGCGGATATTGAGGAATCGGTATCATTACTCCGTCATTTTCGTTTTTTAATAATGACATTATTACCGCCTGCACACCTTTGCTTGCTCCGTCAGTAAGAATAATTCTTTCTTTCTCGGCAGGTATGTTGTCTCTTTTTTCAATGAATTCCGCAACAGCTTTTCTTATAAACGGTATTCCCGCACTTTGTGAATAAGCTCCAACGCCACCCGGAACATTTTTCAAAATAAATCTTGCCCGCTCAATTGAATCCTTATGATATCCTTTGAGAAAATTATCGTCATTTAATAAATCCGGGAATTCCACTAAACTCAGAACTTCTCTTACATAAGTCAGCGGTTTTTGTTTTAATGCCTGCGGATTTCCAATATTACAATATATAATTTTTTTCCCTTGCTCTTCGAGCTCCTGAGCTTTGATAACAATTTTACCCCTTACGGCATATTGTGCCTCAAGAAGTTTTTTATTTAAGTCGTTAACGTTAAGCATAATTTTATTTATTAAATGTTAATAATATAACAAAATAGCTTAACACTTTTAAATATTAAATGAGTAAATACATCACAAATTTTTGCATTGAAAGGAGTAAAAAATATTAATAATTTTGTTAAGTAATATTTCGTTTTGCCTCCTTTTAGGACAAATATTTTTAAAGACTTTTAAAGGTATTTGTCCTTTAATTTTATAGTGTATCTTATTTTCTTATAAAAAATTATATTGATAAAAAAAATTATATGAACAACGGAAATATAACTAATATAACAAGCGAAGAAAAACTGCTCGCAATGCTTTCGCATCTTTCGATGCTCTTTGGCGGGATAATATTGCCGATTATTTTATGGGCAGTTCAAAAGGATAAATCAAACTATGTAAGATTTCATTCGCTTCAGGCAATATTTTTCCATATTGCCTATCTGCTTATGGTGATAATTATTACAATGGTAATTGTTTTGCTTTCTATCGCATCGGGACTTGGTATCACCTTTTTCGCGACAAGAAATCAGGACCCCGGGGCTATGTCCGCAATATTAATTATTACTATGGCAATTTCAATTGGTTTGATTTTTTTGGTAATTTTTGGGATGATCGGTTATTCAATCTATCTTGCTATAAAAGCTTATGGCGGATATTACATTGAGATTCCGATTATCGGCAAAAGAGTTTATAAAAAAATCTTTAATACTTTATAAACAGAGCCTTGCGGTGTTAATTTGCTTTGAATTAACTCAAAACTCTTTGATGTAAATCCGTATTCCGGGTGAAGGTTGTTTATTTCGTTAATCATTTCATTCGATAATCGTATTGGTCTTTTTACACGCCCCAGAGTTATATGAGGCTTGAAGCCCCTTTCCGCGGAGATGTTATATTCTCCCATTACTTTTACAACCTCCGAATAAAGATGCTCTGCCGCTCCGTCTTCATTTTTAAATCCTGCAATTATTACTCTCGGATTTCTTAAGTTTGGAAAAGCATTTATGCCCGAAGAGCGGAATATAATTTCTTCCGGAAGTTTAATCCCGGAAAGCGATTTTATTAATCCGTTATAAATTTCATTTTTTATTTCCCCTAAAAAGAATAAAGTCAGGTGAAGTTTGTTTGCCGGCTCCCATTTTATTGCGGAAGCCGTTTCTTTGCCTGACTTTATTATAATTTCTTCTTTTATAGAATCTAATTTTCTTTGGGTTTCTTCGCCGGGATTAATTGCTAAAAAGAGACGCATCAATTACCCAAAAAAATTAAAACTCTCTCGTAGCCAATCTTGTTTTCAACTGTGAAATATGCCAGGTAATATTTATTTCTTTCGGGCAGGTTTCTATACAGTTAAAAATAGTATGACAACGCCATATTCCGTCCGGATTATCTATTATATCAAGTCTCTCATCAGGTGCTTCGTCTCGGGTATCAAAAACAAATCTGTATGTTTTTAATAGCGCCGCAGGTCCTATATAATTGTCGTTTGTCCAGGTTGAAGGACAGCTTGTGGTACAGCATCCGCATAAAATGCATTTTGCGGATTCAAACAATTTTTCCGCATCTTCATTTGTCTGGAATCTTTCGACATCAGGCGGCGGCGGGGTTTTTGTAATGAGATATGGCTTTATAACTTCGTATTTCTGGAAGAAACTTGTCATATCAACAACAAGGTCTTTTATTATCGGCATTGCAGGAAGCGGCTCTATTGTTATAGTCTTTTTGTAATTCAAATCTTTTAACAATATCGAGCAGGCAAGTCGGTTTTTACCGTTTACCTTTATTCCGTCACTGCCGCAAACTCCGTGGGCGCACGAACGTCTGAAGGTAAGTGTACCGTCTAATTTCCACTTGATTTCGTGAAGAACATCAAGCAATCTCCAGTCTTCAGCTACGCCGGGAACTTTATATTCCTGAAAGTAAGGTTTAGAATCTTTTTCAGGGTTATATCTTAATATTTTAACTGATAATTCCATATTTATTAATTTATATAATTCGTAAGAAGGTTAAAAGTTTAATATTTTCTTTCCATTGGTTTATATCTTGTTATAACCACCGGCTTATAAGTGATTTTTGGTTCTGAGCCGTTTCCTTTGGTTATAAAAGTATGTTTCATCCAGTTTTCATCGTCGCGGTTCGTATAGTCTTCTCTTGTATGTGCACCTCTGCTTTCGTGCCTGTTTTCGGCACTGTATAAGGTTGCTTCGGCGCTGTCGAGAAGATTTCCAAGCTCTATTGCTTCCATCAGGTCAGTATTGAATATATTCCCTTTATCCTGAATGGAAATATTTTTATATCTTTCCTTTAGCTGTTTTAATTCTTCAATACCTTCTTTAAGCTCTTTTTCGTTACGGAATACTCCGCATTTATTCATCATCATTACCTGTAGTTCTGTTCTGATATTTAAGATGCTTTCTTTGCCCGTGCTTGTTTTTAGTGCTTCTATTTCTTTACGGGTTTGCTCTTCGGTGTCTTTCGGAAGAGGTGAATAATCGGCAGTCTTAATAAATTCTGCTACTGCTTTTCCGCTTCTTCTTCCGAATATTATTATATCAAGAAGTGAATTGGTTCCAAGTCTGTTACCTCCGTGAACTGAAACGCACGCACATTCTCCTGCCGCATAAAATCCTTTTACGATATCACCTTTTTCATTTGCAAGAACTCTTCCGTCTATATCCGTTGGAATTCCGCCCATTGCGTAGTGTGCTGTCGGCTGAATCGGAATCGGCTCCTTGGTCGGCTCAACACCGAGATATGTTCTCGCAAATCCTGTAATCTCCGGAAGTTTTTCGTCAATCACTTTTTTGCCGAGGTGCGATACATCAAGTAAAACGTAGTCTGTTCCGTCACTGCCTCTTATTCCTTTGCCTTCTCTTATTTCCGTAATTATCGCTCTTGATACCATATCTCTTGGCGCAAGGTCCATAACGGTTGGCGCATATCTTTGCATAAATCTTTCGCCGTCTTTATTTTTCAGAATTCCGCCTTCGCCTCTTGCCGCTTCGCTGACGAGTATTCCTAAACGCCATAATCCTGTCGGATGGAACTGGAAAAACTCCATATCTTCAAGCGGTAAACCTGCTCTGTAAACAAGGTTTGTTCCGTCGCCTGTTCCAACGTGAGCATTGGAAGTAATCTGAAAAGCTCTTCCATATCCGCCGGTTGCAAATACAACTGCCTTTGCGTGAAATGTGTGGATTTCTCCGGTGGAAATATCCATAGCAACAACTCCGCTGCAAGCTCCGTTTTCAACCAGAAGCTGTGTTACAAAATACTCTGAGAAAAAGCTGACCTGATTTTTAATGCAATTCTCATAAAGAGTTTGAAGCATTACGTGACCTGTTCTGTCGGCTGAGTAGCAAGCTCTCATAACAGGGATTCTTTTGCCGTATGGATCGGCAGGGTCGGCGGGTTTTGTATGACCGCCAAACTTTCTTTGTGCAATTTTTCCGTCTTCATTTCTTGAAAACGGCATACCCATGTGCTCAAGTTCTATAATAGCCCTGACGGCATCCTGGCACATAACTTCAATTGCATCCTGGTCTCCGAGATAGTCACTGCCTTTTACTGTATCAAAGGCGTGATTTTCCCATGAATCTTCTTCCATATTCCCGAGTGCGGCACAAACTCCACCCTGAGCCGTTCCGGTATGTGAACGGGGAGGAAATACTTTTGATATTACTGCACAGGAATATTCTTTCGGAATTTCTACTGCGGCACGAAGTCCTGCACCGCCTGCTCCGATGATTACTACATCGTATGTTTTAATCATAATATGAAATAATTATTATTCTTCAAGTTTTTTAATTGCTTTGTATAGTTCAAGCTTTTTATTTCTTTCTTCATCCGAATAAGAGTAAATATTTTTTAACTCAAGATAGTAAAGCAAAGCCAATGTTTTCTTCTTCTCTTTTATAGCCGTCATACCAAGATAATAGAATAAATCAACATATTCAGTACCGTAATAACCATACCCGTAATCCGACTTCAATGACCTCTCCAGTGCTAAATTAAAATATTTAGAAGCTTCTTCGTAGTCATTAATATTTGCATAATAAATTTTGCCTATTGCAATATAAGCCTTAGTGTAAGATGAATCTTTTTTGAGCAGTAAATTATATTTTTTAATTGCCGTCTCATAATCTTTCATCATCTCGTATGTATTGGCAATCTGATAGTAAATAAAATAATCAGATGTATCTGCTTTCAGCATTTTATCATAAAACGACAAAGCTTTTTTATAATCCTTTGAGCTTGAATAAGCCGAAGCAAGCGACGAAGAAAGAGTATTCAACAATGAATCGGAAGTGAATTTTTCTCTGATGCCTAAATATAAATCTTCCGCTTTTTTATAATTATCGGTAAAGATATATAAATCGAGCAAATCCCTGTACACATAAAATGTATCAGGTCTGAGATTTAAACATTTTTCAAAAAGTGATTCTGATTTTATAAAGTTCGCCTTATTAATCGAATCCTGTTTTACAATCAGAGTGTCATAGGTTTTCATCGTATCTTTTTGCTTGGTATAAAACCAGTTATCAATTACTCTGTATTTATAATTAATTGCATTTCTGTATGAACGGTTAAAAAGTTCATCTTCTCTTTTTGTAATAAGCTCGGGAGTAAGTTCGTTATCCGCAAAATTAATTTCGGAAAGATATTTACTAAGCGTATTAATTCCGACTGCAAAATTCAAATTTCCGTAAAAACCGTATGAATAAGTTGTTATGCCAATTACTTCGCCGTGTCCGTTAAAAAGCGCCCCGCCGCTGTTTCCGGGAGATATAGCTGCAGTTATCTGAATTACCTTGTCAAAAACTTTTTCTACAAGTCCTATTTCGTAATCGCTGAAAGATACTTTTTCATTTGTGCGAAGCCCTGCAATTATTCCTTCGGAAATTGTATATTCAAATCCAAGCGGACTTCCGATTGCATAAATACTCTGACCGATTTTTACGCTGTCCGAATCACCGATTTTTATTGTCGGATATTTCATTCCGTTTGGATTAATAATTTTCAATATTGCAATATCGTTTTTCGGGTCGGTAAAAATTATTTCCGCATTGTAAAACGTACCGTCAAAGGTTTTCACAAGCAGACTGTCTTTATTTTCAATTACGTGAACATTTGTTCCTATTATTCCTTCTTCGTAAATAATAAAACCGCTTCCGTTCAGAAGCATTGTGTCTTTCGGAATGTATGAATAGTAAGAATAATACCCGTCTGCAATATACCAGATGGAAACAAGAGCGTTTTTATTCATCTCGAAAATTTCCTGTGCATTAAGCTCATCCGTTCCGCTTTTTGGCGGAAGTACAGGGGATACCGGCGGCTTGTTTTCCTCTTTCTTTGAGGGTTCAGGTATGACTTCTTTTTCCTGAGAAAATGAAATTATCGGAATCAATAATAAAAAAATAAGAATCGTAAGTTTTTTCAAATTGTTAGTCGTGAGTTTAATTTATAAAATTATTTATGTTTCCATTCGGGTTTTCTTTTCTCGATGAAAGCATTCATTCCTTCGAATTTATCTTCGGTTGAAAACAGGAGATAGAAATTTTTTCTTTCAAATTCTATACCCTCATCTACTGTCAGGTCAAGAGCTTTTAATACTGATTCTTTTCCGAGTTGAATTGCGATGGAAGGGTATGAAGCGATTTTTTTTGCAAGCTCAAGAGAGTCGTTTAAGTAATTATCTTCCGCTGTTAAAATTGTAACAAGTCCTGCATCAAACATTTCTTTTGCCGTCATAAATTTTCCCGATAAAATCATTTCCATTGCTTTGCCTTTTCCTACTGCGTGTGTTAACCTCTGCGTTCCGCCTGCTCCGGGAATAACTCCGAGCGTAACTTCCGGAAAAGCAAATTTTGTTGTTTCCGATGCAACAAGAATATCGCATGCAAGAGCAAGTTCAAATCCTCCGCCTAAGGTATATCCGCTTGCCGCCGCGATAAAAGGCTTTTTGATTTTTCTTAGTTTATCCCATACTGCAAACTGGTCTTTGATATACATATCGGTAGAATTTGCAACTGCCATTTCTTTAATATCCGCACCTGCGGAAAATGCATCTTTACTTCCCGTAATCACTGTGCATCCAATTGTATTGTCTTTATCAAAACTATCAAGTACCGAAACTATTTCAGTCATCGTTTCCGTGTTTAAAGCATTCTTGGCTTTCGGGCGGTTGATTTCTATTAACCCCACATTTAAGCCGGAAGGATTTTCTGTTATACTTACTAAGATGTTTTCAAATTTTTCGTTCAACTTTTGCTCTTATGAATTTATAAAACCTGAATTTAATTACACTCATTAAAAATAACAATGAATATATTTTGTATGTTATTAATTTTTGTATGTTTCTGCATTTTGCTCTTAATTTCCGGCTTTCATACACTCCTTCCTAAGCTCCGGCTTAGGAAGGATGAAGAAAAAAAGATATTTGTTAATAAAATGTAGAGTTTTTCCACATAGTTGAGGTCGGTTTTTGTTAAAATGAGGCTTTCCGGCGGCGGAAAGAGTTAACTACACGGCGGAAAGAGTCAACTACACGGCGGAAAGTGTCAACTTCGCGGCGGAAAGAGTTAACTACGCGGCGGAAAGAGTTAACTACACGGCGGAAAAGGTCAACTACACGGCGGAAAGTGTCAACTTCGTGGTGGAAAGTGTTAACTACGAGGCGGAAAAGGTCAACTTCGTGGCGGAAAGGGTTAACTACACGGCGGAAAGAGTCAACTACACGGCGGAAAGTGTTAACTACGAGGCGGAAAGTGTTAACTACGAGGCGGAAAAGGTTAAAAACCTGTCCGGATGAGTTAAAAACCCTGTAGAGTACGCAAAAAACCCGCCGCGGAACCTCGCCGGAACGCCGCGGAACTTCAACGGAACGCCGCGGAACCTCGCCGGAACGCCGCGGAACTTCATCGGAACGCCGCGGAACTTCACCGGAACGCCGCGGAACCTCACCGGAACGCCGCGGAACCTCACCGGAACGCCGCGAAATCTTACCGGAATGCCGCGGAACCTCGCCGGAACGCCGCGGAACTTCACCGGAACGCCGCGGAACTTCATCGGAATGCCGCGGAATCTTACCGGACAATTTTTTTAGGTTTTTTTACTGCTTTTTTATTAAATTAATGCGCTTTTCGGCAAATCAGGTCTTGGCAAGCAAAGCTTTTTCATTTTTATTTTAGCAAAACAAATTTCTTCGTCTCGGAAAAATCGCCTGCTGTCATTTTGTAAAAATATACTCCCGAAGATAGCCCTTCCGCATCAAAGCTGACCTGATATGTTCCGGGCTGATATTTCCCGTTTACAAGTGTTCTAACTTCTTTGCCTGATATATCATATACAACTAACTTTACAAACTTTGAACTTGAAACTTGAAACTGTATATTTGTCATTGCATTGAACGGATTCGGATAGTTTTGCTTCAGTTCGAAATTATTTGCGAGAAGTTCATTTTGATTTTTTATATTCATTATCGGGTCTCCGCCTGTTGTGGTATGTAATATTTTTCCGCCGCCGCCTACGTGCCACCCGATAAGTGTATCATAAAAATGTATCCTTGCAATATAACCCTCATAGTTATTTGTATTATCTACCATCCAGGTGAAGCCGCCGTTCGTTGTCTTATAAAATATTCCCCATTCCCCGCCTACCCAACCGGTATATCTACTCGCAAAATGTATGCAATAAAAATATTTCTGTGCCGGTATATGAATGTAACCAATACTATCCCAGTTACTTCCATAATCCGTTGAGAAAAATATCCTCTTGTCTGAGCCTGCCACCCAGCAATATTGATTGTTATAGACTGCTATATCGCGAAAATCAGACATTATACCGTTTAGTGGTATATTTACCTGAAACCAGTTTGTTCCTCCATTGGTTGATTTTATTAACACTCCGGTTTCACCAGCTATTAATCCGGTATTTGCATTGAAAAAATGTACATCGTTCATAAATGTTGCAATAGGATATGTATTTGTTGTATCAAAGGATTTACAACCATCATATGTTCTTAATACTTTCCACCCCGAGCCGGCTATCCAGCCTGTATCTTTATTTAAAAAATAACAGCTCCAGTAACTGCTGCCCTGACCTAATACTCCGTCACTTATTATTTCCCAGTTGTTTCCGCTGTTGGTAGTTTTTAGAATCGCCTCCCAGGTGCCAACACAATATAACAAATTTGAATCTATCGGGAATATATGCCGTAAATTTTTATCCGTAATTGGTGAATACTGCTGTATCCAGTTAATTCCTCCATTTGTTGTTTTCTTTATTATTCCTGCTCCGCATACCCAGCCCGTATATCTGTTGATAAAATTTATATCTTGATAAGAAAATGGTTGTGTGTTTGGTTCCTGAATTATCCACTGACTAATGCTATCCTTTATCATTAGTATATTTATAATCAGAATAAGTAAAATTAGATTTTTATTCTTTTTCATTTTGCTTTATGTTTTATTTTATTAAAATAAGTTTCTTCGTTTCCGAAAAATCGCCCGCTGTTATTTTGTAAAAATATATTCCGCTCGATAGTCCTTCCGCATTGAAGCTTACCTGATATGTTCCGGGTTGTTTGTATTCGTTGACAAGAGTTTTTACTTCTCTGCCGAGAAAATCATATATAACAATACTGACATTACCGCCAATTGAACATTTAAAATTTATAATTGATAATTGATTAAAAGGATTCGGATAATTTTGACTTAGGCTATATTCTTTCGGTATTTCAGAGACTATGTTTTTTATCCCAACTACCGGCACAT
>CALKAJ010000366.1 GCA_937983305.1 uncultured Ignavibacteriota bacterium | reverse complement strand
TGGCAAGAGAACGAACATCTTTATTATTCAAAGCTGTTTGCGTCCAGCTTTGTCCATTATTTGTGGAGAGCCAAACGCCATAATCTGACCCTGCAAATATATAATTTTCGCTTGTGGCAAAGGAATAAACTTTCCCGCCATAAATTCCGCTACATGGCTCCCATTGAGAAAAGCAATTATCAATTGTAAATGATAAATGTAAAATTAGTACTGCCGAAAAGATAAAAAAGTTCTTAATCATATTTTTATTATTTAAAAGTATAAAAAGTTATTAAATATTTCATTTATAAAATTTTTCAGGTCCGGAGGAATGCACTGCCCTGCAATTAAATAACATTATCCGCTAATGGTGACGCTTAGCGTTTCACGAAAGCTTCCCTGCAAGTGTGAAAATCTTTTCTTTACCCGTGCTTTGTTTTCCAAACAAGCCGAAAAATATTTTCCGTTTCGAGTTTAATCTGCAAGCATCAGCCTGCTCAAATTTTTCTTTTGAATTTTTTTTATGTGTTCACCAAAAACCGCCGTCTGACATTTCAATTTTTCTTTCCACCTGATAACCCAAATATTTATACAGCACCAAGTTTTTCCCAAAAGTAAAATTTTTTATTTATAAGAACTTTGTTCAGGGTGAAATTATAGAATTTTTATTTCTGTTGCAATGAATTTTTGCCTCCTTCTTAAGCCGGTCTTGAGAAGGGGAAAGGAGGTATTCCCTTTCACTACAAACATTCGACTCCTGACGGAGTCGTACAATTATGAGTAATAAAATAAATCCGCGAAAATCCGTAAAATCAGCGTCATCTGCGTTCCAAAGCTCTTACTTTCCAAACTTTAAACAGCGTTCCAAAGCTCTTACTTTCCAAACTTTAAACAGCGTTCCAAATCTCTTACTTTAAAGTCTTTATCCGTTTTTATCCGCCTTAATCTGTGGCGATAGCCTATTTCTTAAAATCTGTGTCAATCTGTCAAATCAGTGTCATCTGCGTTCCAAGGCTCTTACTTTAAAGTCTTTATCCGTTTTTATCCGCCTTAATCTGTGGCGATAGCCTATTTCTTAAAATCTGTGTAAATCTGTCAAATCAGTGTCATCAGTGTTCCAAAGCTCTTACTTTACAAACTCGATAAACATTACAAACTTCTTCTTTTTCCAAACCACTAACCCCGACTTCTTCAACGGCTACAACTCCGCCCGCATCATCATTGACCTCAAAGGCGGCGCCCCCAAAAAACCCGTATAAAAATAAACTCCCTAATCGCAACAATAAAATCCCCAAAGCTCCCGGTATCTTTCCCCCGGGAGCTTCTTTAATACCGAATTTTTCTCTTCAAATCATTAATTCAAAATCCTATATTATTTCAAAACAATCTCCAAACACATATGAACGAACGAGAACAACTCATTAAATATATCCAAAGCGATTCATCGGAAAATGCAAAAGATCATCTTGTATTCCCTTTGTTTCAAAAACTTTTTGGAAACAAACTAAAAAAACAATCAGATGCTTCCGATGCTGATATTTATATTGATGGAAAACTTGTTGTAGAATTAAAATCTAAAACAGATGACTGGCTTCCCGGTTTTTTTCAGGCTCTTCATTATTCAAAAAAAGGACTTACCTTTTCTTCCGTTTGTGTAATTACTTATAAATTTATTGGTGTTTGGAAAGTTAATTCTATTCCAAATTTTGCAAAAGAAAAATCTTTCAAGGCTGATGCTTTAAAAAGAGCAAGCGATGTTGGTACTATTATTGCGAGAACAATTTCGAAATCACAAAAAAATGAATTATTAAAATCTTCTATTTTCAAATTTATTCCTGTTGAAAAAGGAAGTTTTTTTGAGGACGATTATAATGCTCAAATATCAATGTTTGTTGATGTATTAAAAAATCTTGAATCAGAAAGATTACAGGTAAATCCACATAATTTCATCTCGATAATTGAGTCAATGAAACTTTTATTTTTGGTTCCTCTTGATGCAATTCATTTTTTTTACGATATAATTAGTTATTGGACTCCATCATCAAAAGTTGTTAAAGTTGGAGAATCTAATAAAATCACTATAACAGATAATACTCGGGGAAATGAACGCTCATCGGAACCAATTGAAATCATTCCTCGTCATTTTAACGAAATTAAAAATTTTATTGAAAGCAGATTTATTTTTACAAATGAAGGCTCAGGTTTAACTCTTGATTATTATTTCTCGCGTTTCGACGAAGTAATCTCGAAAGTTGATGAAGAGTATGCAAAAAAGCATGGTATATTTTTCACTGACCATAATCTTAGCAAATTTGCTCTTTGGTTTGTTCGAGAATATTTCGAAAAAAAACTAAGTGAAAAATACATTGTCCTTGACCCTGCTGGAGGCTCTGCAAATCTTGTTATGAGTTGGAAAGGCCATCTTAAACATAAAATCGTCTGCGAACTCCAGCCTGACTTATTAAAAATTATTGACCGACGGATGAAACTTGACCCTGAGCATGTTCAGGCAGGTTTCACTATTGTTCCTAAAACATCTAAAAACGAAGGCTTAAATTTCATTGATAAATCAGCTGAAGCATATATTAATTTCATAAAAAATGAGCTAAATGAAAAAGGTTTATCCATCGATAAGCCTCTTGCTTTTCTTTTAAATCCCCCCTATAAAAATACAGACGAAAATGAAAATAGCTTAAAAAATAAAGATGCTAATTATGAAATTGATTCCTCTATTTTGCAAATAACGGGCATAGATGCAGGGAAAGAACGTTATCTCGCTTTCCTTGCTCAAATACTTAATATTGCCCGCCTTCAAATGGGGGACCCTAATATTTTACAAGAAATCGATTTTAGTATTAAGAATTTTAATATTAATAAGAACATAAAAGAAAAACCTTTATTATTAATTTTTACCCCTTCAAGCTGGCTCATTCCTCGCCCTACTTATGTTAAGTTCAGAGAGCATTTTGATAAATACTTCAAATACGAAAAAGGTTTTATTATAACTGGAAATGAATTTTTTAAGATTAAAGGTCGCTTTCCTATTTCTTTTACTATCTGGAGCTATAACTTTAATCCAAAAGGAAATAAAAATAAAATTATTATTCGTGATTTAACCCACCTTAGTAATTCAAACTTGGATATTAACTGGAATATGCCTTTAGATTTCATAAATAATAAAATGAAATATATTATTAAAAATTCTAAAGATATTATTTTTGACAATACAAGAGGTGACATTAGGAATTTATTACCAATCATAAATAATTTTAAAACAAATACTAGTATTATTCAACCACGATATAATAGTTATAGAAATATTCAGAAAGATATAAATGGAAAGGTGATTATAAGTGGATTTCCAAGAAATGATGACAGACATACAAGGATAAAAGATCCTCATGGCTATGGTGATGGGACATTCACAAGCTTTATGGACGACAATACTCCGGTTAGAATTAAACAAGATAGTTGCAGAAGAATGTCAAACAATCCTGATAGAATTTGGTTTCGTCTCGACAATGCATTTATAAACTTAAATCAAACAAGAATTATTTCGGGACCTCCTGATAACAGAGGATTTTGCGCTTATGATTTATCTTCAGCAAAAACAACTTTAATGTGGTTCGCTTTAACAAAAGCATTAAATGGTGTCTATCCGATTTGGGCAAACCAATTCGACCTTTGGGCTCCTGATTTCGACAAACTCGAGTTGAACGAGAAAAAGAAAAATGAATTTATCTCTTATTTCTATTCTCTTTGCTTCGCTTTCGCTTTATCTGAAAATAGATGCGTTGTCACAAAATTTGAAGCGGATAATCCGGTTATAGGTGCCCCCGAAGTATTTATTGATAATCCGCTTTGCCCTGCCAATCCTGATTCTTTCTGGGCAACTGTTCTTGATTCGCAAATACCGCAATTCAAACCCGATTCAAAAAATCTTCAAAGCCCTGCTTATTCTCTTGTATCTTCTGTTAAACAGCTTTATAAAACTTGGAATTTAAATTATTGCAAAGGCCAAAATCTAACAAATGTTGGATTACAAGACGAACCATATTTCAAATACTTTAACTATGCCGATTTTCTTACTCCTTATTCAGGCTTGACTCAAATTAAAAAGTACACTGATAAACATAACTGTCCCGACCTTTCCGAACTCTTTAAACAAATCTCAGTAATCACCAAATCCGTTAAAGAAGAAATCTATAACCTATTAATCCACCAACTAAAATATTTTGAATAATATATGATTGCTAATTTTATTGCGTTATTTACACTATTGTTTTCTATACCAAATAAATTTTGGAAATGGCTTCGTTGGTTATGGTTTAAGTTCTTCCCTGTTAGTTACCATCTTGCATTTTCTATTAAATCAGAAGAAGGTCTAAACTCTGGAAATTATTATAAAGAAATTATTAGGCAAATCGAAGAAAACATTAAATTACTTAACTTAGACAAAGTAATAAAAATGAAAGACTACTCTGATATTCATATTTTTAAAAATAATGAGGAAGTTCATAATTATATTATAAAGAATAATATCAGCCTTATGATTTGGGGTAATTTTTCCACAGATAATTTAAAAATTAAGGATAAGATTATTAATGATATTAATTTGAAATTTACATTTAGGACACCAGCAGATTCGAAAAATATTTTTGGAAAAATAATATTAACTGATGTGTTTAAATCAACTTCTATTAGTGAAACAAATTGGTCTATTTGGGAAGATAATTCTTATTACGATATTAATAATATCTCAAACAATTTGATAGATATTTCTTTATACATACTTGCTTTATCTTTAAAGGCTTTTTTAAAAATTAAAGAAAGCAACGCGTTATTAGAAAGAATATACGAAAAGAATAACCAACCTAATAGTATCCTTAAAGATTCTATTAAAAATCACTTAATTAATAATTATAATATTTTAATTGATTTACTTCATTTCAAAATTATTAAGTTATCTAATGTTGAAGTTATACATATTTTGCAAAAAACAATTTCTTTAAATCCAAAAGATATTATTGCTCTAAATAATTTAGCGCTTTTCTATTTTTTAGAAGGAAATATAGAAAAATCTAGAGCTTGTGTCAAAGAAGCATATATTATTGATATTAATTATCCCACATCTTTAGTTAATCTTGCATTTTTCAGCCTTCTTGATGGAGATTACAATGAAGCAAATAAACTATATCAAAGGCTAACAAAATATGATGAAACTAAAATTGCCTTTAATCCGCTCGACGTAATAGATTTTTTGTCGCAAAGGTATAAAGAAACTAAAAATCCTGCTTTTCTTTTTGGCAGTGGTTTCATGTCTTATTACTATGGAGATAAAAGAATAGTAAAGAAAGACCTTTCTGACTTTTTAAAAAAAGCAGATAGTATCAGAATGAAAAAAATGATTAAAACAGCAAAGAAATTATTACGCAATTTATAGTCATTTTTCCAGTTGTTATACTTTTTATATTTAATCGAATTTTCCTTTAAAATATTTTTAAATAATTAAAGAATAAACAAATATGAAATCTGAAAGTGGTGAGCGATTAGTGACTCTTATCGGAATGCTTGGGCTTAAAGACAGCGAGTTTGCTAAGCTTTTAGGGAAAACCCCTCAATACATTTCAATCTATAAAAATGGTAATAGAAATATAGGCAATGGTTTTGCTGTCGACATTGTTCGAAAATTCCCAAATGTTAACAAAAAATATTTAACACATGGAATGCAACCTGTTTTATTTACTTCTGATTCTACTTCTGATTCTACTTCTGTGGATAGTATTAAGATAGATAATGCAGAATCAGGAAATGATAATATTTTGGCAGAAGATTACGAGATTCTCAAAGCTGAAATCAACTTATTAAATTTAAAAATTAATGCACTTGAAAAGAAAATTTCCATTCTCCTGAAACTTAAGAACCATTAAAGTATAATCAATAATTTTAATTTTTAATATTTATGCCATTTGAAGATCATCCCTTGTTTACTGACCCTGAAGAAACAAAAACTATATGGAGATATATAGACTTCACTAAATTTGTTTCAATTTTGGATAAAAATTCTATATTTTTCCCTTCTGCACGCGAACTTCAAAAAATTGATCCTTGGGAAGGAACTTATCTAAAAAAAGTGTTAGCTTTTAATTTAAAAGAAAGATTTGAATTAGAAAAGTCACTTAACAAAAACTCATGCTATGCTAAACTAAGTAATTATGAAATTGCTAAAGAAATTTCTCAAAATTCTAAACTTGCCTATGAAAACCAAATTGATAATAATTTTATTAGTTGTTGGCATTTTAATTCATTTGAATCGGCAGCAATGTGGAACCTATATTTAAAAAGTAATGAAGGAATTTGTATTCAGTCAGATTGTGATTCTTTTAAAAAATCTTTTCAAGATGAAGATAGAAAAATTTATATTGGAAAAGTCAGATACAAAGATTATGCTAATGATGTTTATTATGATGATTATCCTGTTAACTTATTTCCTGGCTTCAATCTCTTCTTACCTTTTATCCATAAAAGAAAAATTTATGAACATGAAAGAGAATATAGAGCCATAATTTTAAATGATGATAATAAAAATCTTAAAAACGGGATATTTATAAAAGTTGATTTAAATACTTTAATAAAAAAAATTATTCTTGCCCCTGCTTCTCCCATATGGTTCCGTGATTTAGTGAGATCAGTTATAAAAAAATATAACTATAACTTTGAAATTTGCAATTCTGAAGTAGATGATAATCCATTCGATTATGATTTGTCTGCATTTAAATTTATTATTCCATAATCAATGCAGTAATCCATTATGCTCTTTCTTTTCACACCTCACTAAGCTCTCATTAAAAAATTTTTACGTTTGAATTCTTAAATATGATTTCAAAAAATCAGAAACGTTATATCCAATATACTTTCCCCCCTAATCAATCCTTTTCAATTAATAAAAGCAAATCAGATAAAACTTAGCTCATCTTCCCTATAATACACCCAAACTTCCTGATAATACACCCAAACTTCCTGATAATACACCCAAACTTCCTTAAGATACACCCAAACTTCCCTAAGATACATCCAAACTTCCTTAAGATACACCCAAACTTCCTTAAGATACACCCAAACTTCCTTAAGATACACCCAAACTTCCTTA
>CALKAJ010000365.1 GCA_937983305.1 uncultured Ignavibacteriota bacterium | reverse complement strand
TACGAGGTGGTGATTCGTGACTGGAGTTCAGACGTGTGCTCTTCCGATCTATTCTGTAGAAGTATATTCCGCTTGATAGTCCGTTTCCGTTGAATGTTGATTCGTAGATTCCGGGCTGAAGTTTTTCGTTAATTAGTGTACGAACTTCCCTGCCCATAATATCAAATACAGTAAATTTTACATTTCCGGATTTTGTTAAAGAAAATTTTATGTTAGTAGTTGGATTAAATGGGTTGGGATAGTTTTGTTCCAATGAAAATTTTTCCGGGATTTCGGTTGAAATATTCTTAACATTTATAACATCGCCGAATGTAATTGTTTTTAGTATTGTGCCGCTATTTCCAAAGGCGTAGCATGTATCTTTGCTTGTCATTATTACGTTGTATAGATTGCTGCCGGATGTGGAATATTGAGTGTACCAGTTTAATCCTCCGTTAATTGTTTTCTTAATCATTCCTAATTTTCCACATACGATGCCTGTGTCTTTGTTTATAAAAGATATTGAGTAAATATCAGTGTTTGAGTTTATGGAGAGTTGGGTCCAGTTATTCCCGCCATTAGTAGTTTTAAAGAGTGCTCCTGCTACTCCGCCGCAGAAGCCGGTATTACTGTTTATAAAATTGATTGCAAATAATTCGTCGGTTGTGCCGGGATTGATATTAATCCAATTTATGCCGCCATTTGTTGTTTTTGTTACCATTCCTACGAAGCCCGCTGTGAAAATATTTGATGTATCTAAAATACATGCAGCATTGGAATATATAATTGAATTATTATCTAAGAAATTCCAGTTCAAACCTGAGTTAGATGTTTTATATACACATCCGGAAATGCCGATAGCAATGCATTTCAGGGAATCAAACAATTTGATTGAGTTAATATCCATTGTTGTTCCGGTTAGTAATCTTGTCCAGTTAGTTCCTGCATTTTCAGTTTTATAGACATAACCGCTTTTGCCTCCGACTACCCCAACATTATTATTTATAAACGAGCCGCAAAACATTGAGTGAGAGGTACCGGTTCTTGTCATACTCCAGTCTCTTCCGCCATTATTGGTTTTTACAACTTTTCCGCTGTCAGAAACTGCAAATATATTATCATTTCCGATAAATGAAGAGCCATAGATTCTTGAGCTAAGGAAGGGAGAGTTTGAATGCCAATTTTGCCCTCGGTTTGTAGTTCTTAAAATGATACCGGAACTTCCTGCAACAAAACCTGTGTTTTCGTTCGAAAATTTACTGACGTTAAGATAATTTGTTATTCCTGTGTTTATAAAAGACCAGTTTAATCCGGCATTAGTTGACATTATTAATTTTCCGTTGCTTCCGGTTACAGATACTAAATTTCCATTGGAAACACTTAAAGAGAGAAATTGGTTAATATAATCAACATAAGCTAAATCCCAGGATTCACCGGAGTTTGTTGACCTTAATATATTAGCTTGCAGTGAAACAGCTATACCTATTGAATCGTTAAGAAATTTAACTTTCCGAACATTGTTTAACACGGAAGCAGAATATTTAGTAACCCAGTTGTTTCCCTGATTTGTTGTTTTTAATATATAGGAATTATTACCTGATGTGACAGTCAATAAGCCAACCGATTCGTTTAGAAAATCTATGTCATAGTATTGTGGATATCCACCAATATGATTGGCACTAATCCAGTTATTGCCTCCATTGGTGGTTTTAAAAAAAGCCATGTTGCCGGCGGCAAAACCTGTTTGTGCATTTATGAAATATAAAGTTTCGATAGGTTTAGTAGAATCAGGATTTATGGAACGCCATGAAATACCGCCTGTAGTAGTTTTTAGAACAAAATTTATCGGATTAGTTTGCATAATCATACCGCTTAAATATCCTGTAAGCTGATTTACAAAGCTGATACCTCTTATTGTTGCTCCGGTGCCTGTTGGTAATGGTGTCAGACAAGCTCCGTTGTTGTAAGTTTTAAAAAGGATTCCCTCCTGATTACCGATAAAACCAATATTGTTGTCAAAGAAAAAGGAATTTGTAAAGGCTGAGTTATATGAAGTGACATTTAGCCAGAACCAACCTTGTTGCGCAAATAAATTGCCAGTATTTAAAATAATTACTAATGCTAAAACCTTTATTAAATTTTTCATGATTTTACTAATTAAGTTTATAATTAATAATAACTCCGGTTTTTTTATGAACTATGATTGTTAAATAGCATAATTATTTTAAAATTACAAGAGAAATTTTTGGTTGAGTTGTTGATAGCCTTCTATCGGGAAAGAAAAGGGATTTTTTATTTTAGGAAAATGGTTTATAATTGTAGTTCTATTTTCAAAAATTAAATTATAAAAAAGAATGAAAAAATTATTTTTATTTTTAGTGGTGTTTGGGTTTTTTGCGGGAAACATTTTTGCACAGGATGACCAGATGCAGAAATGGATGGAGTATATGACTCCGGGAGAGCCTCATAAGAAAATGGCAAGTCTTTCGGGTGACTGGACTTTTACGAGTAAGATGTGGATGGATCCGGCAGCTCCTCCGACAGAGTCTCAGGGTACTGCAAAGTTTGAGATGATTCTCGGCGGAAGGTATTTTAAGAACAGCTATCAGGGTGAGATAATGGGTATGCCTTTTGAGGGTATAGGTCTTGAGGGTTATGATAATGCGAAGAAGGTTTACTTTACTATTTGGATGGATAATATGGGTACGGGTACAATGTATCTTGAGGGTAAGTATGATGAGACGTTGAAGGCGATTGTTTATTCGGGTAAGGTTTTTGACCCGATGATTGGAAAGGATTCCGAGGTTAAGGAGATTTTTAAGGTGATTGATGAGAATACTTGCGAGATGTCAATGTATAATGTGGTTGAGGGTAAGGATGTGAAGTCGATGGAATTGACAATGAAGAGAAAGTAAGGCAGTGGAAAGTTTGTAAAGTTTGTAAAGTTGAAAGTAAGAACGATACGCAGAAAAAACTGATTTAGCAGATGATTGCAGATTGGAGATATTGGCTATCGCCGCAGATGTAAACGGATAAGCACAGATAAGAACAAATAATTTTCAGTTTAAAGCAAGAGCTTAGAAACACTCCTGACACAAATTGGACGTATGTTCGCAGATTAAAAAAAAGGCAGTTTCGATTAGAGACTGCCTTTTTTTATTTGGGGAATTTTTTCAGTACTATTTTAAAAGTAACATTTTTTTGGTTTGGGAGAAGCCGTCGGTTGTTAGTTTGTAGAAATATATTCCGGAGCTTAAGCCTGCTGCATCAAAGGTTGTTTCGTAGGTGCCGGGTTGCAAGTTTTCATTTATAAGCGTTTGGAGTTTCCGTCCTACGATGTCATATACTTCCAATTTCACAATACCGGACTTTATTATGTCAAATCTGATTTTTGTTGAAGGGTTGAATGGATTGGGATAGTTTTGGTTGAGAAAGTATTTTGTTGGAATTATTTTATTATTCCATTGGATATTTACATAAATCTGATTGAGATTGAAGTTTACATTTTCATAAGAATTTCCGGATAATAAGTTCATACTTAAACTGTCCGGAGAGTAACCAAGTCTGTCAACAATTAATTTTACATTTCCTTGTTGTATTGAGTTAATCTGGTAGATTCCATTTCCGTCACTTGTTCCAAATTTCAGGAAATCATTACCACTTTTTACATAAACGAATGCATCTTTCAAGTTGGTGACTTCAGGGTTAGTTTTTATAATTTTTCCTTTTATGCTGCAGTTCCCGGATGAATTATTTATTCTTTGAACTTTGATATTGAGTCCGGAAATATTTGCTGTTGGAAATAACTTTTGTGCATTCTGCCAGTTAATTCCTTGCGGATAATACGTCGGAATGTATGCGAGGTTCTGGGGAGGGAATGCAATTAAATATAGCGAATCACTGGTTATTCGTTTTAATGAAAAATTACCTGTGACCTGAATCGGTGTGGAATCAATGGTTACGATATTGCCTGAGGATTTTTCGAGTTTCACTGCTTTGATGTATCCTCCTTCAACGGGTTGGTTATTATCAAGATAATCAACATGTCCCGTTAAAGTAAAACCGGTATTCCAACTTTGGAGATATCTGACTGTTAGCATTTCACCACTTTTATTGCCTGAGGTATAGCCGCAGAAATAAACATTGCCGTAATTATCAGCACTAACATCTTTAACTACGGATTGAGTTGTAGCTCCGATATAATCAATGAGCCATTTCTGAGTTCCGGCCGGTTCATATTTAATTGTTGTAATTTTTTCATAATTTCTGTTATTAATTACTAAATAAATATTTCCAAAAATATCTGTAGTCAGTGCAGAAGGAAATACATATCCGTTTGTATTAGCATAATGGTTCTTCCACTTGAGAGTACCTGAAGAGTCATATTTAATGGTTGTAACTTTTGTGTTGCTATTTTCGGAGCTTGTGTAGGATTGGCCTGTAATATATACATCTCCCAAACTATTCACTATCATATCCTTCGGGTAATCTTGCAAATTGTATTCACTATTGTAAATTTTGTTCCATAAAAAAATACCATTTTCGCTAAACTTAGCGATAATAAAATCAGAATTTGATTGATTGTAATAAGTACCGCCAATATAGACGCAGCCATTATCATCTATTCCTAATCCTGAAAACCCGTGATAATCCAGATCGAACTTTTGAGGTGTATTCGCTACCCATTGCAGCTGACCGTTATTATTGTATTTGAAAACTCTGATATCATAATCCCATTCTGCAAGAGAATATACATTTCCTGCATTGTCCAGTTGAATTCTACGGCCATAGCTTAAGGATAAATTTGAAGAATAAATCTGCTGCCAAAGTATAACACCAGATGAATTATATTTTATTGTCTGAACTCCTGAAAAATAACTGCTGGAATCTCTGCCGGTAATATAAACATTCCCAAAATCATCTATCGTCATATCCTTAAGATAAGCAACTTTTGTGACCTGCCACTGCAGAGCACCAAATGAACTGTATTTGCAAATATAACCTTTATAATCAGCGAAAAAACTTGCATATACATTTCCAAGTAAATCAATTTCAATATTAATCGGAGAACAGCTGTCCTTCCTTGCTTCCCATTGAATCTCTCCTCTGCTATTATATTTTACAATAACAGAGCTGACGAATGAATTCTTTGAAGCTGTTGCAAATACATATACGTTTCCATAACTGTCATGCTTTACTGTTTTAGGTGTGACAGAATTATCATTTGGACCTTTATACCTGACGTCCCATTCTTCGTGAACCTGACTTCTTATATGTGCGGGAAGAATTATTATAATGGTGAATAATAATATTATTATTGTTTTCATTTTTTATATTATTTTTTAAATTTAAAAGATCTTTCATCACTAGTTAACCACTCTCTGAATTTTGGATTTTTTGCAGGAGGAATACTCAAATAATCATCAAGATTTGAGAATCCCGAATATTTCACAATATTCCAGGAGCAATCGGAATTTTAAGAAATATTAAAAGCAGTGTCGGATAAAGCAGTAATATTGAGACTCTCTGAATCTGTAAAAATACTTCTGAAAATTAAGAAATTGCTATTATTAGTATATTCAAGTCTAAATTCATATATGCCGGCGGGAGAATCTTTGGAGAAAGAAAATATTGAATTGTAATTTATATTTTGAGCACCATCTTCAGGTGTAAATAAAGTCGGAAAGGTATTAATCCCTACTATATTAGAATTATTTAGATAAATTTGAGCAATTTTATATCCTGCTCGGTGGCTTGACTGTTCATAAACTTTTATCGCTAAATAGTAATTATATATCCCGCCATTTAATGCAGGAACGGATGCCGAAAAATTAGACCCGCTTATATTTACTACTTTGCTACTGTGTCCATATTCGTACATATTAGCAAAAGGAAATCTGTTCATTCCAATATATGCATATTCTATAACAGACCCCTGAGAAAGAACAACATTTCCGGAGATACTTGAATCAGCCGGATTAGTGTTTAAATCAATATCATAGAAAACGATTCTTCCCGATACTCCGTTTGAAAGAGAGATTGGTTTTTCTCCATATTTTTCGTAAGACAAAAAATTTCCAAAATTATCTGTGTTGTAAACCCACAAAGCCATTTTACCTGAAATATTCTGACTTCCATTCCATTCAACATCCATTTGTGCCGAAGCAGAGGTAATTGTAACATCGGACATAAACATGCCTGAATTATCAAAAAACTGAGCAAAAGATTTTTGATTTGTATTCATTGGCGGAACTATAACATTAACCCGGGATTCATAAGGATAAATATTAACATTATTGTTTATGGGGAGTTGAGGTTTTGTAGTAGAGATATTTCTGTATGTTATAACATTCATACCGTTAGTATAAACTGAGATGTCGTAAGGGGGAATAATATTGGAAAACGAGAAACTTCCGTCAGAAGCGGTTTTGGTAATGCCGACTTTCGATTCCACAGTTATATTTCCCTGTCCATTTCCGTAATAATCTGTTACTTTGCCGTTTATTATCTGTGTTATCTGTGAAGTGTTTACGACATTATCATTGTCAGAACAACCCGAAATAAATAAAGCAAAGGATAATAAACCGGCAAATAAATAAAATTTTAAAACATTTTCCAATTGGAATTGCTGAAAATTAATTTTTATACTCATAATTTTATAATTATTTGTTTTATTACTTTTTCAATTTTAGTTTTCCCCATCACAACATCTTTGTCATTTTGTCAGTAACATTTTTTTGGTTTGGGAGAAGCCGTCGGTTGTTAGTTTGTAGAAATATATTCCGGAACTTAAGCCTGCTGCATCAAAGGTTGTTTCGTAGGTGCCGGGTTGCAAATTTTCATTTACAAGTGTTTGGAGTTTCCGTCCTACGATGTCATATATTTCCAATTTCACAATACCGGTCTTTATTATGTCAAATCTGATTTTTGTAGATGGATTGAATGGATTTGGATAGTTTTGGTTGAGAAAGTATTTTGTTGGAATTTCGCCGGACAGGTTTGTAATACCCACTCCGCTATTTTCGGTTTTGTAAATAAATCCGCTGCTGCCACCGGCGAATCCGGTATTAGCATTGATGAAGTATGACTCCAATCCAGAAAAATTTGTACAGATCGGAAGAGCGTCGTGTAGGGAAAGAGTGTAGATCTCGGTGGTC
>CALKAJ010000364.1 GCA_937983305.1 uncultured Ignavibacteriota bacterium | reverse complement strand
TTTTTCTTTCCATTCATCATATCTTTTATACGAATTTGGCTCTGCTTTTTTATATTTGGAGCTGTTATTCACTTTGTATCTTTTAAAACCCGGTGTGTAAACAATATATTCCTTTTCTGAATACTTTACATTATTCGAATTTCCATTGTGACGGATTTCCACCGGCTTGATACTTTTACCGTAAATATACTCAATCAGATTTACATCCGGTCCTCTGTTAATAACCGAATTATTAACTACCATAACTCCCTCTGTTCCTGTTAACTCATTTATTAATATCCTGTTCCCTGATTTGGTATAAACATTATTATACTTAAATATTTCCGGCTCAAGAAAATATTTTTTTTCTACTATTACATAGTCATCGTTATTCATAAATTGATATTTATCAATAATTACATTGTTATTATCTTCTATAAGCGGAAGATTCATAATTCCGTTTGCCAGATAAGATGAAGGAGGTAATGGTGACCAGGATATATATTCGTCGTTTTGCTTCCAGTCAACCCAGGCGGGAGACCATACCCTCCCGGGAACCCACATCCATCCCGCTGATGGTGAGTTAACCCATCTGCCATAGTGTGATACCGTTTCTTCCGCAGGCGTTGGAGCCTTGAAATACCAGCCTGCATCTGTATATATCCACTGCCCGTTAGTATAAGGAGTAAAAACAGGAAGTTCACCTTCAACCCGAACTACTCCTAAATCCAACGACGAAGGCTTCCATACATAAACCATTCCTAAGTTAGCATCTGATGCAGTATAGGCATTTTTTAAACTTAGCAGACTGCTAAACAACGAAATTTTCTTAATTGATTCATTTGATGTTACACCTTTTGGATTTAAACCAATTTCTTCCGGTTGAATTTGAATCCACTCTCCATGAACAGATAGCAAATCGTAAAATACTTTATAATCAACAGAAGTCAGGTCATTATCGGATTCCGAAAAATCTTTTTCGTCTATTGATATTGCCTCAGAATTATTCTCCTGTTGTTTTTTCTGTTCATCCGTCAGACTTTCATCCGCATTCTTAGAGCAGGAATATAATATAAACAATGAAGCCGTAAATAATGTTATTCCAATAGTTCTTAAAAATATTTTTTTGTTCATTATCTTACTTTATTCTTTTCATTTATAAAGAAAATGGAGCAGGTCTCCAAATTTCTTTGAAGACCTGCTTTTCCCATTTTTGCTTAATTTATCAAATATCACAAATTGAAATTCAAACCTAATACTGTAGCAATAAAAGTATGTGAGCCGCCTGTTTGGAATGTATAATGCAATTTAGATTTAATTATAATATCCATTGCATCTGACACCGGGATTATGGCTCCGGGACCTACATTAACACCAAAACTTGTTGATGTCGTGCTCGGAATGACTAATCCCGGGAGTGTATATTCTTTTGCTGTAAATATATACGCACCAATACCGCCCTCAAGAAAAAACTGTGCTGATATTTTGGGACTTGTGAAAACATATCTTGGACCTGCAGATATTTCAACATAACTTGCATTCGATCCAACTTCACCGCTTCTTGGCATATCATAATAGCCGCCCTTTAGATAGATAGCGGTTTCTCTGTTAAGACTTAGAGTTAAGTCCAATCCGGCATTAAAACTTGCTTTATAACTGTCGTTCAAACTTCCGACCGGAAATTGAAAACCGACAACAGGGCTGATAGAAAATTTTGGATATGCAGACTTTTTTGTAGTTTGCGACTCTGAAATGTTAGCATTTAGAAGTGCTGCCATCGTCAGTGCAATCATAAATGTGAAGATTTTCTTAAACATAATTAGTTCCTTTCGATTATAATAACTTTTAAAGGTTATTATTTAAATTTGATTTCCTGTTAATAACTTAAAGAAACTAATTGTGTAAAGATATAGGGCAGGGGTATGAAAAAGGAACTAATCCTTTAGGATTAGATATTTTTCATTTTTAATCGGATTTATCTCCGGAAGGTTTTTTCGATTCCTTATTTGAAAAAGAATATTTTGCAATTTGTATTCTCGAATGTAATGCCATTTTTTCAAGGATATTATGGACATGGCTTTTTACGGTAAAATGAGAAAGATTCAGGGCTAAACCAATTTCCTTATTTGTCATACCTTCGGAAATCAGCTCGATAACCTGCTTTTCCCGGGTCGTCATTTTCACGTAATCCATCAGGTCCGGATTATTACCCCCATTGACAACACGTTCAACAATCTGCGAGAAAAGTGAACCCGTCATATGAGGAGGTAAAACTTTTTTACCTTCAGCCACATAACGGATTGTTTTCAGAAATTCGCTTACCATAGCATCTTTAAGAATGAAACCTGAGGCACCTGCTTTTACAAACTCGTATATATCAGATTGAACAGGCAAAAGGTCCATTACAATTACTTTTGTTTCGGAAGAATTTTTCTTTACACCGGCAACTATATCAAGGCTGTTTTGATTACGTAAGCCCAGATCTAATAATACAACATCGGGTTTAAGTTTTAAAATA
The DNA here is from genome assembly GCA_937983305.1 of uncultured Ignavibacteriota bacterium. Classification (GTDB taxonomy): domain Bacteria; phylum Bacteroidota; class Ignavibacteria; order Tepidaquicellales; family Tepidaquicellaceae; genus DSSM01. Next base: position 8,021 of record CALKAJ010000364.1, on the reverse strand, counting down.
ACCGGCAAAGATTCCTCTCTATCGCTTACTGAAGAAATCAATTTGAAGTCAGGCTGTTCTTTTAACATCAAAGAAATCCCGTCTCTGAGAATCCTGTTGTCTTCTATTAATACTATGGAAATTTTTTCTTTTGGCATAATTATTAGATATCGTAAATCATTTTAACAATTATGCATTAATAAATCAAGCATAAAAAACAACACTATATTCTATAACAGATTTACGGCATCTATATCTATGGTAAACTTCATACCGGAAGGCAGTGATTTCTTCACAAAAGATTTTGCCTCACGTAAAATTTGATTTAAGTAAGAACCTGATATATCTTTTTGCTTTGGAATTTTCACAAGTATATGAAAACGCTCAAAATCTTTCATCTTTGAAAAAAGAGGCTGAACCACAGGCATTATTTCAAGAAGATTTTTTTTGTCGCTCGATTTCAAAAAGGAATGTAACTCTTTAATTTTTGATTCGGCAAGTTCTTTTGATTTTGATTTAATTTCGATGAGTGCGAGTCTGCTGAAAGGCGGATAATTTAATTCTTTCCGTATGCGAAGTTCCCTCTCGTAAAAATTTTTATAGTCGTGATTCTTCACATCTTCAAAAACAAAATAATCCGGATGATTAGTTTGAATTAAAACCTCTCCTGCTTTTTCGCTCCTTCCGCTTCTCCCTGATACCTGGGTGAGAATTTGAAATGTCTTTTCGGTCGAACGGAAATCCGGCAGAAGTAAACCAATATCTGCATTTACAACTCCAACTAAAGTTACATTTGGGAAATCAAGTCCTTTTGAAATTATTTGAGTTCCGACAAGTATATCAATCTCTCCGTCATAAAAACTTTTTAAAACTTTTTGAAGTTGATTTTTTGAAGTAACCGAATCTGAATCGAGCCGCTTAATCCTCGCATCCGGAAATATTTTTATTATTTCTTCTTCAATTTTTTCCGTACCCGCTCCTTTTTCAACTATCCTGAGTGAGCCGCAAGAGCTGCATACTTTCGGCTTCTTTTTTGTAAATCCGCAGCAGTGACATTTTAAAAGTTCTATTGACTTGTGATATGTCAAAGAAATTGAACACCTTTCGCACATCTCAACGCTCAGACAATCAATACACTCGATATATGAATGATATCCCCTTCTGTTTTGCAAAAGTATAACACTCTCTTTTTTCTCAAGTCTCCCGCTCAAAGCAATTACAAGTTCTCTTGAAAGAAATTTTGCTCTCGCCTGACGGAAAAGTTCAATAAGGTCATCCCTGCTTTTTATGTCATAATCAATCGGAGATTTTTTTTGTGTATTAATGATTTTAATTTCCGGCATTTGAATTTCCGTTGGCCTCCTTGTAAGTTTAAGGAGTTTATATTTACCTTTATCGGCATTATAATAACTTTCAATCGAAGGGGTTGCAGAGCCGAGCAATACAACCGAATTGTGATACTTTGCAAGCATAATAGCACAATCACGGGCATTATAGCGGGGAGAATTTTCCTGTTTGTATGAGCTGTCGTGCTCTTCATCAACCACTATAATTCCGGGATTTTTAAAAGGCGAGAAAAGTGCAGAGCGGGCTCCGATTATAATTTTATATTCATCATTTAAAATCTTTTCGTATGTATCGCTTTTTTCTGCTTCGGAGAGTTTACTGTGAATCACGCCGACACTGTTACCAAATATACTTCTGAAGCGGTATATTAACTGAGGAGTCAGAGATATTTCCGGAACCAGAACAATTGCCTGCTTGCCGGATTTCAGCACCTCCTTAATAATCCTGATATAAACTTCGGTTTTTCCGCTGCCCGTTACGCCATACAGAAGGAACGAATCAAAGATATTTTTTTTAAGTGAATTGCAGACTTCATCAATCGCATACTTTTGCTCTTCATTTAAAACTAATTTCTTCTCATCTTCCGTAAAAATATCTTTGTATGAATATTTTTTATCTTCTTCAAATATTTCTATCAGAGCTTTCTTTAACAACGAATTTACCGAGCTGTAAGAAATACCTGTATCTTTTACAATTTTACTTAATAGAATATTTTTCTTACCCGAAAGCATTTCAAGAAATCGGATTTGCAAGGGAGATTTAATTTTATTCTTTGATAATATTTCATCAAGTTCGGTTGATTGATATTTAGGTGTTACTTTCTTTTCTGTAGGTTTTTTTACAAAGCCGGATTTCGGAAGAAAAGAATAAAGCACCTCCCCTATTGGTGCGATGTAATAGTTCGAAAGCCATAATGAAAATTCAATTATCTCTTTTGACAGTATCGGCTCAAAATCTTTTATGCTCTTTATTTCCTTGAGCTTTTCAAGTTCGGGTTTACCGCAGGTTGAAACGATGATGCCGGTTAACATTCTGTTACTGAAATTGACCACTGCTCTTGCACCGGGAACTGCATAAGCGGCAAGGCTTTCAGGCACACTATACGTATAAACACTGTCAAGAGGCAGGTTAAAAGCAATATTAACGAAATTTTCTTTCAATTCCCTTTGCGAGAAAATAAATTAAATGTATATGAAACAATTAAAGAAATTATAACTCCAAAGAATGTAAAGAAAGTCAAATTTATTGACGGAATAATATTGAACTTCGAGAGCAGAAACAGTGAGGAAAGTATTAAAATGGAAAATGTGTATGAAACTATTGCATTAAGGTTTGTTGCTTTTTTATTAATCATACCTACAAGGAATACGCCAAGCAATCCGCCGTATATCAGAGATTGTATCTTCAATGCAAAATCAACGGCAGGCGATGTCTCATCCTGAAAAAGCAATCCAGTTCCGATTATAACTACACCCCAGAAAAGAGTTATTAACCTTGAATAGAAAAGCTCTTTTTCTTTTGAAATAAATTTTTTGAATAAATCGAAAACTGTTGTAGAGGCAAGTGAATTAAATGCGGATGAAAGTGTTGACATAGATGCGGAAAGCAGTCCGGCAACGACAAGTCCGCTTATTCCGACCGGAAGCGATTCGATAATAAATTTCGGAAATATCTCATCGGGTTTTGTAATATATTCTCCGGCAATTTTCAGTGTTTTAAATGCCGCACCGTCATACAGAGCATAAAGCATTACGCCAACAAGCAGAAAAATGAAAAACTGTATGAGCACAATCACGCCGCTCCAAATAACCGCTTTTTGTGAAGACTTCTTATTATCACAGGTTAAAAATCTTTGCACGATTAACTGGTCTGTTCCGTGCGAAGCCATAGAAAGGAAAGCACCGCCCAATAATCCTCCGATAAGATTATATGGTCCTGCAAAAAAGTTCTCGAGTGATGTAAATTTAAAATTAATTATCTCAAATTTATTTGCCGCACCTGCAATATTCAGTACATCACTCCAGCCGTTTGGAAGCATTGAATTAATAATAATAATCGAAGCACCTGCTCCAAGCACATATACAAACATCTGAATAACATCAGTCCAGATTACGGCTTTTACTCCTCCGATATATGAATATATCAGAGTAATAACTCCTACTATTACAATGCACTCAAAGTAACTCAGCCCTGTAATAAATTTAATCGGAATCGCAGTTGTGAAAAGTCTTACTCCATCGGCAAATATTCTTAGAATAATAAAAGTAACGGATGCATACTTCCTCATACCTTCGCCGAATCTTTTCCCGAGATATTCATAAGCTGTTGAAAAATCCCCGCTGTAGTATCTCGGTATGAAAACCGCTGCAACTACTATTCTTCCTATGAGATATCCGAAAGCAAGCTGGAGGAAATTCATATTTGTAATATATGCAAGTCCGGGAATACTTATAAATGTAAGTGTGCTCGTCTCCGTAGAAACAACTGAAAAGCATACAGCCCACCAGGGAATTTTTTTTGAGCCGAGGAAATAATCCTTCGCCGAAGTTTGCTTTCCGGAAGATATTATTCCGAAAAGTGCAACTCCAATCAAATAAATTACTACAATGGCGTAGTCAATAGTAGAAAAGTGCAAAATTGGTTATAAGGTAAATTTCTCTTTAATAAAATATTTATCTTTGTAAAATCCGGGTTTAACACATTCCGTATAAGGGTCGTGCTCAAAGAAAAGTGACCAGTTGCCTTTCACTGCATCGGAAAGATATTTTCTTTTTTCTTCGAGAGTAACAACCGGAAATAAATCATAACCCATTATAAACGGCAGATGAAGCTGAGAAGACATTGCAATAAGATCGGCTAAATAAATAAGTGTTTCATCGCCGTCTGAAATTTTTACAACGCTCATATTTCTTGTGTGACCGTTTACAGGGTGTAAAGAAATTACATCATTAATTTTATAATCGCCTTCTATAAGTTTAAGTCTCCCCTGCTCTGCAAGCGGAATAAAATCATCAGGGAAAAAACTTGCTCTGTCTCTGTCCGTTGGATTATTTGCCCATTCAAAATGTTTCGACTGCAGTAAATACTCTGCATTTTTAAATGTAATCTGGGGTTTTCCTTCTTCGTTTAAAAAAGTATTTCCGCCGGCATGGTCAAAATGCAGATGAGTTAAGAGAACTGTTGTAATATCATCGGTACTGTAACCTGCAGTCGCAAGTGATTTTTCGAGTGTGTACTCGTTGTTATCAACTGCGTAAATATCTTTAAGTTTGGAAGGCAGCTTTTGCCCGGTACCGGTATCAATTAAAATTCTCTCTTTACCGTTATCGAGCAAAAGTGACCTTGAGCACATTTCAATGCGGTTTTTTTCATCGGCAGGATTAGTTTTGCTCCATAGAGTTTTCGGAACTATTCCAAACATAGCTCCGCCGTCAAGCTTAAGCAATCCTGTCTGAATCGGTATTAATTTATAATCACCGATTTTCATTTAGAAACCAATCCTCGCACCTGAAAATACCGTAAAATTCTGTGTTGTAATATTATCAATAAACTTTGAGCCGCCGAGATTATTCAAACCGCCGAACTGAAAGTTGACACCAAGTAAGATACTAAGCGGATAAGCAACCACATAGTTTCCTGTAAGTGTACCTGATATTCCTAAATCAAAATCTTTGAAACCTGTTTCGGCAATTGTTGAAGTGTTAACTCTGAAACCGAGATATGGACCGCCGTAGAAAGTAAGCCCGACATCTTCCGATATCATTCCGCCGACATTAATATAAAGAGGAATATTCATATAAGTACCGGAAAGAATATTTTTTGCACTCTGAAAAGCGTTATTTGCGGCTGTATCATTCTGAGGAGGTGTAAATGAAAATTGTTTTCCGTTTAATTCAATTCCTGTAGTAAAACTGAATAAATCTCTGATAGCAATGCTGATGACGCCGCCTGTTTTCACGCCGATTTTTGATTCCGTGTTATAAGTTCCGGTTCCAAGTGCATTACCAATTGTTGCATTTGTTGAGCCTACGCCAAGCTGAAAATCCATATAGACATCAATAAGTTTTTTACCTGTCCTTACCTCGAACTCATCTTTCTTTAGTTCGTAGTCCTTTAAAAGTCTGTCTTTCTTAATTGTTTTAATTTCAAATTTATTAGTAACATTATCGGGGTCTCCCGCAAAAAGCAGGTTCGTACCAAAAGATGTTATCATTGCAAGAGCTAAAAAAAGTCCGATTACTTTTTTCATTATTTTTCCTTTTAAATTAGTTAATATTAGATATTTGATTTAACAAAATATTAAGCTTTTCTGTTTCAATATCCCAAGCTTTATTTAATCGTTCTAAATTTTCCAAAATATCGGAATATTCCTTTTTTAAATCAACTGATTTCTCTGCAATTTTATAAAAATCTTCCGAACTCATTTCCTTTTCAATTTCGGTTTTCCGGGATTCATTTTTTAATAAATCGGATTCGATTTCCGATATTTTCTTCTTAATGGGAGTCATTTCTTTCGTCAATTCCTTCTTCCGCTTTTTCATTTCAATTCCGCGCTCGTATGGTGTTAAATCATTTTTATCATTTACATCTTCTTTTATATCTTCAATATGATTATCAAATAATTTTTTTTCTTTAAGCTCATTTTCTTTCATATCCGAAAAATCTTTCACCGTGCAGGAATATGATTTAATATTTCCGGATTTAACTTCTATAATTTTTGTTATGAATCCGTCAAGGAATTCCCTGTCGTGAGATACAACGAGTATCGTTCCCTGATATTTTTTCAGCGCATTCATCAATACATCTTTCGACCGCATATCAAGATGATTTGTCGGCTCATCAAGTATCAGAAAGTTTGACGGCTCCACAAGCATCTTTGCAAGTGCAAGTCGTGATTTTTCTCCGCCGGAAAGCACTCCAACCGGTTTAAACACATCATCTCCGTGAAATAAAAATCCTCCGAGAATTGTTCTTAAGCTCTTATGCACTTCACCCGATGTTGATGCTGATTCCATTGTTTCAAGTACTGTCATCTCGGAATTGAGCTCTTCCGCCTGATTTTGTGCGTAATATTTTGTCTCAACAAAATGCCCGGGCTCAACCTTACCGCTCTGAAAATTTTCTATGCCTGCCATAATCCTTGATAGCGTTGATTTTCCCGCTCCGTTAGCCCCTACGAGTGCAATTTTTTCTCCGCGTGAAATTACCAGGTCAATTCCATCAAGTACATAATTTTTCCCGTCGTAAGATTTTTTCAGGTTGTCTATTGTGTATGTTACCTTACCGCTGTGAGTTGCAGGCGGGAAAGTAAATCTGACGGAACTTTCCTCTTCTTCAATATCAATTTCATCAAGTTTTTCAAGCATCTTAATTCTGCTTTGAACCGCTTTTGCCTTTGTTGCTTTGTAACGAAAACGTTCGATAAATTTTTCCTGCTCTTTTATATACTTCTGTCTGTTCTTGATTTGATTTTCTGCCAGCTCACGGCGTCTTTCTTTTTCGGATTTATAATAAGAATAATTTCCGGCATATTCGTTTACTTCTCCGTTTGACAGCTCGATGGTTCTTGTTGCAAGATTGTCAAGAAATTTTTTGTCGTGTGAGACAAGTATAATTATTCCGCTGTACGATTTCAGATAATTCTCAAGCCATACGAGCGAATCCATATCAAGATGGTTTGTCGGCTCGTCAAGCAGAAGTACATTCGGATTTTGCAAAAGAAGTTTCGCAAGTGCTATTCTCATTTGCCAGCCGCCTGAAAATTCTTCCGTCTGCCTTTCGAAATCGCTGTCTGAAAATCCAAGTCCTTTCAGTATTTTTTCTACCTTCGCATTCAGCTGATAACCTTCAAGCAGCGTAAACCTTACCTGTAAATCGTGAAGCTCCTGAATTAAATCGAGATAATCTTCGGAGGTTTGGTCTTCGAATTCTTTCAACTCTGTTTCAATTTCCGAAATTTCATTTTGAATTTGCCTTATGTCTCCCGCGGAGGAATATACTTCATCGTAAAGAGATTTACCTGAAAGAACAACTGTTTCCTGAGGCAAATATCCTACGGTTGTATGTTTTGATTTTACAACCGTACCGCTGTCAGGTTCATATATTCCTGCAATTATTTTCAGAAGAGTTGATTTGCCGGTTCCGTTTGAGCCGACAACAGCGGCTTTTTCCTTTAAACCGAATCGAATCCTCACATCTTTAAATAAATCCCGTGCACCAAATGCTACGGATATTTTATCAAGTGCAATCATAAGTTTCAAATATACTAATTCATTATTCCATTTTCAGTTCATTTCAAATAACATTCATCAATCCCTTCGGGATTGCTCCATTCGATGTTCGCACCCCGTCGGGGTGCTATGTTTGTAGCAAAAGATTATTACTTCTACAAACATTCAATCCCTTCGGGATTGCTTTATTACGATGTTTGCACCCCGTCGGGGTGCTATGTTTGTAGCCTGAAAATACCCCGATAGCTGACCCCATAGGGGTCATACGTTTGTAGAGATGACATCTCTTTTCTACAAACGTACGACTCCTAACGGAGTCGAAAAAAACATCTCATTTCTATTACAGAGTTAAAAAAATCTGTGAAAATCCGCAAAATCTGTGTTTTCAGCGATTCTAATCTCTTTTCCCCCTCCTTCCTAAGCTCCAGAGCCTGTGTGAAAATACAGCCTCACAAAGTCTTCGGA
>CALKAJ010000363.1 GCA_937983305.1 uncultured Ignavibacteriota bacterium | reverse complement strand
TATCAATGTTAAGAATGTTGAAGCCGTCAACCCGCCTATAACAGCAATTGCAAGAGGACCTTGAGATGATTCTCCGCCAATTCCAATTGCCATTGGAATTAATCCGAGTATTGTCGCAAATGTTGTCATAAATATCGGTCTTAACCTTGTTCTCCCGCCTTTAAGTACTGCTTCATTCAATTCCATACCGTCTTTTCTTAACTTGTTAGTATAATCTATCAGTAATATTCCGTTTGAAACCACAATTCCAACCATTACAATTATTCCCTGAAATGATGTAACTGATAAAGATGTATCGGTGAAAAACAGCATCCATACAACTCCAACCATCCCCAACGGTACAGAAAACATAATTATAAACGGATCTATTAGTGACTGAAATTGTGATGCCATCACCATATAAACAAGCACTATTGCAAGTCCAAATGCAAGAATTAAAGAGCTGAATGTTTTTTGCTGCTGCTCTACATTCCCGCTTATTTGAACATCAAAACCGGCAGGGACATCAAGTTCCTCTGCAAGTTTCAACTTAATTTCATCAGCAACACTTCCCAAGTCTCTCCCCGAAACATTTGCCGTTACATCAACAAGCCTTTCCTGATACTTTCTGTCAATCTGAACAGGAGAGCGGGTTAATGATATATTAATTAAATTTACTAACTGAACCTGTTTACCCGAGCTGTTTGTAACAGTTAATTTTTTTAAGTCTTCAAGTTGATTTCTGTAATCCTCTCCCATTCTTACTAAAATGTTATATTGATTACCTGTATTCGGGTCACTAAACATCGAAGCAACAGAGCCGTTAATTGAAGTTGCAATTGTGTTTGCAATTTGCGATGTACTTACTCCCATTATGCCTGCTTTCATTCTGTCTATGGAAATTCTTACCTCAGGCAGATTATTATCCCTGCTGATTCTTACATCCACTGCTCCTGGCACAGAACGTATAATATCATATACTTTTTTGGAAATTTCTTCTGATTGATTAAAATCATAACCAAGTATGGCAACATCAATTGGTGCTGAAGAACCAAAATTCAGGAGAAATCTTAAAAATCCACCCGGGTTAATATAAACCTGAGCTCCCGGAAGAGATGTTAATTTTGGGCGTATATAATCCATAATCTCGAAAACACTTCTATCCCTATCGTGTCCGGGGACTAATGATACCTGTACATTTGCACTGTGACTTCCTGCATTTCCGCCAAATAAACTGCCGCTTCTTGCACCCGGAACTCCGATATCTGAAATAATATTCGATGCTTCCGGAATGGAATCCTGAATCATTTTCTCAACTCTCATAACAAACTTTTGAGTTTCTTCAATTCTGGTTCCTACCGGCATTCTGACCTGAACCGTAAATTGATTTTCGTCCTGGTCAGGAAAAAACTCGGTTCCTATAAAGCTAAAAAGGAAGAAAGAAAGAACGGAAAATACAACAATGCCTCCAATAACTTTATATTTATTTTTGAGTGACTTTTGCAAAACATTTACATAAAAAATATCTATGCTGTCAAGAATATTTTTTGTTGTAATCTGAATTCTGTCTGAAAGTTTTTTAGAATCTTTTTGTACTTCTCTCTCTCCTTTTAATGCTTTATAGCATAGTAAAGGAGTTACTGTTCTTGATACAAAAAAAGAAGCGAACAAGGCAACAGAAATTGTAATTACAAGCGGAATAAAGAGTAACTTCGAAATACCGGTTAAAAAAATCACAGGCAAAAACACAATCACTGTTGTCAGAGTTGATACAAAAATCGGCGATGCAACTTCCTGAGCTGCTTCAAGTGTGGCTTGCATTTTCGACTTACCGGTTTTAACCATATCCGTATAATGACGGGAAATATTTTCAAGCTCTACAATCGAATCATCAACAAGCCTTCCTACTCCAAGTGCCAGCCCTCCAAGGGTCATAATATTCAAAGAAATGTCACTGAACCTGAAAAAAATGAAAGTTACTAAAATTGATAATGGTATTGCTACAAAGATAATAACCGTACTTCTTAGATTTCTTAAGAACACAATAATTACAATTATTGCAAGTAATGCCCCTAAGGAACCTTCCCTTGTCAATTCTGCTATTGAATCCCTTATGTACTGGCTCTGATCGAATGCTGTTGATGTTTTAACATTTGAAGGAACATCCCTCAGATTCTTTAGTGCATTATTAATATTATTTACAACATCTACCGTATTAGCACCCGGTGTTTTCTGAACTCTGAGAATAACTCCGTTTTTCCCGTTCGTTCTGATAATTTGAGATTGTTCCTGATAAGAATCTTCAACTCTTGCTACGTCTCTCACTCTGACTGGGACGTTGTTCGTGTTTTTTATTATTACATCCCCAATCGGCTCCACAACTTCAAACTGACTTTCTGTTTTTAGAGAAAAATCAAATATTCCGGTTTTTATATCACCTGAAGGTAATATCAGATTTGATGATTGAACCGCTCTGAAAACATCCTGAACACTTAAATTTGATGCCTCAAGTTTATTCCTGTCAACCGTAATTTGAATTTCTCTGATTTTTCCGCCGGAAACCTGTGCGAATGCCACTCCGGGAAGATGTTCAAGCTGCGGCTCAATTGTATTATAAGCAAGGTCATATAAATCTCTTTCATCCATATCACTGCTTAATGCCACCGTAATGACAGGAATATTTGTAACATCAAATCTTAATACAAGAGGTTGTGAAACACCGGCAGGCAATTGATTATAAACCCTGTTTACTTTTTGAATAACATCAATCAGTCCAGTTTTTGTATCTGCTTCCCAATCAAAATAAATCCTCACCTGAGAAACACCTTCTCTCGTGGACGATTGGACATAATTTACGTCGCTTGTTGAACTAACTGCTCTTTCAATTGGAATCGTTACGCTTTGTTCCATATCAAGAGGACCTGCTCCGTTGTAATTCGTTATTGTTGTTACGCTTGGTATTTGAATATCGGGAAGCATATCTATTGGCAGCTGAAAAAAAGAAACAATGCCGAGAACTAAAACGGCAAGAGAAGCCATTAAGGTTGTGATAGGATATTTAAGCGCCAGACGGGTTAGCCACATTTCAGTTAATAATTTTTACTTTTGAATTTTCTTTAACAAGTTCCTGACCGGTTGAAATTATTTTTTCGTCTTCATTAATTCCGGATATTATTTCAATTTTATTGTTTTCCTCAAGCCCTGTTTCAACATATTTTTTCACAGCTGTTGACTCTTGATTTATTGTAAATACGAATCTGCCTTTTTCATCTTTTAAGACACATTGATTTGGTAACAGCATTGCATTCTCTCTCTTCTCAATAATAGCTTCAATTCTCGCAAACATACCCGGTTTAAGCAATCCTTCTCTGTTATCAAAATTTATTTCTGCAGGCATTGTTCTTGAAGCCGGGTCAACTGCCTGACTAATAGTTTTAAAATATCCGGTAAATATTTCACCGGGATATGCATCCGTTGAGATTTCCACTTGCCGAATCTTTTGAATTTCAGTCAATTCTTTTTCAGGTACATTTACAATAATTTTAAGTTTACTGATATCCGACAATACAAATATCATATTTTGCGTTGTTGATTGAGCAGATACCAATGCACCCCTGTCCAAAAGTCTTTTAGTTATATAACCTCCGAACGGAGCAGTAATATTGCAATAACTCAACTGGAGTTTCGCATTCAGATAATTTGCTCTCGACGCTTCATACTGTGCCTGAGAAACTCTTAATGTTGTTAATGCATTATCAAGGTCACTTTGTGTTGTAAGTCCTTTTTCAAATAATTTCTGCAATCTGTCATAATTTAAGGTATTATTCTCAACCGTCGCTGTGTTTTGATTCATCACACTCTCAGTTTGCTTCAGAGTTTGTTGATATTGGCTTTTATCAATTACCGCAAGCAATTTTCCCTTGCCTACGTACTGTCCAATATCCGTATAAATATTCTGAATATTGCCATTTACTCTTGAATAGATATTTGTTTGCTGAATTGGAATTATTTCTCCGGTTAAAGAGAGTTTTTTTGAAACAGCACCTTTTTCTATATTTGTAATTTTTACACTAAAAGTCTGTTGTCTTTTTTTATCTGCTGAACCGGTCTTGTCTAATATTTTTAAGCCGGTAAAAATTAAAACAGTTACAACAATTAAAATACTAATCGAGTATATAAATATTTTTTTTCTCAAAATGATTCTTTCAGATAAGTTATTCTAAACTTTTTATCCAGTTATCTGTCTCTTCAATTATAACCGGATTAAAGTAATCGCGGAAATAACCTTTAATCTCCTGCCTGTTTTTCATACTTTCCTGAGGTGTTTTTGCCTTTGCAAAGCCGTGGTCCATATTCGGGATTAATATAAACTTCCCTTTACCCGGGTTATAACTGTTCACAATATCTGCTATCATTTGATGGTCAGTATTTGAAAACGCCTCAAAATCTCCTTCGCCTCTGATTACTAAAACCGCACTATTCATATTTTTCCAGTCTTCTACTATGTTTCTTGATTGAATACCCTGCCAGTACGAATAATGTCTTGACCATATCTGCTCACCTCCTTTGAATTCCATTTGCTCTTCAAGGGCTTTTTTATATTCCGGATTTGATGAAAGTTCCAATGGTGTTTTCTTTTGAACCAGATATTCAAAAAGCATTGGTATCATTACCTGCATAAGTTTTTCATTTTCAATAAAATCTGCTCCGGAAGCAATGTTCTGAAATCTAAACATTTCTAATACGTATTCATACCACGTTTTTGCAACGGTGCCGCATACTATCACTCCCTTTGGTTGTTTCTCAAGCGCTACTATAGGTGCTTCAATACCTCCGAGTGAATGGCCAAAAATAAAAACATTTTCTTTATCAACTATGTCATAAGTAAATAACTTCTTATAGCCTGCAATAAAAGCATCTACCTCTGTCTGAAAATCAATTAAATCACATGCAGGGGTATTTTTGCTCTCTCCCATTCCGGGTTTCTCAACCCTGAATGTTAAATAACCTTTTTGCGTTAGTCCGTCAAGCAATTGTCCGTAAGGATGTTTCCCAAGTTTGGCTACGGGAAAACAGGTGTATCCGGGAATGAAGAAAACAGATTTAAAAGGTCCGTTGCCTTCAGGCTTTGTTATTGTGATTATCAGGTAACCTTCTTTAAACCCGACTGTATCCGTAATCACATAAATACTGTCTTTGTTATCGGCTTGAAGAAAACCGGTAACAAATAGCGATAGTATTATAAAAATTTTCAATGATAAATTTTTCATTTTCTTATTAATTTATTTTTTCTATGGAATTATTCATTTCTCCATCTGTTCGATAAGCCAAGTCTCTGGCTTCCGTTATTTCCCGGAGTTGAGACTGAACCGGGGTTATTATACTTTTTGGGCTGATTGTCTTCATCACCTGCCAATGCATTTGAACAGGAATTCCATAAATCCGTTGTAAATTTTATAGTTTTCTTTATCCAGCTCATTTGACCTGATTTATTTAAAGGATTTGTGGCAACTCTTAAACCTTCTACAGTATGAAAATCTGCCCAATTATCAGCTTGCTGATTTTTTAAATCGTTTAATTTGGCTTCTCTTTTATATTCATCAAAATCTTTTAAATGGCGATTCACTTTTTTTACTCTATCCTGATATTCTCCGTATGTCGGGTCATCTTCTCTTTGGTAAGGAATAAATTTTTCTGCACCGCTCCCTTTTATTGGATTTCCATCGTCTTTTACAATCCAGCCGGAATTTTCAATTATCTCTTCTTCTCCCGGATTTGCTCCCTTTAAAGTAATTTTTTTAATTCTCCAAATTGGTAAATCAGAATTGCCTTCTGTCTTTAATACATCTCTTCCGGGTTCATCATCATATACTATTTCAATACTATGCCCATCTGCATTCATTAGTATAATTCTGCTTTTTTCATCTCTCTTCAAATTAATATATAGCGGTCTGTATATTTCAATATTTGTTTTTGCATACCTTTCGGGAAAAGTTCTAACAAAAAAACCGTTTTTCATATATGTCCAGTTCCCATCTGTAACTTCCTTATCCCCGGGTTCAATCGGCGGAGCCCCTAACTTCACAGCTGTTCTTTCTAAATCAGAGAATGGTGTAGTTGCACTTACTAATTGACCTCTGAAGTTCGAGTAAAAACTTAAAGCATCTTTCACTCCTGAGGGAAGTAAATCTGAAACAGCAATAGGATTAACTTCAAGCATTGCCAATTCCTTAACATCAATTAATGGTTTTGTTGATATCTGTAAATTATTAGGTAAATCTGAAAACTTCACTCCCGCTTCGATTGACCATAGCAATTGTTGAATATCTGTTTGCGGAATGTTTGGATACAACTCAGACCGCTCAAGTATTGATTTGATTATATCAGCTCTTAAACCAAGCAAAGGAGCAATTAAGTAACCTGAACCTTTATAGGGTCCATACTTGCCTGCATGTAAACAGTAACTTTGAATGCTGCCGCGGAAATAACCGGGCTTCAAATTCCAATCATTTAATTCAGTTACTTCGTCTGCTTCAAGTTCAACAATCCAGTTACAAGTTGGGAGTGCATCGGTGATTGAGGTTGATATTGACTTAGTAGGGTCGAAATCTCCGACTGACGGAGTAACTTTTTTAAGTAAATCATCAAATTGTGCATAAGCACTTGTTGAAATGAAAATCAATACAGAAAAGATTAGGAATAGCTTTTTCATAATGTTTATTTTTTAATTTTTGAATTAATTTCTTTATATCGAAAACAAGTTACAATATGATCGTTTACCATTCCTGCCGCCTGCATAAATGCATAGCAGATAGTTGAACCGCAAAATTTAAAACCTCTTTTTTTCATATCCTTGCTCATAGCGTCTGATTCCGGGCTCGTAGCCGGAAGCTCTTTCTGAGACTTCCATTTATTAATTATTGTTTTGCCATCAGTGAATTGCCATATATATTTGTCGAAAGTACCAAATTCCTTTCTGAGCTTTAAAAACAATTTTGCATTTTCAATAGTTGCATAAATTTTCAGCTTATTTCTTATTATTCCCTCATTATTTAACAACTTCCTGATTTTTGCGTCTCCATATTTCGATATTTTCTCTGCCTCAAAGTTATCAAATGCTTTCCTGAAATTTTCACGTTTGTTGATTATAGTTGACCAGCTTAGCCCTGCCTGAAATGCGTCGAGCGTAATATATTCAAATAGTTTCCTGTCATTATGTAAAGGTACTCCCCATTCTTTATCGTGATAATCAATCATCAGGTTATTCGTCAAATGCCATTCACAGGTTTTTTTATATTTCATTTGTTTTTCTTACAAGATAATAAAATTTTTAAGAACATTAAATAAATATACAATATTTATAATAAGAGTTATAAACAAAAAATGCGTATAATTTTGGATTATACGCATTTTCCGATTTTAAACCTGTATGAATCTATTGCATATATTTTCTTAAAAAATTCACATTCTTATTTATCGAGAAGTCATCTAAACCAATATCATCATCAGACAAAGATTCCTTTTTCTGTTCCGGTTCATTTAAATCTTCATCAATACTCTCTAAACTTCCTCTTCTTTTGTAAGCCGGCACATCTAATGCTTTCAAATCTCTTTCTGAAGTCGGGATTGAATGTATCTGACCTTCATTCCCGATGTTTAGTTCTCTCTTTTTATTTTTTATGGCTGTTTCTTCTATAACAATATTCTCTTCCGGAATCTCTTCAACTGTTGACTCCTCATATTTATAATCCTGTTCAATTTCCTGTTCAATTTCCTGTTCAATTTCTTTTCTTGTTATAACTTCTTTGATTTCTTCCTCAATCTTAGTTGGAGTTGTTTCCTTTACAAAATCCGGTTCTGAAAATGTATCTTCAATAAGTGTTTCGAGAGTAATGCTTGATGATGCAGCTACAGGAAAACCGGTTGCAATCACTGTAACCATTATCTCATCTTTCATAGTTGGATCTTTTGCAATTCCTAAAATGTATTTTGCTTCTTCGCCTGCAACGTCCTGAATTGTTTTATTAATCAACTCGATTTCTTTCATCTTATAATTGCCGCTGACAATATTTACCAGTACTGACTTTGAATTGGTAATATCAATGCTGTCTAATACAGGATTAATAAGAGCAGATTCAGCTGCTTTCCTTGCTCTGTCTTCACCTTTGGCAATTCCCATTCCTATCATTGCCTCGCCCATACCTTTCATAATTGTCTTCACATCAGCAAAGTCAACATTTACTTCGCCGTGCTTGGTAACAATCTGTGAAATGCCTTTGGTCGCATCATACAATACTCTGTTTGCATAATCAAAAGCAACTTCGGAAGAATCTTCTTCGTTGATAATATTCAGAATATTCTGATTAGGAATAACAATTACACTGTCAACCTCAGTCTTCAGTCTTTCTATTCCTTTTTCGGCTAAAATCATTCTTGGTTTGCCTTCAAAATTAAATGGCTTTGTTACAACTGCAACAACAAGAGCATTTACAGATCTTGCTATTTTCGCTACTACGGGAGCCGCACCTGTTCCGGTACCTCCGCCCATTCCGGCGGTTATAAATACCATATCTGCACTTTTCAATACCTTTGAAATATCTTCTTTGCTCTCTTCTGCTGCCTGAGCACCTTTTTCATCATTCATGCCCGTGCCAAGTCCTCTTGTAACAGACTTACCTATCTGAATTCGATTATGAGCTAAACTTGTATTAAGAGCCTGGGCATCAGTATTTATGGCTATAAATTCAACGCCGTCAATACCCTTAGAGACCATGGAGTTTAAAATGTTTCCTCCGCCTCCGCCTACTCCTACTACTACTATTCTTGCTCCCGGCAATGTTTCCGGTTCTGGAATTAATTGGATTGGCATAATTTTCCTTTCGGGTTAAAAGTTATGAAAAATTTTTCTTTTTTAAAACTCATAAATAAAGTTTTTTATAATTCATCAAACCATTTCTTCACGTTTGAGAAAATATTTTGCTTGTTTGTTTTATCAATCTGTTTGAACACAGATACCTTTCCTTTATTCAGATTCTTTAGTCTGTGTAATACTAATCCTACTCCTGTCGCATAAATCGGGCTTTCTACTTCCTTTATTAATCCTCCTGAAATACCCTGAGGTGTTCCAAGATTAACTTCTGATTTTAATATGTACTCGGCAAGCTCCTTAGCACCTCTTACGAGCGAACCTCCGCCTGTTATTACTACTCCGGCGTGTAATTCGTTTGCAATCTGGGAATTTCCTATCTCAATTGCCGATAACTCAAATATATCCTGCATCCTCGCCTGTATTATTCTTGCAAGTACACTCTTCTTTACTGTTCTCGGTATCTGACCTCTCAAAGCTCTTACGGTTATGTTATCATCATTTAGTATTTCATCTACAAGTGCGTATCCATATTCCTTTTTAATTTTCTCCGCCTCATCATTTAATATACCGAGTCCTTCTACAATATCATCTGTTACAAGATTTCCCGCCAGACCTATTCCTGCAGTGTATTTTAACACCCCCTTTTTAAATACCGCTACATCAGTTGTTCCACCTCCAATATCAAGCATAGCTACACCTACTTTCTTTTCGGTGTCGTCAAGAACTGCATGTGATGAAGCTATCGGCTCAAGCACTATCTCATCTATTTCAACTCCGCAATTCTGAACACAAACAGACAGGTCTTCTATCGAAGAAAGAATTCCTGTTATAATATTTGCTTTGACTTCAAGCTTTATACCGAACATACCTATAGGCGGCTCTTCATATTTATCTCTGTCATCTACAATAAATTCCTGAGGTATTACATCTACAATTGTTGTATCGCTTGGCAGCCTTATGAGTTTTGCCTGCTCAATAATTCTGTCAATATCACTTTGATGGATTGTTCTGTCAGCATTATTAATACCTACAACGCTGCTTGTGTTTATGCATCTGATATGATGCCCTGCAACTCCTACGGAAACCGAAGTTATTGGAGTACCGCAGTTCTGCTCTGCATTTTCAAGAGCAAATCTTATTGATGCTTCGGCTTTAGTGGGATTTACTACTATACCCCGATGTAAACCTGAAGATGGACCTTTGCCTACTCCGATTATGTCAACATTTTTATCGTCTTTCACCCGTGCTACAATCACACAGATCTTTGTAGTCCCTACATCCAGACCTACTATGATATCGTTTTCTTGTTTTTGTTTTTTCACGGCTCTGTTGTTTTTAATTCGCTGATTTGTTGGTTTAATACTTTATATTTCATCACTACCTGATTTGAATATCTTAAGTCTATGCTTTCTATATTTTTTTCTCTCGGATAAATATTTTGTATAAACTGTTTAAATACTTCTATCTTTGTCTTGAGTAAGGTCTGATAATTATTGTCCGATATTTTTATATTTTCTGGTCTTGGCAGATAAATAGGTACTGCCTTGTCTGTCGTATATAAAATAATCTTCGAAGAATCAGAAAAACTTATTTCTGATATAAAATTCTGGAAGTATCTTCCGGATTTCATTATATTAGTCAGGAGATATACAGATATTTTCAAATCTTCCCTGAAGTTTTTATCACTTTTCTTTATTCCGCTTATAACAGGCATATCATATAGTTTGTCGGAATACTTAAAAGGAAAGAGCTCAAGTTCTTCATCTATTAACATCATTTCGTTTTCAAAATTAACAATTGCAATATGAGTCTTTTCAATAACTTCAATCTTAATTTCAGAAGGCGGCTCTTTACTTACAAAAACTTTTTTTATTTCAGGATGTTTTGATATTCTCGCTTGTATCAAATCAATATCAGCCTTATTCAAATCAACGATACTGTATCCAGCGAGA
>CALKAJ010000362.1 GCA_937983305.1 uncultured Ignavibacteriota bacterium | reverse complement strand
GACCACCGAGATCTACACTCTTTCCCTACACGACGCTCTTCCGATCTACAGTAAGCCACGGGAAGCTGATTTCCGTAGCAGTCATAAGATATTCAAAGCTAATCCATACAGGGGGAAAAAGTAAAAAAGGAATTAGTATATTATCGGGAAATAGTTTCTTCAACTGATTTTTAATAAAGTAGAAAGATAAGACGGGAATCATATATGTAACCGGATAGAGAATCATTGTAAGAAGTCCGCCTACAATGAGAAACCTATCGGCATTTTCTCTCATACCGCTCATCGGGAGCCAGGAAACGGCAATAAGCATAGCAGAGAACAGAATTACATAAGAGCGTTTAAAGACTTCCGAAAGTTTTTCTGCAGTAAAAATATTATAGATAAGAATAGCAAAACCCGGAAAGAGCAGAAAAAAAAGGTCAAGCGGAGGAAAAGCGAGACCTATACAAAAGCCTGAAACAATAAGAGATAAAATATTAAACTTGTTTTTTTTGGTAGTCAATTTTGAGATATTTATTTAAAAATTTCCACAGATAAATTAGTACAAAGCCGATAAGTGTACCGATAATCATTCCTCCAAAAACATCAAAAGGATAATGAACACCGACAAAAATTCTTGAAAGTCCCATTAAAGTTGCGCCGAGATAAATTGCAAATCTATATTCCCTGAAAAAATGAGAAAGAACAAAGGCTCCGGCAAAGTGGTTTACGGCATGTGAAGAAGGAAAAGAAAACGAACCCGTACAATTAACCAAAAGATGAACTCCCTGCAGTGCATTACACGGGCGGATTCTTTCAACAAGATTTTTAATAAGGTTACTTGAAGTCTGGTCGCTTACTATCACACAGACGATAATCATAACGGCAGCTATTTTACCGCGTTTGCCTCCGTTAAAAACCATAGCAAACCACATAATAAAGAAAAATATGTGCCAGTTTTTAGTATCGGTAATAAAAGGCATAACATAATCGGTAACAGGATTTGCACAGGTTACGTTAATAAAATAAAAAAGTTGAGTGTCAATATATTGTATGAAATCAAGCATATTTTTTTTGTAAAAGAGCTACCGCTTTTGCCTCACAGCCTTGCTTTTTACCGACAAAGCCCAGCCCTTCCGCCGTAGTGGCTTTAATTGAGATAGTTTTAATTTTTAAAATCCCGGAAATATTTTCTTTCATTTCAGGAGCAAATTTATAGATTTTGGGTTCTTCAAGAACTATTGTAGCATCAACATTAACAACTTTCCATTTTTTCTTTGAAATTAGCTTATAGGTTTCTTCAAGCAAGACAAGGCTTGAGATATTTTTATATTTCGCATCCGTATTTGGAAACTGGTGTCCGATATCATTCAGACCTGCCGCTCCGAGCATAGCATCGCATATTGCATGCAAAAGGACATCTGCATCGGAGTGTCCATCGAGACCTTTGGAGTGCGGAATTTCAACTCCTCCGAGAATAAGCTTTCTGCCTTTTACGAGTTTATGAACATCATAACCATAGCCAATACTATAATCAAATTTTTCCATACTTTAAATTAATCAAAACTATCATAATTATAAATGGAAATGCTCCCTAAGTTGCAATTCCGACACGGATAATACCTTCTCCGAATTTATATTTAAGCTTGTCAAGCGCATAATAAGGAAGGTGAACTTTTCTTTCAAAGAGGTCAAGATTTTCTCTGAACGGGTCTTGATGCAGGGAGAAAACTGTCATTCCGAGCATACGGGCTTTATATGTTTCGTTGGGATGAGGAAGCGATTTGAAAATTTCCAATGCGTGCGTAAAAATTTCCCTGTCATCATTTGTATGAGAGCGAAGTTTAATTTCTCCACCCGCATATTTGAGATTGTCGTATCTGATAACAAACCATAATGCACCTGCAACGAGAGATTTCGAACGAAGTTTCCTGCAAATATATTCGGCGATTCGGCGGATTTCGGTAATTACATCATCTTTTTTATATATATTTTCCGAAAGTGTGTGATGATGATTCAGCGATTTTTCATGAACGGTTTTCCTGAAGATTTCCGATGTATCCTCGCCCCGAGCCATTTTTCGAAACACAACACCGTTTATTCCAAATTCTTTTTTAAGTCTGTATTCATCTCCATCTGCCAGATCTCCAACAGTAAAAATATTCATAACATTTAGCCTCCTTTCAATACGTGTTCCTATTCCCCAAAGTTTTTTAGCAGGAAGCGAAAGAAGGCGATGTTGAAATTCGGGTGAGATTACCGTAAGACCGTCAGGTTTATCAAGCTTAGTTGCCATTTTAGCATAGCTCTTGTTCCAGGAGCACCCAACCGAAGCGGTAAGATTTTCTTTTCGCTTGATTGAATATTTAATTTCCCTGCAAACCTTCATTGCATCATCAAAATTTTTTACAACCGGTGTAATATCCACAAAACATTCATCTATGCTGTATTTTTCAATGCAATCTTCAGGTACAATTTGCTTCAATCCCTCCTGAATATTTTCCATTATATCTTCATATTTGGGACCGTAGCAGGGAACAGAAATAAGTCCGGGACAGATTTTCTTTGCCTGCCATACACTCATTGCAGTATCAATGCCAAGTGCGCGGGCTTCATAGGAAGCGGTCATTACTATTCCTTTACCGTCGGGCGAGCCGCCAACGGATACGGGCTTTCCGCGTAGTTTAGGACTGTCTCTTTGCTCGACCTGGGCATAGAATGCGTCAAAATCAATGTGAGCAAAGAAACGATTTTTATGAACCGTTATTTTCGGATTAAAATCCTTAAAATGCGGAAAGGAATACAGCGGCATAATTCTGACGCGCCTGAAAATATCGGCGTAGTCTGTTCCTTCCCGCGGAATAAAGAAATATGAACTTGTTTTAAACATACTATTATTATTTATGCCATAAATATATATGGTATTATTGGTAATGTCAAGGAAATTGCAATGATTTTTACATCTATAGCTGTTATTTTGCAATATGAACAAACTTGACAAAAATTACTGGGAAAGCAGATATCATATTGGCGAGACAGGCTGGGATATAGGATATGCAGCTCCGGCGTTGAAAAAATATTTCGACGGTTTGAAAGATACTTCTTTAAAGATTCTTATCCCGGGAAGCGGAAACGGATACGAAGCGGAATATTTACATAAGAAAGGTTTTAGCAATGTATATGTATTAGATATAGCAAGGAAAGCATTAGAACAATTTCAGGAAAGGGAGCCGGGATTTCCTGAGGAAAATTTAATATGTGAAGACTACTTTAGCCATCAGGGCAGGTATGATTTAATAGCAGAGCAGACGTTCTTTTGCTCATTAGACCGGAAGTTGAGAGCCGAATATGCAAGAAAGACAGCAGAATTATTAAATCCGGGGGGGAAATTAATAGGAGTATTATTTAATCACGAATTTGGAAAGGATTCTCCGCCATACGGCGGGACGAAAGATGAATACCTAAAATATTTCGAGCTATATTTTGGTATAGAGGTTATGGATTTGTGTTACAATTCAATAAAGCCAAGAGCAGGGCGGGAATTGTTTATCAAACTGATAAAAAAATGAAGGTCTATAAATAAAAAAGGCCGCCGAAGCGACCTTTTCAGTGATAAAGTCCAAGTAAAACTATGCTGTTTTTGTAACATTCGCTGCCTGGGGACCTTTGGGACCGTCTTCGATCTCAAACTCTACTTTATCTCCCTCATTAAGAGATTTGTAGCCTTCGCCGATGATTGATTTGTAGTGTACAAATACGTCGGATTTGCCATCTCTGGTAATAAATCCGAAACCCTTGGTACTGTTGAACCACTTAACAGTTCCTTTTTCCATTTTGTAGAAATTCCTTTCTTGTGTAAATTAAACAATATTTTTAAAAACTCGCACTACGAAATTTTGGATTGGATTGTGTTACTTGCAGGAATTCCCGATGAGGGAGATAAAT
Organism: uncultured Ignavibacteriota bacterium; assembly: GCA_937983305.1. Classification (GTDB taxonomy): domain Bacteria; phylum Bacteroidota; class Ignavibacteria; order Tepidaquicellales; family Tepidaquicellaceae; genus DSSM01. The sequence continues at coordinate 10,663 of CALKAJ010000362.1, read as the reverse complement.
CTGTAAAAGTAAAACTAAAAGCCAAAGATCAAAAATCAAGTACCCACAAAGATAATATTTCTAAAATCAATCTGCAATAGCAAATTATATATTTATTATTTCTATAAAATTCAGTAGTTTACGCAATGTTAAATCTTGAAAATTATTCATACGAACTTCCGGAGGATAAAATAGCGTTCTATCCGCTGAAAAGCAGAGAGCAATCTAAGCTGCTGGTTTATAAGAACAGGCAAATTTCCGAATCCATTTTTAAAGATATTCAAAATTTTTTGCCTTATGATTCAATATTGATATTTAACAATACGAGAGTTGTAAGGGCGAGATTAATTTTTCACAAGGAAACCGGAGCAAAAATCGAAATATTTTGCCTCGAGCCTGCGGAAGGGCTTTCAAATATTGGGAAATCTCTAAATCAGCAAAGAAGTGTTAAATGGCAATGTCTCGTAGGCAACGCATCGAAATGGAAATCAGGAAGATTACAAACCGAAATTACGGTAAACGGAGAAAAAATTAATATTACTGCTCAAAGGAACGAAGCCGGCACCGAATACTCAGAGGTTGAATTTTCCTGGTTGCCGGAAGACTTTACGTTTGGAGATATTTTAACATCACTCGGGAAAATACCATTACCTCCATATATAAAGAGAGAAGACGAAGAAGAAGATGCATTAAGATATCAGACTGTATATGCCGATGTAAATGGTTCGGTAGCGGCTCCAACATCGGGGCTGCATTTTACGGATGCTGTAATAAACCGCATTAAAGAAAAAAACATAGAGATATTACCGGTGACATTGCATATTGGAGCCGGAACTTTTAAACCAATCGGGGGAAATGACATAACCAAGCACGAAATGCATCCTGAGTTTTTTTCGGTATCAAAGGAAGTTATTGAATCTATAATTAACAGAGGTGAGAGACAGGTAATATCAACAGGGACTACAACAATGAGAACTCTTGAATCATTATATTATGCGGGGCTTGAGATTTTAAACGGAAAAGCAAAGGAGAATTATTTTTTTATAGAGCAATGGATACCATATAATCAGAGCGGAGAAAAAATTCCTGCTGAAACTGCTTTTAAAGCTATTCGCGAATATATGCTTGAAAACGAACTTGAAAGTCTAAACGGAGAAACAAGAATAATTATAGTTCCGGGATACGAATTTAAAGTTGTTGATGCTTTGATTACAAATTTTCATCAACCCGGAAGCACATTATTATTATTAGTAGCGGCATTTATAGGAGAGGACTGGAAAAAGGTTTACGAATATGCAATAAATAATAATTTCAGATTTTTAAGCTATGGAGACGGTTCGCTTTTATTCAAAAATTAAAATTACTGATAACTTTATATTTAATAAAAAATGTTTTATTTTAAAGTAACTAAATTTTGCCTATGCTAAACAGAAAACCATTTGAAGAAGAATATCCCGAGTTTTTTGCGGAGTATATCAGTCTTGTAAAAGAGGGTAATTTAATAGACATTCTGAGCGAACAATCACAGGAGCTGCAGGAAATCTTATCACTCTTTACGGAAGAAGATTCAAATAAAACCTACGCTTTTGGAAAATGGACACTAAAGGAGATGATTGGACACCTGCTGGACAATGAAAGACTTTTTGTTGCAAGAGCAATAAGAATATCAAGAGGAGACAAGCAAATGCTTCCCGGATATGATCAGGATGATTATGTTAAAAACGGAAGGTTTTTCAGGCGTTCGTTAAAGGAACTTAAGGAAGAGTTATTGCTGTTAAGAGCCGCGGATATATTATTGTTTAAAGGATTTGATGACCACGAATTAATGCAAAGAGGATATGTAAATGACTATGAAATTACTGTTCACGGGCTATTATTTTCATTAGCGGGACACGAGAGATATCATATAAATTTTATAAACCAAAATTATATTCCTCTGATATCAAAACCCTAATACTTCTTTTCTCGACTTCCAGCCTGATATTCTTTTTTTATCGTTAACGTGTCTGTTGTATGAGCGGTCAAAAATTATATGTTCCCATTCCGGAATTTGAACTCCGGTTATTTCGGGTTTATCATCAATCAGTATATCACCTTTAATCAATGTTTTATCTCTTGAAAGAATTAATTTTTGGGTCCAGTCTTCTCCGAGATGTTTTTCAACCCAAATAAATTTTTCGAGAACATTGTTTCTGAAGAGGATTAACGGGCTTGTACAAATAAAAACTGTATGCCCGAGAGAGCGAATTTCTTTTATTGCTTCAACTCCTCCGGGAATTTCCGGAAGATTTTTTACAAAGCCGGGAGCAGAATAAATTTCTTTTATTAAATCCCCATATTCTTCGGGCATTTCTTCTCTGAGATAAAAATTTTTTCTCTCAGCCGGAGGAACGATAAATTTTTCGGGGTGTTTTTCTTTCCAGAGTCTGTACATCTCGCCGTCAAAATCGGCAAGGACATCATCCATATCTACGAGAATTATCATACTTTGGTTTTTTAGTTTTTTCTGTTTTTCCCTGTGTTTTTAAAATCAATATTTATTTATACATTGAAAAAGTTCTGTTTTTTGGATAGGCTTTGTTAAATAGTCATCACAACCGGCTTCATATACAAGCTCCTTGTCACTGCTGAAAGCGTAAGCTGTTTGTGCAATGATTGGAAGTCCGGGATAGAGTTTTTTTATCTCTCTGGTGGCATCAATTCCGTTCATTTTAGGCATTTTAATATCCATAAGTATAAGTGATATATCATTTCTTCTTTTGCAAATTTCCAATGCTTCAATTCCATTAACAGCTCTCAACACATTAATGTTTTCTTTTTTCAAAAGCATTTCAATAAACTTATAGCTTGAATCGTCGTCTTCGGCTATCAGAACTATTTTTCCTGATATTGGTACAACATCATCGGTACTTTTCTCCTCGTTTTTTCCGTCTGCCGGTTTATAAGGAATAGAGAAATAAAAAGTTGTTCCTTTGCCAATTTGGGACTCAACCCGGATTCGACCGTTCATTACTTCCACAAGCCCTTTACAAATTGCAAGACCTAAGCCCGTTCCCTCAAATCCCCTTGAAAGAGACATATCTGCCTGATAGAACCTCTCAAATATTTTATTAATGTGATCTTTCGAAATTCCTTGCCCGGTATCTTCTACCGAAAAATTTAATTCGTTGTTTAATATTTCGTACTTGACTTCAACACTACCGTTGCGTGTAAATTTTAAAGCGTTGTTAATCAGATTTGTTAAGACCTGATGTAATTTCTGTGAATCCGACATTATCACAAGCTCATCTTTTTCTGAAAGATTCGTATGTTTTAATTCGTTATTATGTGATTTGGCGGTTAATATAAACTGATTTATTACTTCGTTCACGAGTCCGGGAATGTTTACAGGCGAATAATCAGGACTCACCTTTCCCGCTTCAATTTTTGAAATATCAATCACATCGTCAATCAGTTTCAGGAGTCTCTTTCCTCCTGATTGAATAAACCCGGAATATGCTTTTACTTCTTCTGTCACAATATTTTCATCATTTAATAATTGCGAAAATCCAAGAATGCTGTTAAGAGGTGTCCTTATTTCGTGAGACATATTCTGCAGAAAAGCTGTTTTAAGGTTATCACTCTCTTCTGCTTTTTCTTTTGCAATAATAAGCTCTTCGTCAGCTTTTCTTTTTTCTATATAAATACTCAGCTGATTTGCAATTATTTCAAGCAGATCCGCGCTTGACTTATCGTAAGCGTTAATATCATTATAACTTTGAACAACAATTACACCGAGTACTCTATCATCAATCTTCAGAGGAACTCCGAGCCAACATTCCGAAGGTGTTCCAATAGGAGTTAAATTATTTGTCCGGTCAAATTCTTCAATTTCGTGTTTTTTGATAAGTAAAGTTTTTCCGTTTTTTACAACAAATCCTGAAAGGGAGTTTTCCGCTTTCCATTCGTTATATTGGTCTTTTTCGTCAACCCAGATTAGTTGTTTAAGAGTATCAGTTTTGCTGTTATATGAAGCAACAAAAAAATTATTTGTATCAATTAATTTACTTAATTCGGCTTTTACAACCTGCAATAACTCGTTCAATGTTTTTGAATGAACAATAGCATTTGCAACCGAATATTGCATCTGCTGAATTATGTCGTCCCGTTTAATTTTAGTAATATCAAAAATAAATCCTTCAAGATATAAAACCTCACCGGTATCAGAGTAAACGCCCTTTCCTCTTTCCCACACCCATTTTTCTTTGCCTGTTTTTGAAGTTATCGGATATTCGTGTTCAAATATTTTCTTTTTGGGGAGCAATTCCTGCCACTTATTCCAAAGTAAATCTTTATATTCATCAGTAATTATGTCATTAAACGAAACGGATTTATTGTAAAGAAATTCTTCGGGTGTATATCCTGTAATTTCAGTGCATTGTTCACTTATAAAAGTCATAGTCCAGTCTTTGTCATTATTACATCTGTATGCAAAGCCGGGTAAATTTCCAATTAATGTTTTAAATACCCTGTCTCTTTCAATAAGGTCCTCCTGATCGGAAAGCACTTTACCAATAAGAATTGTTATTAAAGGATAAAGCCCTAAAACTGTTACGGTTATAATTTTGTATGTTTCCTGAATATATTTACCCGGCAGGGTAAATACAAAAATCATCATAACGCCATTTACAATTAATCCGAAAATGTATAATTTTAGTTTAGATAATTTAGTGTTATTTTTTCTTCTCTGATAATAAAAATATAAACCAATAACAAAAGAAGAGGCAGTAACAAGGGTGCCCATAAGAGCTCCGTCGCCGCCTATATAAAAGATTCTGAAAAGAATGGTCAGTACGGAGGAAATCAGACCTGATACGGGTCCAAAGAAGAGAGTACATAAACTGATAACAATAGAGCGTCCGTCAAAAATAATACCTTCGGTTAAGATAAAAGGATTTAACATACCGACAATGGCAACAAATCCAAACAGCAAGCCCTGAAGAATTTTTCCGGTTAACGAATGATTATCGTAGCGATTGCTTATAAACCCGGAAATCACACTCAATGCCACCAATACAGACAGATTGTATATTAAATCTATAATTATCATACACACGTTTGAGTAAGGTACAAATTAAATATAAAAAATTCAGTACAGATTTTTGCAAGCTATTTCAGCAGAACCATAGTTTTCGTTTGCGAGTAATTCCCATAATTTAATTTATAGAAATATATACCGCTTGAAAGAAACGGGGCATCGAACATAATTTTATAATAACCGGGTGCGAAGGATTTGCTAAATACGGTAGATATATATTTCCCTGAAACATCATAAATTTTCAACTCGGCAGTATGTAACGTTTTTAAATCAGGAATAGCAAAAGAGATATAAGTTTCAGAATTGAAAGGGTTAGGATAGTTTTGCAGCAAATTAAAAGAAGGCGCACCGGGAATTCCGGGATTTATTTTAACAAGGAAACTGTCAAGATTATTATAACAGGCATTAAAAACATCCTCTTCAACATTATACCAACCGCTGTAGTTACCGCTTCCCCATTGACCTCCGTTTGTTATAAAGATAATTCCGTAATTCTTAATTTTGGAAAAGTACAAATCGCTTATTAATCCATAAGCTTCTCCGGGATGTCCGTAGAGAATTTCATTTGGAAGTAAATCAGAGGTACGATGACTACCTATGCAATAGGTGTTAAAAACACCGTAATAGTTATTTCCGTTTGAACCGTTATATATCCAGGCAGGATTATGCATCAGATTAACTGTAGTGTCATTAAGAATTCTCGTCCCGCTATATATACCGCCGTTAAGCATTGTTCTCGTAATTACCGAAAGGTCTCTGGCGCTTATTCTTAAACCTCCCTGCGGGGAAAAAATAACGGCATTTGACCCTATAATATAATTTGATAAGTTTCTCGGCGGCGGCATTACTCCGTTATAATTATCTGCCTGCGGAACCCAATTACCTCCAGTTTTCCTGTAAAGAACTGCAACATTGTTTATGTTTGGCAAATCATTTATAACAAAACTTGCAGTTAGACCCAACGGTTGAAAAATATTGTTGTTGCAGAAAATATCGAATCTTACACCTGATATTTTTTCCACAAGTGTACCGATAATTCCGTAATTTATGTTTGCATAAGTAAAATAATTATCTGAAGGAGCTTTTGATGAGCTGAACATATCGGAAGAATAATATGAGCCTGAAGGTGTTATAAGCTGCTGTAAAGCCGGGGGAGGATTTTGACTGTAACTTGCATTTAGAAAAGTGTTATAGCCGGAGCCGTCTCTTATGCTCGCCGTATGAGAGAGAATTTTTCTTATAGTAATAATATCATTTGGATAATAAGGGTTTCTTAAGCTATATCCGAGATATGTGCTCACATCGGCATCAAGATTGAATAACCCCTGCTGATACAGTTTCATTAGAGCAGCCGCCGTAAAATATTTTGAAATTGACGCTATCCTATATAATGTACTGTCATCAACAGGAAGATTTCTGTTTATATCCCTTAAACCGAAATTTCCTGAATACACAAGCGAATTTTGTTTCACAACGCAGACAGACATTCCAACAACATTGTAAGAATTTTTAATTTGCTGCAGTTGAGAAGTCAGATTTAACTGCTGAGAACTTAGTTCCGATTGCAGAAAAAAGGTTAAAACAATGAATAACGCAGTGAATTTATTGGATTTTTTCAATTTACGGTTCTATAGAAATATTTTAGACTCATTATAAGATACAAAAAAAAATCATTATTTATTGTATAATAATAAGGTTAAAACATAAAAAAAGAGCAGGCGGGAAAACCTGCTCTCAGGGGAAATATGAATAGAAGTTTATAAAGGGTCTATTTTACGAGCATCATTTTCTTGGTTTCGGTGAAGTTACCTGTTTTCAAAGTATAGAAATAAATACCTGATGTTAAATTGGAAGCGTTGAAATCATATTCATAAGTACCGACACTAAGATTCTGATTGACTAAATTTGCTACTTCTTTTCCTGTGATGTCATAAACTTTTAAAGTAACTATTCCGGCTTTCGGGAGTGCGAAATTAATCTTTGTTGAAGGATTGAAAGGATTCGGATAGTTTTGTTTTAAAGTAAATGCCTGAGGAACTTCGGAAGCAATTTGTTTAATTCCGATTGTATATGTTTCGGGGCTGAATTGTGACCATGTAGCAGTCCAATCCGAGCCTTGAGCAAAAGCACCGACATAAGTTGTTGAAGTGAAATAAGGATCAGAGAGATTAGGATATGTAAAGTTACCGCCTGTCAAAGCAGGTGAACCTGCAAGAGGAGTCCAGTTACCGTTTGCATAACCATAAGGATTTGTAAGTAAAACCTGTGAATTTAAAGCGAATACTCTATTATTAAAAGCAGCGGTATTTATCCATGCGGTCGCATCTGTGAAGTTTGAACCTGTGTTAGTAGTTTTGAAACCGCCTTTGTTACCTGCATAAAGCATACTTCTTATTTGTACTGTATCACCGAAACAAGCATTACCAACACCGCTTCCGTCAAAGAGCATTGCATCCGGATAACCCATAATAACTGAGTTATACCAGCTTCCAAGCATGTTTCTTCTTATATGGAAACCTCTTTTGTGATTAGGATTTACAACTGAACTGGTATCTCTTTTCGGTCCAATCATAGTAGCGTTGGAAATTAAAGGCTGAGTTCTTGGTCCGTTGAAGTTATTTGGTGAGTTAGCATTGTTATCAACTTCAAAGCCGTGAGAGCCGCTGACGTCTGCAATGTTTGAATCTTTAATTCCGAGTAAGAATTGTAATCTGCCTCTGAATCCGTTATCCATATCAAAATCGTCGTCAACACCTTTGTAGGAAATTAAGTATTTACCGTTTACAGTACCGCCGAACCATTCAAAAGAATCGTCACCGCAATAGCTAACCTGGATGTATTCAGTTATTGTTCCTCTTCCAACACCGCCCATAGTTAAGCCGTTAATTTCGTTACCGCTGACACCGGTTAAATTGATGCCGGGGAATTCGATTCTCATATATCTTAAAACACCTGAGTTATCGTTATCATCCTGACCGCCATAATAAGCAGGAGCAATTGTTCCGGGCAAACCTTCAATTGCTGCAGTATCTGCACCGCTAACGGTATTGATTCTCGCTTTACCAAGAAGAATAATTCCGCCCCAGTCACCGGGACCTCTTTGTAAGGGTGCTAAACGGCTTGTAAATATTATTGGTTGATTGGCTGTACCGTTTGCGTTGAGCTTTGCTCCTCTTTCTACAATAAGAGTGCCTGTGGTAGCCTTGTCACCATAGATAACTGTTCCGGCAGGAATAGTTAATGTTGCAGGTGCTTTTACATAAACAAAGCCTTTCAAAATATATCTTGTACCTGCGTTAAGTGTTACATTCGATGTAATGTTGTTGTTGTTTAATGTCGTTGAGTCATAAGTCTGAGCTAATGATGCTCCTGCGACACTGAAAAGAAAAACGACTAATAATAGAAGTTTTTTCATTTTTTAATTCTCCTTTTTTATTTTTTGGGTTATTAAATTCAATATTTATAAGATACAGTTATTGCAAAATTACTTCCTGAACGAATTCTTCTGATTGTTTTATCTTCGTCATTTACTTTTTGTGTAAATATCCTGTCCTGATTCAATAAATCTCTTACTGAAAATTTAATTTCAAAATTCTTTAATAATTTCTTTGACAATGAAAAATCAATCTGGTCAACTCCTTTTTCATAAACATCTTCATAGCCGCTTAAACCAACCTCAGAAATCCTGTCTCCGAATTTATTGTAAACGAGGTTAGCATTTAATCCAAGAGCTAAGTTATCATAAAACAATCCAACATTTATCATATATGGAGATTGTCCCTGCATTCTTCTTTCTTTTTTAGTGGCAACAGAGCCTGTTCCTTCGAGATTAACTGATGAGCCTACTATGGTTATATTTCCTGTGAAAGATAAATCAGATAATTTGTTAGTAATAAAACCAAGATTCTTTCTTACTTCAAATTCTACTCCAAGGTTGTTTGCGCCGCCTTCTGCATTCTTAAAAGATTTTAATTTGTTTGTTGAAGTTGAAAGGAAGACGTCTTCAATCGGTGAATCAAATTGTTTATAGAATAAACTTAAAGATACGAGCTCACTGCCTGAGGGAAACATTTCAAATCTTAAATCATAATTTCTGACAAGTGAACGATGTAAATCCGTAGAATTTCCAAATACAAGAATACCTGAGACGAAATCAACATATGAGAATGGTGCGATTTCTCTTAACTCGGGTCTTGAGACTGTTTGAGTATATGCTCCTCTGATGTTTATATTATCGTTTACCTGATAAACAATATTTAATGACGGCAAAATATCTTTGTTTTCAAGATTGTTTTTAATTGGTTCGCCGACTACACCGAGTGTATTAATTTTTTGTTCGGAAAATTCATATCTGCCGCCTATTATAAACCTGAACTGATTTATAGGAATATCCACCATCATATAACCTGCAAATAAATTGTCGGTAGCATTATATTTATCGCTTTCCTTTGTGAGTTCATCAAAAAATATTTTTCCGGGAGAAAAGTTCTCGGGACGGAAAATAGTTTCTATAGGTTCGTAAATAATGCTAAAAGGAGCATTTATAAATAATGCGGGTCCAAAATTCCTTGCATTAAATTCTCTGTTAGTTCCGTTTATGAAAGTACCGATTTTAAGTTTAGATGAAGAAAAGCCGTCGGCAAAAGGAAGTGTAAATTTAAATGGGACTTCAAAATCAAGTTGAGCACTTCTGTTAATATCTTTCATACTTGAAAAGAACCTTCCGCCTGAGAAGTCATTTCCAACGTTATAATTTAAAGCGGCATAGAAAGGATCATTTGTTCCTGCTTCTCGCTGATAGAGCATAGTTTTTACATCCGGTTCGTTTCTGTCTGATTCGGAATATGAAGCTTTCCAGTCAACAGATAATCCGTTAAAAATGTAATGGTTACCAATCAGCTGAAATGATGATAACGATCTTTCGGTAAATTTTGTAAGATATAGTTTTTTATCACTAAGATAAACCGAGTTGTCGAAACCTTCGTAAAATTCGGTTTCATCTTCGGCTGTTTGGGTAAAAGTACTCTTTAAACTTATTTTATTATAATCGTTAATTTTTGCGTTAAGATTAATCAAACCACCCCAGAGAACACTGTATTCCGAACTTCTTCCTGAATATCCGTTAAGCTGTGTGTAATCTGTGTTGTATAAATTTCTTTCAATTTCTTTGTTTGAATAACCGTTTCTGTAAGAGAATGCTCCAAGCACACCAATCGGTACTTTTCCAACTTTGAAAATATTTCCAATTGATGCCTGAAAACCGCTATTCATCGGAGCTGATTTACCTGTTTGTTGCCAGTTATTTTTGAAAGATTTTCCAAACTCGGAAAGCTGTTCAGGTGTAAAGTTATTATTTTTTACAAGCATTTGAGGAATTATAGATGGCAAACTTCTGCCTCCGTCATCTTTTCCAATATTCAGAAATAACAGTTTGGATTCTCCGGCATCATAACTATAGAAATCATTTCCGGTTGTAGTTCCTGTAACAGAGCCTGTCATATTGTAATTAAAAGAAAAAGCATCCGGAAATTCTTTTGTGGTAATCTGAACTACACCGCCCGAAAAATTTCCCGGTTGATCAGGGGTAAATGTTTTTGAGACAATTAT
>CALKAJ010000361.1 GCA_937983305.1 uncultured Ignavibacteriota bacterium | reverse complement strand
GGCTCTTTTGGTGTTTTTTTGAGTGATGAATTTTAAATGAATTGATATGAAGATATTGAATGGTAAGAAGAAAAATGAAGCGGTGATGTTGCTGTATTGCGGAAATCTCCCAATATATGTGGCGAGATTTACGAAATTGAGTGGCGGTTAGCGGCTAGTTGGGTGCAAGCGTAATAAACTAACAAATAATTAGAACCAAATTATGAAATTAAAAAAGATATCTATTCGTAACTACAAAACTATTAAACGATTATCAGTTGATTTCTTTAATGACATTACTCTAATTGTTGGGAAAAATAACATTGGAAAATCTAATGTTTTAAAAGCAATAGAAATATTTTTTAAGTGTTTGGAAGGAAGAAAACCAGCAGATTTGGAATATGATGACTTTGTAAAGAATTCGACACAATTATTCTTATCAATTACATTTTCCAATATAGATAAACTTGAAAAATATCTTAAAAAATCACTTCGAGATGAATCTTCAAAAAAACGTTCGAATCAAGAACGTATAAAGTATTATGAAACCCTATATAGAACATTTCAATTACTTAATAACAGATTTCATGAATTTGATGTAAATCTCATAATTCCAAGAAGCAATATTGAGGAATTCAAATTTGAAATAACAAATATTGCTAATGGGAAAAAGAAACAAAAGTTTGAAGAGACAATCACCAAAAGATATTATGCTGATAAATTTATTCAAGATGTTTTTAAAGAAAAACAACAATCAATACAAGAGTGGTTTGACTACGGTTGGTTAAAACTTGAAAAGCGAGATAACAATAAAATTGCCTTGATTTATGATGGAAAAGAAACGGAAGTTAACATTGAAAAGATTCCTGATTTAAATCAAAATACTATTGACAAAAATGTTCTTGATTACATAGCTCTCACACAAAAGTTCTTTTATGTGCCTGCGTATAGGGGAGGTAAAAATGAAAGAGATGAAGCAATTAATAAACTATTTGATATAATAATTGAAGATTTAGTTGTTTCAAAAAAAGGTGTAACAACAGAATATGACACTATAACTGATGCTATTTGGGGTACTGGAAAAAATACAAACAGATATAATCTTCACAGTGTAATAAGCAGTCGTTTAAAAAGTCTAACAGAAAATTTGAAAAGCGATTCAATTTCTTCAATAAAAGACATCGAATTTAAGCCTTACTCAAATGAAGAAATCAGAAGAAGAATCCTAAAAATAATGCTTGGTACTTCAAGGATTTTTCTAAATGATGGAATAAAGTCTTCCTTCGAATCAAAAGGAACTGGTATACAAAGTTCCTTTATGATTACTTTAATGAAAGCACTATCCAATATTGAGTTTGAAGAAAACATCAACATCGTTTTGGTTATTGAAGAACCTGAAGCATTTGCTCATCCACAGTTAATAAGAGAAATAATCGATAAAATCAGTCGTGAATTCTCAAAAGACTTATTTCAATTTATTGTGACAACTCATTCTCCTGTCATTGTAAATTTTTTAGACTCGAATAGAGTCCAAAGATTAAAAATCAAGCACTCGTCAAACGAAACATATAATGTTACAAATATTTTGAACGAAAAGTTATGCTCCGAAGATTGGAACTTAATAAACAGAATTGGAGACGTAAATCTAAGTGAAATTGTATTCGCAGATTTAGTGATTTTTGTTGAAGGAGAAGGTGATAAAATTGTATTTGAGAAACTACTAAGAATAATACTTCCAGACTTTTATAGCAAAATCTCCATTATTTCCTTAAGCGGTAATAATCAGATTTTTAAAGTGCTAAAATTATTACGTTACTATGATATAAACTGGTTGATGATTTTCGATAAAGATTCATTTGTATCAAGAGGCTATTCAGAAACTGACTTAGAGACTGAAAATGATTTGACGGCATTTTTCACTCAATTTCAAATTGGTGCAGAATACCAAATTCATTTTAAAAATGTAATTAATAATCAAAACGTTTCAAGAATTAAAATCTCTAGTCCTTCGACTATCAAAATCGGAGAAACACTAAGCAAAATAGACCAAATATATTCAAAGGACGATGTTGATAATTTGAGAACAGAATTATTTGGAATTGCTTCTAGAAAGTTATCAGACGATATTTTTCCGGAAGTTGATGCAAAAGTCATAATTAGAGAATTAAACGAAAAAATGTTTGCTAAAGGTTTGCCTTTTTATTCTCTCATTTCTGAGCTTGAAGGAATGGTTATAAATTCTGCGACAAAAACAGTCACCGAAAGGATTTATGAAAAATATTTTAATGATTCATATCAAGCTTTTAAGAATAACAATGTTAATGCGACAGAACAAGAATATATAAAAGCTTTAAAAAAGGCATTTGGGAGCAAAACACACAACTTAGAAAAAATAAGTGGTTCAGCGAAAGACAGAAAGAAACCACATATTCCAATAGAAATTGTATCAGAATATTTAGAAGTATTGATAAAAGAGGAAGGTGATAATATTTCTAAAAAAATTATAAGCGTTTTCCCAGATTTAGAATATTTAAATGAGATTATTTTGAAAAGATTAAAAGATGAAATATAAAACGCCAGCACCCAACAATTTGTATATGGCAGGCGGGGGTTTTAGCGGTTTGACAAGTCAGACCTTTTGCCCACTTTTCTGCGGGTCGGACCGATTTCTTCCAGAAATCCCGCCCGACCACATAAAATTTAATATGAGTCTCGGTAAAGATAAATAAAAAGATGTATCTTAGGAGAAACATTTTT
>CALKAJ010000360.1 GCA_937983305.1 uncultured Ignavibacteriota bacterium | reverse complement strand
GACCACCGAGATCTACACTCTTTCCCTACACGACGCTCTTCCGATCTAAAGTGGTAAATTAAAATTATGCTAAAAATATTCTATCTTGTACCATTATTACCCCTTCTTGGTTTCCTGATAAATTTTCTTTTTGGGAAAAAAATTAATAATGAAAAAATCTCAGGCATTATATCTTCGGTTGCAGTCTTAATTCCGTTTATAATTGGAGCCGGAGTTTTATTTGAGATTTTATCACTTCCGCCGGAAGCAAGGAAGATTCCGATTCATTATTTTAGCTGGTTATTCACCGGTATATTAAATGTAAATTTTGCGTATGTAGTTGATCCTTTGTCATTAGTGATGTTGCTTGTTGTAACAGGTGTAGGTTTCTTAATCCATATATATTCTTTAGGTTATATGCATGGTGACAAAGAATACCATTTATTTTTTTCTTATATGAACCTGTTTATTTTCACAATGTTACAGCTTATTCTCGCCGATAATTTTCTTTTAATATTTCTTGGCTGGGAAGGTGTAGGGTTATGCTCTTATCTTCTAATCGGTTTTTGGTATGAGAAAAAATTTACGGGAGATGCAGCTAAGAAAGCATTTGTTGTTAACAGAATCGGTGACTTTGGATTTATGACTGCAATGTTTCTTATCTTCAACAATTTTGGTACTTTAGATATTACTCATTTTATTGGAAAGATTTCTTCAGGTGTACCGCTTAATGACGGACTTTTAGTTGCGATTGCTCTGCTTTTATTTTTAGGTGCAACAGGAAAATCAGCACAGATTCCCCTATTTGTCTGGCTTCCTGATGCAATGGCGGGTCCTACACCCGTATCTGCACTTATACACGCAGCTACAATGGTCACTGCAGGCGTATATTTAATTGCAAGAGTATCTTTGCTTTATTCTCTCGTACCTGTAGTAAATACAGTTATACTAATTTTGGGAATATTTACAGCTTTACTTGCCGCTACAATGGCGTTAAAACAGAATGACATAAAAAAGATTCTCGCTTATTCAACCATTTCTCAGCTTGGCTTTATGTTTATAGCTCTCGGAGTGAGCGCATACCATATTGCTGTATTTCATCTAATGACCCACGCATTTTTCAAAGCACTGATGTTTCTTGGCAGCGGTTCTGTAATTCATTCAATGCATGAGGAGCAGGATATCAGAAATATGGGAGGGTTAAAAGATAAAATGAAAATAACTTACATTACCTTTTTAATAGGAGCATTGGCTATTTCCGGAATACCTCCATTATCGGGATTTTTCAGCAAAGACGAAATATTATGGAATACCTTTATTGGCAGCAATCCTGTTTTTTATATAATCGTTTTATTTACGGCAATGCTGACGGCTTTTTATATGTTCAGACTTGTTGCTTTGACCTTTTTTGGAAAACCAAGATACAACACAGAGCACTTACATCCTCACGAATCCCCTTCCACGATGACAATACCTTTGATAATACTTGCGATTTTAGCCGCTATTGGAGGATTTATAGGATTACCACATTATACCGGTGCGGTAAATTACTTTGAACATTTTCTTGAGCCTGTTTTCCGGCAAGCTTTAACAGTTTACTCTACTATCCATCCTCATAATGAACATTCAATCACTCTTGAACTTATTTTAGTTGCTGTATCAATAATCGCTGCGGGTTTATCTGCATTTTTATCATTCAGATTATTTTCAAAGAAAGAAAAATTTGAAAATGAAAAAGGGTTTGGTAAAATACTCGAAGATAAATACTATATTGACGAAGCTTATGATTATGCGGTTATTACACCTATTCAAAAAACCTCAGAGAATTTTTTATGGAAAATATTTGATGTTAAGATAATAGACGGATTTGTAAATTGGTTAGCAGGTTATTTTGTGAAGTTAAGTGCGGATTGGCGTAAGATTCAGACAGGTGTTATACAGGATTACACAACCATAACTGTTGCAGGTATAGTTGTAATAATCCTGTATTTATTATTCCTGTAAATTTATTTAAAATCCTTTCATCATACCGGGATAAATATTTATTCCGACAAAGAAAGTCATATAGTTTATTGCTTTAGATTTCGTGTTGTATGTTTTATATCCTGAAGAGCCTGCAATAGGATCGGAAAGATTTGCATAGTAAAATCCTTCGCCGTCATTTAACGATAAATTTGTTTTTCCGTATTCAATTGCATCGCTGATGCTTGATCTGGTTGTTTTTAAAAGTAAATTTGCGAAATCATATTTTGCACCTGCAACAATATCTATTCCTTTCGAGACTTTAACTTCGAGACCTCCGTATAAACTTACACCAAGTCTGAATTCTCCTCCAAATGACGCTTTAGAACTGTCTCTTCCGTAAGAACGCGTTAATTCAGCACTAAGGAAATTAAAATTGAAAGAACCGCCGAAGTATGGAGTGAATACATTAGTAAATGAAGTAGGAGCTATTTCAAGTCCTAATCCCAGACCTACTGCAGTGAAGGTATAAGAGTAATTTACAGGTTGATATGTATATCCCTGATTATAGAGAAGCAGAGGTGTATTTCCACTCTTATCGGATTCAAAAGTGTTAAAAGAAGCAACAGATAAAGTAGCTACGCCCCTGAAAGTATTAAATTTGTCAAAATTAATTTTTGCACTTCCGGAAAAAGAAAATCCTGTCTTTGCACCATAATTGTCTTTAATAAAGTTTGAATCTGTCATCAGAATGTTATATAACTGAGTACTATCAACAACGGGAGGGTTAGTATTATAGTTTAACCAATAACCTGTCCATTTCTGGTTATACATAAAAGGAGTATTTCCTTTTAAATCACCCATTGGTTCAGCTATACCTGCCGTAATCTGAAAAGAGAACTTATCAAACTGAGCGTAACTCTGAGCCAAAGGCATCACTGTAAGCAATAAAAGCAATAATAATAATTTTTTCATAATGTTTTTGTTTATTAATTTATACATAAAGTTTATTTACAAAATCGTAAACTGCAACTATTGCAGCTGTTTCAGATCTGAACTTTCTTTTTCCAAGTGAATATTCAATCCAATTGTTTAATTTTAACAACTCAATTTCTGTATCTGAAAATCCACCTTCAGGACCCACAAATATACACAATTCTTTTTCAAATTTATATTTCAATTCTTTATCATTGTTTTCTGAGAACTCGTATAAAACTATTTTATTTAATTTACACTCAGAATGCTCAATAAGTTCCATAAAACTTAAAGATTTTTCAAATTTTGGTAAATAACACCTTTGAGACTGCCCTACTGCAGATTCAATAATTCTGTTTATCCTTTCTGATTTGGCTTTATTAATTCCGGATTTTAATAAAGTTCTTTCTGTAATAACGGGAATTATTGATTTTACCCCAAGCTCAACACATTTTTCAATTGCAAATTCAAATCTATCTGAATTTCTTAAAGGTGAAATATATAATGTAATTGATAAATCCGGTTCGTATAAATTATACCTCCTCTGTATAATTTCACAAATCATTTCAGTCTTAGTGATTTTAACAATTTTTGCTTCATAAATATTTAAATTCCCATCAGTGATTTCAATTATATCTCCTATTTTCTTTCTTAAAACAATAGCAAGATGCTTATATTGAAAGCCGTCAACCGTGATAAATTTTTTATCCGGTGAAATTTTTTCTTTATTTATAAAATAATATTCCATATTAAAAAAATGCGCTTAATCCAAAAACAACTCTTGGTTTTAATTTACCATTATTACTTCTGAATTCTAAATCTGTCCGTGCAACTATATTAAAAGGTAAAATAATAATAAGTCCGGCTCCAAATCCTTTACGGAAAATTACCCGGTTCAATTCTTCAGTTCTGTTCATTACTCCTCCAATATCAAGGAATAAAGTACCATATAATCCGTATTGATATGAAAATCCTCTTGCAAATGATATTTTTTTTAAAAGAAAATGGTCCGTACCTTTTACATAAAAAGGACTGATAATTGGAATTCTAATCTCATTATAAAATCCGATTAAATGCTCTCCCTGAAATACGAAATTATCCCAGCCTCTGATTATTTCAGAATATCCGAAAGTCTCTTCCAGATATGCAGGTACATTTCCGCCAAATGAAACTCCACCGGCTAACCTTGTTGCCAAACTTACACTATAGTCTTTAGATAATTTCAACGGTAAATAATTTCTTAAATCGAATCTGAATTTGTTAAAATCAATAAATTTGTTAAAAACACCA
>CALKAJ010000359.1 GCA_937983305.1 uncultured Ignavibacteriota bacterium | reverse complement strand
AAGCAGATAATGTATAATTATACTAAGCTGAAGCCATATTGGAGCAAGCCTCTCACCATTTACAAAAAGCGAAAGGAAATAGTTAAACGGATATAAAATTGCAATCTGAATATCCGCAAAGAACGGCATACCTGCGAAAGTATAAGGATTCCAGAAGGGAAATTCACCTTTACTTAACGAAACCGCAAGAAACGTTTTTCCCGGATAATATTGATGAGCAAAATCATCGAATAACCAGCTTGCACCTGTAATCAGTTCTCTGAAAAATATCAGCCAGAATAAAAGGAAAATAACATAAGGCACATATTTATTGTCAAATATACTTTTGCCGTTATCCGTTAACTGCTTTATATTTCCGGCAGTTTTAATTTCTTTCTTTTTGGGATTAGAAGTTTGTTTTGCCATTATGCAATAACTCCTTATATGGATTTTTTTAGCGTTAATATAAACTGATAACCGAAGAGACTTTTCATAATCAAGGCTTTGACATACAAAACCCAATTCATAAATTTACCAAGATTTTTCTTTAAAAATCCGGGTAACACTTCAATTATCGGTATTGGCGATACATTTATTTTTTCTATTTCAAGGTTATGCTTTTTCACAAGCTGCTTTATAATCTTCAACGTATAGAAATGAAGGTGTGTCCTGTCCAAGATACCTTTATCTGCATAAGGGAATCTTCCTATTAGCAGATTCAATCTTACGTAAATATTTGCAATATTCGGAAGAGATAATATTATCCTGCCGTCAGGTTTCAGAACTGATGCGGCTTCATCAAGTATTTTATCCTGGTCAATTAAATGCTCAACTATATCGAGAAGTAATACAAAGTCAAATTTTTCTTTCTGTTGAATTTCCGAAGGCAATCCGTTATTCAAATCATATTGATAATACTCTTTGAAATTCCTGTCCATATTATCGGAGGGCGGAATAAAATCAACACCTGATTTATGATTGTCTTCAGATATGTGCTTGGCAAATAGTCCGTCGCCGCACCCTACGTCGAGTATTCTTTGATTCTTTTTCGCGTTTAATTTTTTAATTACGGTTGAATGGCTTGAATAAGGATATAGTTTTAAAGGATATGAAACATAAAACTCGGAATAAACTTCTGATTTACTTTTTCCGGAAACCGTGTTGATATACTCGTTGGTTGTATGATAAATATTCTTTGCATATTTCATACCGTTCACATAACAAATCTCGTCTCCGTAATAAGTCGGAATCGGAACTTCAATAATCTTCAGATTATTATGGTTTGCTTTAATAATTATTTGTGTATCAAAATGAAAATCATCGGAACAGTTATCAAGATTAATTTTTTTAAGTCCTTCGGTCGAATATGCCCTGTATCCGCTGTGAAATTCGGTTAGATTCATATTCAATCTGAAATTCTGATATCCGGATAAAATTTTATTACCGATAAATTTATAAAAAGGCATACCTCCTTTTAAAGCTCCTCCAAATTTTTTCATCATTCTTGAACCCAATACAACATCCGACCTGCCCTCAATTATCGGATTATACATCTCGTTCAATATTTCAGGAGCATATTGCCCGTCTCCGTGAAGCAATACCACAGCATCAAAACCTTTGTCAATGAAATATTTGAAACCTTTCTTCTGATTTCCGCCGTATCCGAGATTTTTTTCGTTATAATAAATATGAAGCTTTTCTGCATTTCTGACCTGCTTATATCCAAGCGTTATCATATATGTATTATCTTTGCTCGAATCGTCAAATACCGCTATTTCATCTATTTCATCATATACGGCTTGAGGTATGCGGTCTAATACCTTTGTCAAAGTATTTACTGCATTATACGCAACTACTAAAATTCCGATTTTCTTGTTATTCTTCATATAAAAAAACCTTGCAAACCGGTTCTCCTAATTTGCAAGGTCCGTTTAAATCCTTTTAAATATTATTTAATTAATAAAGTATCAGGCTTTCCTTCCATTTTATTCCTGATGTTCTGCATTTTTAATTTTACGGAAGCATCATTTGGATTCATTGCCTGTAATTCGTTTAATATTTCTAATGCTTTATTATAATCCTGTCTTCCTTCGTAAATATCAAGCAGAATTCTGTAAGGATTATAATATGACTCCATAGTTCTGGAATTCTGACCTTTTTTTCTTTCTTCCAATGCTGTCTTTTCCGCATCCTTTGCATAAAACTCAAAACCTTCCTTATAATTGATTCTCAGACATAACATTGCAACATCATATTGAATTCTGTAATCCATTCCGAGTGTAGCTTTGGGCATCTTCTTTTCCATCATTTCAAGAGCCTGTTTCGATTTATCGTAAGTTGAAGAATCCTGTGCAAATGTATGTGCAAGTCTGATATATAACATCCTGTATCCTTCTATCATTCTCATCTGAGTCTGGTCGTAGAATAAATCCGGATTATCCAATCCTCTGAATACCATTCCGTACTGAGGCTCTTTGCTTATTACGTTTACCGGCTCCATCAGATTTTTCCACATTCTTGTTACATCAATTCCGACACCCTGAGTTGGGTCAATCACCTTATAAGGCATTAATCTCTGTGCCATTCCTTCCATTCTGAGATATTCACCTAATCCTACATAATTATCTTCAGTTACTGTTACGGAGAAATAAATTGGTCTCTGCCACTTATTTGCTTTTATAATATCGAGTACGAGTAAATCATTAACCTTCAATGCAGTTACGGTTTTTCCGCCCTGCTGGAATCTTACTGATGCAGGAACTTTGAAGCTGATTCTGTCGGGTGTGTTTCCTGTATTCTGTATTGAATCGGGATAAGCACTCACAGGTACTTCAATTGATAATACTTTTCTTTCGTCCCATTCGACAGGTCTTAATTGCCTTACCTGTTCATCGCTTAATGTCATCGGAACCTTCTTCGCTCCGTATGGAGTCTCATTTTTTAACTGCAAGTTATACCAGTCAATTTGTCCAAGTGATAAATTTACAATTCTAACATCAGTTCTGATACCGTATGTCGCCTGCAGACACCACAATGGGAATGTATCGTTATCTCCGTTTGTAATTAATATCGCATCTTTATCGCAACTTTGAAGCAAATTATAAGCGTAATCATAAGGGAAATAATTCTCAGCCCTGTTTTGATAATGATAATTATGCCTTAACATATTTAAAGGGACAAAAAGAAAACCGAAGGCAAGAAATGCAAATGAAACAGGTACATACGCCTTGGAATTTATAAACTCCTTAATCATCTCAAGAATACTCGCAACTCCGAGTCCAATCCACAACGAAAACGCAAAGTACGCTCCGATATAGAAGTAGTCCCTCTCTCGCGGCTGCGGGTCCTGCTGGTTCTGGTAAAGGGCTGTAATAACCCCCAGCATTATAAACATCATCAGAAATATAAATGCGAGTTTTTTATCCCGCTTAAAATGATAGAATAAACCGAGCATTCCGAGTATAAACGGAATTCCGTAAAACTTAGTAAAATCAACTCCGTCGCCCTGATTATATCCTGCACGACCTATATATTGCCAGAATAAATATCTGTTGAACATTTCATTAATCTGATATTTCCACAGAAAATCTACATCGCCCGAATATAATTTCCAGGTTCTCTCGTGCTGAGGCTCTTGCGAATATCTTCTTGGCCAGATTAATGGCTGCTCTCCATACTGCTCACGATTCAGATAAGAAAGTAATCTTTCCATATTTGAAGGGTCATTGTTATCAACCGGAAGATTATCAACTCCCGCTCTCATATAGGCAGAGATGTATGTTGAATATCCGACAATCACAAGAAAGATTGAGAGGAATGCAAGTTTACCAATCCTGTTATTATTTTTAAATGCCCAATAAATTGCGCCCAGAAGTATAGCCATCACAATAAAAAATCCAATTTCGGGAGCTCCCGAAATAATTGAGGGTAATTTTTTTGTAATGAACGGATAGACTATAAAGAATGCAAGAGCAGAAAGTCCGATTGCAATAAAAAACGATTTCCAGTTAAATTCATATCTCTTGAAATAGAACATCAAACCCGCAAGAAAAATAACCTGAACTACAAGCAAGTGAATACCCAGAGCAAGTCCTGCTATGTAAGCAACTATGAAAAGATATTTATCTGCACCCGGTTCATCTGATTTATCCCACCATCTCATAAGCAAATAAATTGACAGTGTAAGCAGTAATGTACCGAATCCATATACTTCCGCCTCCATTGCATTGAACCAGAACGAATCTGCAAATGCAAGAGAAAGTGCTCCAATTGCTGAAGGAATAGTCAGTACAATAGTGTCAAACCAATCTTTCTCGGGACCTCTCCAGTTTCTAATCACTCTTACCGATAACAAGTAAAGAAGAAGAACCGATAAGGAGCTTGAGAAAACTGAAAGGAAATTCATCCTTAAACCAATATCGCCAACTACAGGAAGCATAGTAAAAATTCTTCCTACTAAGATATGTAATGGTGCTCCGGGAGGATGCGGAACGCCTACTGTATAGGCGCAGGCTAAAAATTCGCCGCAATCCCAAAAAGACATTGTCGGTTGAACAGTCATCAGATATACGACTGAAGCAAATAAAAATACTACTAAACCTGTGATTCTGTGAACGAGTTTGAAGTTCATTATATTAATTAAAATTCTAAAATAATCAAATAAGTTAATTCAAAATGCTAAGATTTTCAAGAGATTTTGGAGATTCCGAATATATAAAGAAACTGATTATTTATTTCTTTTCGGGCTTATCTCTTTTATTCAGTATGATATCAATTAATCCGTATTCTTTTGCCTGCTCGGCAGTCATCCAGTTATCTCTTTCGGCATCTTTGGCAATTTGTTCTACATCTTTACCGGTATGCTTTGCAATAATTCCATATATAGTATCACGTGTTCTGAGCATTTCCTTTGTATAAATTTCTATATCCGTTGCCTGACCTTGTGTTCCGCCGAGAGGCTGATGCATCATAATTTTCGAATGAGGAAGTGCAATTCTTTTGCCTTTTTCCCCGCCTGTAAGAAGAATTTGACCCATTGAAGCCGCCATACCTACACAGATGGTTGAGATATCGGGTCTGATGTAATTCATTGTATCATAAATAGCCAAACCCGCACTAATCGAACCTCCGGGTGAGTTTATATATACAGCTATATCCTTATCGGGGTCTTCATATTCAAGAAAAAGGAGCTGAGCAACCAACAAAGATGCAATTTCATCATAAATTGCAGAGCCGAGAATAATCAATCTTTCTTTCAAAAGACGCGAGTAAATATCGTAAGCTCTCTCTCCCCTTGATGTTGATTCAACAACTATGGGAACAAGCTGATTATTAATCGCTCCTGCCTTATCAAGCTGGGCGTGTAAATAATCTTCGTGTGTTTTAATAATACTGTGATAATTCATATTTATTTTTTAGTTTTCTTTCTTTTCGTTTAAATCTTTCTCAACTTCTTTTACTGTTGAGTTATCTATTATAAAATTAACTATCTTTGATTCAAAGATATTCCTGTTTTCATTTTCATTTTTCTTGAATATTTCCACAAGTTTATCGGCAGGAATGTTATATCTCGCAGCAAATTTTTCCGCATATTTCAGATAATCATCGTCATTAATCTCAAGTTTTTCCATTTCCGAAATCTTATCCCTGAGCAAATGCCACTTTAAAAAGAAAAGTGTTTCCCCTGTCCTTTCCTTCCTGAAATCATCTTCCTTAAATGTATCACCGAATTTTTTAAAATACTCTTTGTTCTTTTCCTTGAATTCCTCAAGCTGTGAATCAAGCATAATCTTCACAAAATGATCGGGTACTTTTACATCATTGAGTTTTACAACTTCGGCTACTGTTTGTTTTTCAAGTTCGTTTTGCGAAAGCTCATCATAAGAACTTCTGATTCTTTTTTCAATGTAGCTCTCGAAATCTTCCTTCGTTTTTATTGATTCGTCATAAGTTACCTCTTTCAGGAATTCTTCCGTCAATTCGGGATATACAAGTTTATTTATTTTCTTGCAGGTTATCTGATATTTTATCGGCTGTTCATCCTTATCAATTATATCAACGGTCCTTGTTTCATTTTCCCTTATGTCCTTTAATGCATCCCTGAGATTCTTATCAAGTCTTTTATCCCCTACATAGAAAACTACATCTTTCTCTGTTCTTCCAATTATCGGAGAGCCTGCTTCATCTATCTCCTGAGAGTCTATTGTAACTTCGTATTCGGTATCAAGTACCTGTCCGTCAAGCTCGCGTGTTGCCCTCTGAAAAAGAATATGGTGAATTTCTTCATCTACAAGTGACTTGTCAAATTTATAAGTATTTTTTGTCAACTCAAGATTTTTATAATTCTCAACTGTGAACTCGGGAAGATATTCAAATTCAACTTTCACCAGCAAACTCTCTTTTGGTTTGTAATCCAGGTCTATTAACGAACCGGTTCCAACCATATTAACTTTATTCTCTATTATGTATCTTTTTAATGTCTTTTCTGCAATATCTTCCAGAGC
>CALKAJ010000358.1 GCA_937983305.1 uncultured Ignavibacteriota bacterium | reverse complement strand
ACGGCGACCACCGTGATCTACACTCTTTCCCTACACGACGCTCTTCCGATCTGAGGTTGAGAATATGTTTAAAGCATTTATTAAGAGATTTGACAGTCTTGATATTTTGGTAAACAATGCTGCAATATTCAAGAATATTGATTTTTTTGAAATAAACGAAAGGGATTTTGACGAATTTCTGGGAATAAATTTGAAAGGAACATTATTTTGTTCTAAAGAAGCAGCAAAGTTAATGAAGAGAGAAAACAACGATAAATATCCTCAAATAATCAATATAGCATCGCTTGGCGGTATATTAAACTGGACAGGTTATATTCCGTATAGTATTTCTAAAGCAGGTGTTATTAAATTAACAGAGTTATTATCTTTAAGGCTTGCACCCGGTATATTAGTAAATGCGATAGCACCCGGAACGATATATATTGAAAACGACAATAACTCATTGATAAATTATAAAGAGATTGAAAAGTACCCTTTGAATAAATTCGGGAAATCAGAAGACATAACATCCCTTATTAATTTTTTAGTAAATGAAAATAAATTTATAACCGGACACACATTTGTTGTGGATGGAGGAAGGTCATTGAATAAATAATGTTAGAACATTTAGAAAAATCACCGAAAGCTTATTACAATCATTCGTTTCTTGGTTCTCCGTCAGCAAGGACTTTAAGATTACTATCAGAATATCTTGAACCTCTGGATAGGTTAAATAAAAGCGGTATCAAAGACACAATTGTTTTTTTTGGTTCTGCGAGAATTAAGTCAACGAAGGATGCGAAGAAAGAATTAAACGATTTACTTAAAACAGGAAAGAAGATTAATAAATCCGAAAGGAAAACAAAAGAGAAATTTGAGTCAGAACTTGAAAATGCCGAAGCAAATTTAAAGATGTCCAGGTATTACGAAGAAACAGAGAGGCTTGCGTATTTGCTGACTAAATGGTCAATGTCTTTGTCAAAGGGAAATAAATTTGTAGTATGCTCAGGCGGAGGACCCGGAATAATGGAAGCTGCAAACAAGGGGGCAAAAAAAGCAGGAGGTCTATCCATAGGATTCAATATATCATTGCCTTTTGAACAATACCCGAATCCATACATCACACCCGAATTAAACTTTGAGTTCCATTATTTTTTTATGAGGAAATTCTGGTTTGCTTATCTTGCAAAGGCAGTAGTAATAATGCCGGGTGGTTTTGGCACTTTAGATGAATTTATGGAAGTATTAACGTTAGTTCAAACCATTAAATTACGAAAGAAGATGGATTTAATTATATACGGCGAAGAGTTTTGGAATGAAATTGTAAATTTCAAAGCATTGGCGAAATATAATATGATTTCAAAAGAAGATTTATCTTTATTTAAATTTGCAAACACACCCGAGGAGGCATTCAGCTATCTTAAAAAGGGGATTAAAAAAAATTACATAAAATTGTTATAATATGATAATTAGTATGACCGGTTTCGGCAGAGCCGAAGGAGAATTCCAAAAGAAACATTATTCAATTGAGTTGAAGTCTTTGAATAACCGCTATTGTGAAATAAGCGTGAAGTTACCAAAATATCTGATGAGTAAGGAGCTCGAGCTAAAAGAATTGATAAGAACGAAAATTTCGAGAGGGAAAATATATTTAAATATTAATACAGACAAAGAAATATCAATTGGAGATTCAATTAATACAGATGTTGTAAAATCTTATTATAATTCCATAAAAACCATAAGGAAAGCAATTGGTTCGAAAGAAAAAATCAAATTAGAGCATATATTGAGCTTCAGTGATGCATTTTCAAATGATGAGATAGGAGAGACAGGAGAAGAGGAATACAATTTCATAAAGGAATTAATACATAAAGCTTTGGGTGATTTAATAAAGATGAAAGAAAATGAAGGTAATTTTCTTTATGAGGATATTAAAAAGAGGATAGGTACTCTGGAGGAAGAAGCCGCAAAGATTTTGGAATACGGTAAGAACAGAGTATCCACGGAAAGAGAAAGAATTTATTCGATGTTGAATGAAATAATGACCGATAAAACACTAATCAGTGAAAACAGAGTAGAAATGGAAGTGGTTTTATATGCTGAAAAGTTAGACATAACTGAGGAGTGCACAAGATTAGACAGTCACTTAAAATATTTCAGAAATTTTATGGATTCGAAAGAGAATGCCGGCAGAAGACTTAATTTTCTTTTACAAGAGATGAACAGAGAAATAAATACTATTGCTTCAAAATCATCTGATGCCGTAATTTCTCAGACAGCATCCGCATTAAAAGAAGAGCTTGAAAAAGTGAGGGAGCAAATTCAGAATGTCGAATAGAAAGTTGATAGTAGTATCAGCCCCATCAGGAACAGGTAAAACAACAATAGTAAAAGAAATATTGGCTAAGGATAAAGATTTGGTATTTTCTGTATCTGCTACGACGAGAAAGAAAAGAGAAGGTGAATCAGAGGGCAGAGATTATTTTTTTATCGGCAAGGAAGATTTTGAGAATAAGATAAAAAATGACGAATTTGTAGAATACGAATGTGTCTTTGGAGTTGATTATTACGGTACTTTAAAAAGTTTTATTGAATATCACCAAAAGGAAAACAACCTTTTAATTTTTGATTTGGATGTTTTGGGCGCACTATCTATAAAAAAATATTACGGAGAAAAAGCGGTTTTGATTTTTATAAAACCACCAAGTAAGGAATCTGTGATAAACAGGTTAAAGGGGAGAGGAACAGAACAGGAAGACGATATTGAGAGAAGAATTGCAAGATTTGATAAAGAAATGGCTTTAATAAAAGAATTTAACTATATTGTAGTAAATGATAACCTTGAAAACGCTGTAAAAGAAATTCAAAAAATTATAAACAAATATAAATAAATTAGAAAAAAAGGAGAAGTTATGCCTGTTCAAGTAATAGACTTGGAAAAATTTGAAAAAAATGCAGAGAACTTGTATGAAGCTGTAGTAATTGCATCTAAAAGATCGAGACAAATAAATGATGATATTAAGGTTGAAATCAATCAGAGATTAGAACCTATTATTGCAAAAGAAACTGAAGACGATACCATCATGAATGAAGATAAATTAAACATATCTCTTGAGTTTGAAAAAAGAGATAAACCTACAGTGCAAGCCATAAAAGAAATTCTGGAAGAGGAAATCAAGTTCAGATACAGGGATGAGAAATAAGAAAGTCCTAATTGGTGTTACCGGTGGGATTGCAGCTTATAAGATTTGCAATCTTGTCAGGTTATTTGTTAAAGCAGGAGCTGAAGTAAAAGTGATAATGACTCCTGCTGCAACAAGAATTGTATCACCGTTAACACTTTCGGTACTTTCAAAAAATGAAGTTATAATAAATATGTTTCCAAATGGGGACAACTTAGAGGCAACTGAAAAAGTTGAGCATAGTACATGGCATATTAATCTCGGAGCCTGGGCAGATGTGTTTATTATAGCGCCTGCAACTGCTAACAGTATTGCAAAAATTGAAGCAGGAATATGTGATAATTTTTTATTGTCAACGGTTTTAGCGGCGAGGTGTCCGGTAATACTCTCGCCTACTATGGATGTTGATATGTATAGAAATAAAATTACACAAAGAAATATATCAAGCTTAAAGAGTAAAGGATTTATAATTATTAATCCGGTAGAAGGTGAGCTTGCAAGCGGGTTATATGGTGAGGGGAAGATGCCCGAGCCTGGGGAACTTTTTGATTTCAAAAAAACGGTTTTTAAAAAAAAAAGACCTCAAGGGAAAAAAGATATTAATAACAGCAGGACCAACAAGAGAAAACATTGATCCTGTAAGATTTATATCAAATTATTCATCGGGAAAAATGGGTTATGCAATTGCAGAGGAAGCAAATTCAAGGGGTGCTGAGGTAATGCTTATTTCGGGCCCGGTTAACATAAAAGCATCAGACGGGATACATCTTATTAAAGTAAATACGGCTTTAGAGATGTTCGAAGCAGTTAAATCAAATATGAAGAGAATTGATTTGGCTGTTATGTCGGCGGCAGTAAGTGATTATAGACCAAAGATTAAGTTTAAGAATAAATTTAAAAAAGAAGCGAGTTTAATAAACCTTGAATTGGAAAAGAATCCGGATATTTTAGAATATTTAGGGAAAAATAAAAGAAGTTTCTTTCTGATTGGTTTTGCCCTGGAAACATACAATGAAGATGAATATGCCAAAGAAAAACTATTGAGGAAAAATGCGGATATGATAGTTTTAAATAATCCAAATACAAAGGGAGCAGGATTTAACACGGAAACCAATGTTGTAACATTGATAAATAAGGATAAAATGGAAAGATATGGTATAATGCATAAGAAAGAAGTTGCAAAAATTATTATAGAAAAATATTTAGAAATGAAGACTAAATAGTTATGAAAACAAGCAATGATATTTTGAAAGAAAGCATAGAATATTTAAAATATATCAAAGATTACAGGAAAATTGATATTTATAAGGAAAATATTTCAATTGTAGAAGCTGAATACGGAGAAATATTAAAGGATGCCGGACTTAATGATGAAATAGAACAAACGATATATATTGCCGAACCAAAAGAACCGAAATTATTTTCAGAAGACTGGGAGGAGTCAAAAAGTTTACCGGAACTTGAGTCGAAGATTAATAAATGTACCAAATGCAGATTAGGAAGCACAAGAAAGAATTTTGTATTTGGTGCCGGAAATCCGTCAGCTGATGTAGTAGTAATTGGTGAGGCACCCGGAGGAGATGAAGACGAGAAAGGTATTCCATTTGTAGGTAGAGCAGGGAAATTATTAACTGATATATTAGAAGCGATAAAATTTTCAAGAGAAGATGTTTTCATTTGTAATATTATTAAATGCAGACCTCCCGCCAACAGAAATCCGTTACCCGATGAAATTAAGCAATGCGAACCATATTTATTTAAGCAATTGAAAATTATTAATCCTTCTTTTATTTTATGTGTAGGAACTTTTGCCGCTCAAACGCTTTTAAAGACAAAGGAGCCCTTAGGAAAGTTGAGAGGTAAATTTTTTGATTATACAGTTGAAGGAAAATCAATTAAGACTTTAATTACATATCACCCGGCAGCATTATTACGTAACCCGAACTGGAAAAGACCGACATGGGAAGATGTACAAATGTTTAAAAAGGAATATGATAAATGGAAAGGGTTGAAGAATGGCTAAAGGTTCAAAAAAGAAAACCGATTTTTTTAAAGATGAATTTTTAGAAAAATTACCAGAGAACTTCGGTGGAAAGATTCCGCCAAGTGATGTTGAAGTCGAGAAGTTAGTGATTGGGGCTTTATTAATAGATAATTTTTCAGTTAATGATGTTTTACAATTCCTTGAGCCCAAACATTTCTATGATAATGTAAACAGAAGCATTTTCGAGGCTATAATTTCTTTAAACGAAAAGAATCAACCTATAGATGTAATTACGTTGCTTGAGGAGTTGAAAAAGTTAAACAAGTTTAACAGGGAATTAACAAAGGATTATATAACAGAAATACTTGAAGATATAACATCTTCCGCAAACGTACTTCAACACGCAAGAATTGTTTTTGATAAATATATACTAAGGCAGTTAATCAATGTTTCTTCTATAGTTGTGGAAAAGGCTTTCGATATGACAATTAATCCTTTTGCACTTTTAGATAATGCTTCACAAAAGTATCTTGAAATATCGGAATCACTATCAAAGAAGAAAATTATTGCAATTAAAGATGTTCTTGAAAACTATATAGAAGAAATTGCCCATAAAAGGAAATCGAAAAGTTCAGTAACAGGAGTTCCTACCGGATTCACGTTGCTTGATGATTATACTGCGGGTTTCCAGCCATCGGAATTAATAATAATTGCAGGAAGACCTTCATCAGGTAAGACAGCATTTGCAATGAATATTGCAAGGAATGCGGCAGTTCAATATAATAAATCTGTAGCAATATTTTCTTTGGAAATGACACATCAGGAATTGTTGAACAGAATGATATCAGGTGAATCTCAGGTAGATGCGAAAAAGATTAAAACAGGCAGGTTATCAAATGACGAATGGATGAGAGTAGCCAATACATTTCACAGGTTAAAATCTGATATATACATAGATGAATCGAGCGAATTATCAATACTGGAGATAAGGGCAAAAGCAAGAAGGCTAAAGCAGGACCACAAGATTGATATGATAATTGTAGATTATCTTCAACTCGTAAAAGGTATGGATAATCCGGAAAGAAGAGATTTAGAGGTTGCTTATGTATCAAGGGGTTTAAAAGCATTGGCGAAAGATTTGAACATACCTGTAGTTGCATGCGCGCAGCTAAACCGGGGAGTTGAAACCAGAGGCGGCAAAGTAGAAAAAAGACCACAACTTGCTGACTTAAGAGAATCAGGCTCTATTGAGCAGGATGCTGATGTTGTTATTTTTGTGCATAGATCTTCACAAGGAAAAAAGTTAGATGAATCCATGCCAAATTATGAAGAAGAGAAGAG
>CALKAJ010000357.1 GCA_937983305.1 uncultured Ignavibacteriota bacterium | reverse complement strand
GTCTCGATTACAAAAAAGAACTTTACCTGAGTATCTTACTCGACCGCTCTGTTTCAAAAAATGTAATTATGGCTTCCACTGAAGGCGGTGTCGAAATTGAAAAAGTTGCTGCGGAAACTCCGGAAAAAATTATCAAAGTCTGGGTGGAACCTTCTGTTGGTTTTCAGGCTTTCCAGGGCAGAGAACTCGCTTTTGGTTTGAATCTCGAAGGAAATGCTTTTAAAGATTTCCAGAAATTCATTACTGCATTATATAAAGCTTTTGAGGAACTTGACGCTTCAATGGTTGAAGTCAATCCTATGGTTATTACAAATGACGATAAAATTGTTGCTCTCGATGCAAAAGTTACAATTGACGATAATGCTTTATTCAGACACAAAGATTTTGAAGATTTGAGAGACCTTAACGAAGAAGACCCGCTCGAAATTGAAGCTTCCAAATCAAACCTCAATTACATAAAACTTGATGGAAATGTCGGTTGTATGGTCAATGGCGCAGGTTTGGCTATGGCTACAATGGATATAATCAAACTTGCGGGCGGTGAACCTGCAAATTTCCTTGATGTAGGCGGAACTGCTTCCGCAGAAACTGTTGAAAATGGTTTCAGAATAATCCTTACAGATCCCAACGTAAAAGCTATTTTAATTAATATTTTTGGCGGTATCGTCAGATGCGACAGAGTTGCAAATGGCGTCGTTCAGGCTTCAAAAAATCTTAACATTCCGGTTCCTGTCGTAGTTAGACTGCAAGGAACTAACGCTGAAGAAGCTAAAACTATTCTCGATGAATCAGGCTTGAACCTTATTTCAGCTACAACTCTGGCTGAAGCCGCTGAAAAAATTACTGCCGCTCTGGCTTAATTTTTTTTCATAATGCTTTTTTAAAAGGCACAAAATCTTCATTACTTTTTTGATATTTTTGTGCCTTTTTATTTTCTGTTTCTTTGTTTTTATTGTACTTTAATTCATTTTAATTATGTCATATAAAAATATTATTTCCGGAGATTCTCTTACATACGATGATATTTCACTGCTTCCGGATAAAATCTCCGCGATTGAACATAGAGCCGAGTGTGATACATCAGTTGACTTCCTCGGCATTAAATTATCTCTTCCGATTATTGCCTCCCCAATGAATACTGTCTGCGGCGGAAGAATGGTTAAAGCCCTTTCGGAAATGCAATGCCTTGGTATTATTCACAGGTTCAATACCGCCGAAGAGCAGGTTGCAGAATTAAAGCAATTTGCATTGGATGATACTCCTTACAAAGCCGCGGCTATTGGTATCAATCAAAATACTGAAATAACCCGGTTAAAATCTCTTGCAGATTTTGGCGTAAAAATTATTTGTATTGATATTGCTAATGGCGGTTCGAAAACCATTGAAAAATTCCTGAATAAGGTTAATAATCTTATCAGAGAATATGATATTAAAATTATTGCCGGAAATGTAGCAAGTTCTGAAACTACAAAATTCCTTATTAATCTGAATGTTGATGCTGTCAGAGTTGGTATTGGAAATGGCGCTATGTGTTCCACTTCCATTAAGTCCGGTATTGGTATCGGTCAGGTTGACGCGATTATCAGAGCTTTAGCCGCTAAAGAAGAACTTAAAAGCGATATAAAAATTATAGCCGATGGCGGTATAAATACTCCGGGTGCAATGTGCAAAGCAATAGCTCTTGGTTGTGACTCGGTTATGTTCGGAAGAGTTCTCGCCGGCACTGATGAATCACCGGGGGAAGTTATGAAATATAACAATCATAGATGGAAAAAATATAGCGGCAGTGCTTCTTTTGCCGTTAAACAGGAAAATAAAAATTATATTGAAGGCGAAGAGTCCTTAGTTCCTTACAAGGGTGCAGTCTCAAAAATTATTAAAGAATACAGGGAAGGTTTGCAATCTTCTATGAGCTACATCAATTCCTGTAATATTTCAACTTTTCAAAGCAATTCTACTTTTGTTAAATTAACAAGTCATTCTTTCCTTGAGAGAAAACCACAAACCGACATCAGTTAATATCTTTTGGTTCCGTAAAGATTTAAGGCTCGAAGATAATAACGGACTTTCAAAGTTCATGAGTTTTATTAAAAACTCTTCGGAGTCCGATGAAAAGTTTGCGTTTATTTATATAAAAAACCCGGATACTTTTAATTTCTATGGGCAAAAAAGAATTGCTTTTCTTAATGAATGTCTGATTGAACTCTCGGAAAGCTTAGATTATTACGGCTTAAAACTCCAAATACTGAAAGGCTCATCTCCGGATATTTTCAGAAAACTTACCGGTGAGTTTAGCTCTATTAATCTTTTTGCCAATAAACAGGTTGAGCCATATTCGGTTAAAAGAGATGACCTTGTTAAAGATATTGTCGAGAAAAACAGAGGCAGTTTTAATTTATTTTCCGATACCACTATATTTGATTTCGGTAAAATCACTAAAGATGACGGTTCTCCTTATACAATTTTTACTCCGTTTAAGAGAAAATTTCTTTCCTTGCTCTCAAATGATATGTTTACCGAGAAATATTGCGATTTTTCTTGCCTGAAAAATCTTAGTAAAGAAAACAACATTATTACTTTTAATGACTTTGATTATTATAACCCTGTTACAGAAAATAAATCTTTATCGGCTTCGGATTTTTTAAAAGGAGGCTCCATTGAAGGTTTAAAACATTTAAGAAATTTCTATAATAATTCTCTTCTTGATTACAAAAAAAACAGAGATTTCCCTGCTCTCTCAGGTACAAGCTTGGTTTCTCCATATCTGCATTTTGGTGCAATTTCAATCAGGGAGTGCTTTGAAACTGCTTATAAAAAACTCGAATCCGTACCGGCGAAAGAAGGTGTCGAAACATGGATAAGTGAATTAATTTGGAGAGAATTTTATTACCATATTACTTTTCATTTCCCGCATATAATCCAAAAATCTTTCCGCTCTGAATACGATAATATCAAATGGGATAACAATGAATCTCTTTTCGAAAAATGGAAAACAGGCAAAACCGGCTACCCAATTGTTGATGCCGGTATGAGACAACTTGTGAAAGAAGGTTGGATGCATAACAGGGTTCGTATGATTACTGCCTCATTTCTTACCAAAGATTTGCTTATTGACTGGATGCTTGGAGAAAAGTTTTTTGCAGAACACCTGATAGATTTGGATTTCTCTTGCAATAACGGAGGTTGGCAGTGGAGTGCATCTACAGGATGTGATGCACAACCGTACTTCAGAATTTTTAATCCTTATCTTCAGTCTGCAAAGTTTGATCCGGATGGTAATTATATACGCAAATATGTTCCCGAACTTTTGAATATTTCCTCAAAAGATATTCATAAGCCTCCTGATTTAAAAAACATTGATTATCCTCAACCAATAGTTGAACATCACGAACAAAAAATTAAAGCATTGCAAAGATATAGATTAAAACACAATTATTAGTTATTTTTTACGAATCAATAAAAATTTACAAACAAAATTTAAAATAATGAGAAAAAAACTTATTGCCGGTAACTGGAAAATGAACAATGATTTGAATTCATCAATTGAACTTGCGAAATCCATTTCAACAGGAATTAATAAAGATTTTTTAAATAATACCGATATTCTTATTTGCCCGACTTTTATTTCTATTTCAAAAGTTTACGATTCTGTTAAAGATTCAGGAATTTATGTGGGTGCTCAAAATATGCATTTCAAAGACGATGGTGCTTTCACAGGTGAAATATCCGCAGAGATGTTGATTTCGGCGGGCTGCAAATATGTTATACTCGGGCATAGCGAAAGAAGACAGCTTTTTCACGAAACCGATCATCTTATAAATCTTAAATTGAAAAAAGCGGTAAAATCCGGTCTGATTCCTATTCTATGTGTTGGTGAAACTCTCGAACAAAGAGAAGAAGGCATTCACGAAAAAATTGTTGACGAACAAATTACTTTTTGCCTTAAAGAAGTTTCAAAAGAAGATATTTCAAAAGTAGTTATTGCCTATGAACCTGTTTGGGCTATAGGAACCGGAAAAACTGCTTCTCCTGAACAAGCTAATCAAATGCATAAAAAAATTCGTAATTCTATTGCTAATTTATACGGCGATGATTTTGCTCAGAATATCAGGATTCTATATGGAGGCAGTGTTAATGATAAAAACGCTACCGAACTTTTTTCTCAACCCGATATTGACGGAGGACTTATCGGTGGCGCAAGTCTGAAAACTCAACAGTTTTTAACTATAATTGAAAATGCTTCTAAATAAGATTTTTTATAAAATTAATTTACTCAAATGGAAGAAGTATTTATCCTTTCTGCCGTAAGAACTCCAATAGGCAGTTTTCAAGGCGGATTATCATCAAAATCTGCCCCTCAACTTGGTGCAATTGCAATTAAAGAAGCTGTTAATAAAGCAGGTATAAAGCCCGAAGATGTTTCCGAAGTTATTATGGGTTGTGTCCTACCAGCCGGTATTGGACAAGCTCCTGCCCGTCAGGCAGCCATTTATGCCGGTTTACCGGTTAGCGTTCCGTGTATGACTATCAATAAAGTATGCGGCTCAGGTCTGAAATCGGTTATGCTTGCCGCTCAGGCTATTATGACAGGTGATGCCGATATCGTTGTAGCAGGTGGTATGGAATCTATGAGCAATGTACCCTATTACCTCGATAAAGCCCGAACCGGTTATCGAATGGGTAATGGCAGAATTATTGACGGTATGGTCAACGATGGTCTATGGGATGTTTATAATAATTTCCACATGGGTAATGCCGCAGAACTTTGCTCAAGAGAATTGAAAATTTCACGCGAAGAACAAGATGAATTTGCAAAAAATAGTTACATAAAAACTAATGAAGCTATTAAAAACGGCATTTTCAAAGATGAAATTGTTCCTGTTGAGATAAAGACGAGGAAAGAAACTTTAATAGTTTCTGATGATGAAGAACCCGGCAAAAGCAATATTGAAAAAGGTTTAAAACTAAACCCTGCTTTTGAAAAAGACGGAACCGTTACAGCTTTTAACGCTTCTAAAATTAATGACGGTGCTTCTGCTTTGATTATTATCAGCGGAACCAAAATGAAACAGCTTGGTCTAAAACCTCTTGCGAAAATTATTGCACAGGCTTCTTTTGCTCAAAAGCCGGAATGGTTCACTACTGCTCCCGCCTATGCAATCGAAAAAGTTTGTGAAAAAGCAAAAATTAAAATTGAGGATATTGATTTATTCGAAATCAACGAAGCTTTTGCGGTTCAGGCTCTTTCCGTAATTAAAACATTGAATCTCGATACATCTAAAATCAACATCTATGGAGGTGCAGTTGCTCTCGGTCATCCTATCGGCGCAAGCGGAGCAAGAATTCTTACTACTCTTGTTCACTCCTTGAAAAAGCAAAATTCAAAATATGGATTGGCAACACTATGCATCGGCGGCGGTGAAGCCAGTGCCTTAATTGTAGAAAACATTAAATAATTATTAATTTATATAGTATGGAAATAAAAAAAATTGCAGTTATCGGAGCCGGAACAATGGGAAATGGAATTGTTCATACCTTTGCTCAATTTGGTTTCGAAATTATGATGATTGATGTTAAGCAGGATTTTATTGACCGCGGCTTAACTACAATCACCAATAATCTTGACAGACAAATTAAAAAAGGTACCGTTTCTGAAGATGAAAAAAATAAAATTCTTGCAAGAATTTCTTTTTCTACTCATCTTCCTGATGCTAATTGTTGTGACTTCGTTATTGAAGCTGCAACTGAACATTTTGAGACTAAAAAGCAAATTTTTAAAACTCTTGATGAAGTTACAAAACCGGATGTCATTCTTGCTACTAATACATCGTCAATCTCTATTACTGAAATAGCCGCTGTTACTAAAAGGGCTGACAAAGTAATTGGAATGCACTTTATGAACCCTGTTCCGATTATGAAACTGACGGAAATTATCAGAGGTCTTGCTACATCTCAAAGCACTTTTGATACAGTGAAATTGCTCACCGAGAAAATTGATAAAATCCCGGTTGAAGTTCAGGATTACCCCGGATTTATTTCCAACAGAATTCTTATGCCTATGTTAAATGAGGCAATGTACTGTGTAATGGAAGGAGTCGCCGAACCTGAAGCTATTGATAATGTTATGAAACTCGGTATGAATCACCCAATGGGTCCTCTTACTCTTGCTGATTTTATCGGACTTGATGTATGTTTGTTCATTATGGACGTGCTCTATAGAGGAATGGGCGATACTAAATACCGTCCTTGCCCGCTTCTTAAAAAAATGGTTGCTGCAGGTTACCTCGGCAGAAAAAGCGGAAAAGGTTTCTACGATTACAATAAATAATTTCTTAATTTTAAATTTACAGGAAAATGGATTTTAAACTTACTGAAGAACATATTTATATTCAGCAAACTGCAAGAGATTTTGCTAAAAATGAAATAGCTCCATCAGCCGTTGATAGAGATATCAAAGCTGAATTCCCTGCCGAAATTGTCGCTAAACTCGGC
>CALKAJ010000356.1 GCA_937983305.1 uncultured Ignavibacteriota bacterium | reverse complement strand
ACCACCGAGATCTACACTCTTTCCCTACACGACGCTCTTCCGATCTCAATAACAGTCGGAGTAAGCGACCATTCAAATCTAAATGCCCTGTAACTCCATTCTCCTTCTGGTAATTTCATCTCGTAAACTATTTCACCTTCAGGAGTGACTTCTGTAACAGTTGTAGTACTTGCTCCCCAGCTGATAAATGTATTTCCGTTCGGCAGTCTCTGGGCGCTTCCCATTGCAAATGCATAAATCGGGGGGTCGTGTCTGTATTCCCATACTAAGGTCGCTGTTTTTTGTATTTCATTTAATTTGTATTCGAGAATTCTTGATTCCTGAGGAGTATTAAAATTTCCGTTATCATATAAAGTAATATTTCCGTTATCAATTCTTCTTATGTCATGCTGATAACTAAACCAAGTTGTATCGTTAGTAATTGTAAATTGATTTTGGTTGCCGCCGAATCTCCATATTATCTGTCCTGTCTTTGTATTAATTTTTGTAATCTCGTCAAGATGTCTGCTTGATATCATTATATTGCCGTCATAATCTTCTTCAATTGCATTGCCGTGTACTGCATCAATAATTGAGGCGTTTAGATTTATATGTCTTGCATCGGTTATTGGAATATGGTCCCAGCTTCTCCATTGAAATGTTACTCTTTTCTGTGCATCAATTTTTTGTATCACCAATCCTGTTACCTGTGCGTTTGTGTATCCTCCCGGTACTATCTGACTCATATCAACCGTTTCAATATCATAATTCATCAGCCATGCTCCGCCGTCTTCAGTTAATTGACATTCGTGAAAGTCCGTAGAATATCCGTTACCGCAGTAAAAGCTGTCGCTGACAACTCCAAATTTATTAATTGCTTTATAGTGATGATTATACTCTTCGTAATATGTCAGCAGTCCGTTTTTTTGTTTTTTGAAATCAAAAGTATTATAGAGAAGTTGTTTAGTAAAATATGGTGTCCCATTGTTTTCTAAAACCATTAAATAAGAGATTATGCCTGTTGTCATTCCAAAGTTAGTTAAGAATACATATCCCGGTGCCGTATTACCGCTTTGAATTATTTCAAGGGCAGGCAAATCCGGAAGAGAAGAATAACTTTCCGGTTTTTTAGAAAAAGTTCTGTAATTTATGGGAATTTCAGAGTTTATCACCCTGCTGTGAATTGGCGGCTCTGTAAGTGCATTCTTAACATAGAATTCGTACTCAATAGAGTCAGGAAGTACCAATACTGTTACAGTGTCTCCGAATTCAAATGCAGTATAGGGATAAAACAAGATTTTTGTATCGTTTTCGGTAAAATAGGTAGTTCCTGTATGTTGCCCGCTTATTGAGCCTGTTGCGATAATATTGAAAATAGTTTTCTGCTGAACAGTCAACGGAACAGAAAAACCTATAATAATATTTGTTTCTCTGTTGTGATACCGGGATTCAGGCATTGGAGATTTATAAATTATTGACTGAGAAAAAGAAATATTCCACGCAACAACAATCAGAATTAGTGAAAACAGGATGGTTTTTTTCAACATATAATTGTGTTTTAATATTAATGCAAACTACGAAATTTAATTTTTAATTTACACACTGCAATTGTAATTATTTGTAAATAATTGTAACAATAAAGATTTTTAAATTGCGGCTTTTATTAAATTTTTATATTGATTATTTTAGTAAAAAACTTTGAATATTGAGTATAACAATCACAGAAGTTCAGAATAAAAGAGACCTGAAAAAATTTATCAGGTTTCCTTTTGAAATTTTTAAGGATACACCGGAGTGGATTCCGCCTTTGATTTTTGATGAAATAAACACTCTTTCGAAGGATAAAAATCCTGCTTTTGAATATTGCGATGCAAAGCTGCTTCTTGCGTATAGAGAAAATAAAATAGTGGGAAGGATTGCCGGTATAATTAATAATAAATATAATCAACTCTGGAATAAAAAAGCCGTAAAATTCGGATGGGTTGATTTTATTGATGATAAGGAAGTTGTTGACACTTTATTTGATACCATAATTAATTGGGCAAAAGAAAAAGGCATTGAAGAAATACACGGTCCGCTTGGGTTTACAGATTTCGATTATGAAGGGATGTTGATAGAAGGTTTTAATGAAGAGGGTACTCTTGCTACTATTTACAATCATCCTTACTATCCCGAACATATGACGCGTATGGGATATACAAAGGAAG
>CALKAJ010000355.1 GCA_937983305.1 uncultured Ignavibacteriota bacterium | reverse complement strand
GAATAAATTCAGCTCCCATACGAGAGAATAAAAATCCGCCAAAAATCAATAATATAACAGCTCCACTAATAACCCAACGGCTACGTTTAAGTGCCCAGGTTATGATTGGTTCATAAACACGCTCCATTTTACCAATAGCTCTATCTCCCCAACTTTGTTTTTCGTTTTTTGGTGGTTGTAGAAATGAAGCAGCCATCATTGGGATATAGGTTAAACACAGCACTAACACACCTAAAACTGCAAAACCAAATGTCATAGCCATAGGTATAAACATTTTGCCTTCGACACCTTGAAGAGCCAGAACAGGAATAAAAACAATCAGAATGATTAGCTGCCCGAAAAAAGCAGAGTTCATCATCTTGCTTGCCGATTTATAGGCTAACTCGTCTCGTTTCGTTTTATCCAATTTTGTACCAATATAGTTTTTACTGTGCAGATAAAAAATCATAGCTTCCACAATAATTACTGCACCATCGACCAGTATTCCAAAATCAATAGCTCCCAAACTCATTAAGTTTGCCCATACACCAAAAATATTCATCATAATAAATGCAAAAAGTAGAGCTAAAGGGATGGTAGAAGCAACAATTAAACCGCCTCTTAAATTGCCCAAGAATATTACAAGCACAAAAATTACAATGAGCGCACCTAGCGATAGATTTTCAGCAACCGTGGATGTTGTACTCTTGATAAGTTTACTACGGTCGAGAAACGGCTTTATGGTTACTCCTTCGGGTAATGACTTTTGAATTAATTCTATGCGTTCTTTAACATCTTTAATAACATCATTGGAGTTTTCCCCTTTTAACATCATCACAATACCACCAACGGCTTCTCCTTTTCCGTTTTTGGTAAATGCACCATAACGTACAAAACTGCCATATTTCACTTCGGCAACATCACGAACAAATACAGGTTGACCATCGATATTGGTAACCAAAGTATTTTTAATGTCATCCAGCGAACGCATTAATCCTTCGCCTCGAATAAAGTTAGCTTGAAAGTTTTTTTCGATGTAAGCTCCACCTGTATTTTGGTTATTAGCTTCTAATGCATCAAAAATGTCAGAAATAGTTATGTTCATACTTCGCAGCTTATCTGGATTCACAGCTACTTCATATTGTTTTCCTCTACCTCCAAAAGAATTCACCTCAACAACTCCCGGTAACATTGCCATTTGTCGCTTTACAATCCACTCTTGCATAGTACGCAATTCCATATCGTCATAAATGGTGTCGTAACCCGGTTCTACTTCAAGGGTATATTGGTAGATTTCGCCCAAACCTGTACTGATAGGTGACATAAATGGTTCTCCAAAGCCTTGGGGAATTTTTTCCTTTAGCTCGGCTAAGGCTTCACTTACCAATTGCCTAGGCAAATATGTTCCTGCACTCTCTTTAAATACAATGGTCACAACCGACAGTCCGAACCTTGATACACTTCGTATCTCCGTAACATCAGGTAAGTTCGCTACTGCCAATTCTACCTGATAGGTAACAAACTGCTCAATGTCTTCAGTTCCTAAGTTCGGAGCTAAAGTAATTACCAACACCTGATTGTTTGTGATGTCAGGTAAGGCATCGAGTGGCACTTTATTTATAGAATATATTCCTCCTAAAATCAGACCGATTGTCATCAGCCAGATAAGAGCTTTATTCTTTATCGAAAAAGATATAATACTGTTTATCATTTCATCTTTATTTTATTTGTTAGAGACTTTAAATTATTTACTTGATTTTGTTTCATAATATTTTTTAAAATTTTGTTCGTTTTTAAAATACACCAGTTCCGGCTTTCCTCGTTCCTTAAGTCCAATAAGTGCAGCCGATTTATTAATTGAATCGCCTGAAAATGCATCAGGCGCTATTGCAACTTTACTGGAATGCTTTACGAGATGATTGAAACATGCCTGACTACAGAAATAATACGTTTTGCCCTCATAAACTGCGCTAATACTTTCATGAATTTGAAGGTTATCTGCATTCATGCAAATCCAATTCTTAGGTACTACTTCGCCATACCATACTATTTTACGCCAGGCAAACCTTGTGTCACACCGATAGGTATAAAAAACAAGAATTGAAGTTAAGCTTAGAAAAAGGATACTGAAACTTATCAGCATTGTTCTGTTAAATTTTTTTTCGTCAAGCTTTTGCTTTTCAAGTAGCTGCTGCTTGCTTAATCTCTTTTTCTTCATTTTAGAAAGATTAAGTGATTACTACTACCGATAAAATACTCTATCGGATTTATAAGAAAATCAAAAAGAAATTAAACAGTTACCGGAGGTGCTCTCAGCGAATGGTTGGTAAGGAATATTTGTTTATGTGGAAAGAATAAGAAACAATGGGCATAGTCTGCCACATTGTGTTTTGAAACTAATTCAATATTTGTGTTAATACCAAAAAGGTCGAGATTGAATTTAGATATTGGGGAGGAATGAATAGTTAAATCGCTTCCGCTATCCGAAACAATAAGGTTAAATGCATGACAATGTGTATCCGGGTTTTCATTGTGTTTGTCCGAATTGGTAGTTTCGCATTCTAAATTTTCGGGGTGGGCTTCGACGGAGTCGAAGTGGTGGTGGTGAGGGATTGTAGCATGAAGTAATATTATCAGCCCTGCCAACAACATTAAAACT
The DNA here is from genome assembly GCA_937983305.1 of uncultured Ignavibacteriota bacterium. Taxonomy (GTDB): domain Bacteria; phylum Bacteroidota; class Ignavibacteria; order Tepidaquicellales; family Tepidaquicellaceae; genus DSSM01. The sequence goes on along the minus strand of CALKAJ010000355.1, from coordinate 2,179 downwards.
ATTCTACTATTTTTCCCTTCAAACATCTTTTAACTTTATATTACAACGACAAATATACGATAAAGTTTGTGCAACCCAGTTGCAAAGTTAAGATTTACAGTTTGAGCATACTCCTTTTACTACCATATTAACACTTTCAAGAGAGAAACTATTCGGAAGATTAATTGAAGGAACTGGGAAATCATTTAAACAAAACGTTTGATTGCATTTCGTGCAAAGAAAATGAACATGCAGGTCTTCGGGCAGACATTCGCAAGTGTCCTGACAAAGTGCATATTTTACCGTTCCACTCCCGTCGTCAATACTATGAATTAGTTTGTTTTTTTCAAAAGTTTTTAGGGTTCTATATAATGTTACTTTGTCAACTTTATTAAATTTCTTTTCAAGCTCAGGTAAACTTATAGCTGAATTTTGTTCATTTAATACTTGTAAAACCAACTCACGCATGGCAGTTGGTTTAATGTTTTTATCTGTAAGTTTTTTATCTATTTCGTTTTTCATTACACTAATTTCATTAATCTCGGTTAGTTCAAAGCTCAAATGTAACAATTAAGCACCGGTGCGCAGGCAAAATTGCAGCTCTTTTACAAGCCTTTGGTTTGGGCGTTGGCTTGTGGGGGCTTGGAAATGTGCTGCAATGTGGGTTGGGGTTTCCTTTTTTCTTTTTGTGGGGGGAGAAAAAAACAAAATAAATTCCTCCAAGTTTGCACTGTCTGTCATAATTGTGCGTCTCTTTTTTCGCCTTGTTGCTAACGGACAGAACTATATGCAGTTGCCGACTGCGGGCGGTTTTCCTGTCGAGCCGTACCGCCGCTGTTGCGGGCTACAAGGCTTGTTGTCAGCTCGGAAACGGCAATTGACATATAGTTTTTGTTAGGCGTTCGGCATTTTTTTTGTCATCCATTACTATATTCATTTATCTGTTCAGTTGTAAGTTAAAAACTGTATTCCCAAAAATCTAAAAAATATTGAGTAGAACTGAATGGATGAGGATATAAATATGCGCCTAATCCAATGTACAATTTTCCATTGCATACAATGGCAATTGCTTGGCACCTATTTGGTATTGGAGGTTTTATAGATTGAACCCAACTATTATTATTAGCATCATATTTATAAATTACATTAATATAAGTATAACTATCTGAACTACTTGCGGAACCACTACCTTGTCGTGACTCTATGCCTAAACCTGCATAGATGGAAGTTTCCTTACAAAAAGATAATCCGTATACAATTCCTATACCTGATGGGAAATCTGCTTTTTGTGCCCACTTATCGTTATTAGGACTATATGTCCAAAAATTATCACTACTTAATTTTGATTCATAAGCAGCATATGCGGGTCCATTGCCACCGATTATATAAGCATTTTGTTCATTTGAAACAGCTGTTATACCATTGCGATTTAGTCCAATAAAGTCTGCACATTGTTTCCAAGTATCAGTTATAGGGTTATATTCATATAATAACTGAGAACTACTATTGTCATTAACTCCACCAGCTCCACCAACATACCCTTTACCATTAATTCCAAAAGAGTAAGAATTATAAAAAATCTTTATTGGGCAATCTGCTTTTTGTGCCCAATTATTATTTGATGGGTTATATTCCCACATTTTATCATTGTTAATAATAATATAAGCTTTATTATTTGCCGTAAAATATGCTGCATTATACCCAGAAATATTAGTAACAGGCAAATCACTTTTTTCTGTCCATCTATTATTTGATGGATCATATTCCCAAAGATCGTTTTTACATCCTGTAGCATTACGCCCCATTCCTACATAAATTTTGTTGTTTATTGAAAAGGCCAATGCATTTGCTACTGCAGCTCCAGGGTAATTTGCTTTTTGTACCCATTGACCGTTGTTTTCATTGCCATTAGTGCTGGGATCATCATTTTTGTTGCAGGCAACAAAAATCATACATACTGCGAGGCAGGTTACTCCAATCTTCACCACATACCTCAAATTCAATCTATTTTTTCTCATTTTATTAAATTTATTAAGCTTAAAATAATCATATTGCTGTTAGGTCGTTTGTGTTTTTATCCAGTTTCTGTGGCATTCCACAGAGCCAATTTATGCTGACGCCTAACGGATACATGTATAAAACGTTGGGGATTGCGGGCTTCGTCCCTGTCTGCCGTTGCAAAAGCTGATGCGGGGCAGAA
>CALKAJ010000354.1 GCA_937983305.1 uncultured Ignavibacteriota bacterium | reverse complement strand
CCTTTGGAAACACTGCTGAAAGCAACTGTGTCAGGAGTATTGAGCCAGAAGATGTTCCCGTTATAATCAATTTTAGCAACGCCCATATAGTGAGCTGCAACCCAAAGTGTACCGTTTCCGTCGTTAAAGATATCCAGTACGCGGCTTGCTGTATTTCTGAAATGCGGAAATTGCGAGAATGGAATAGTTTTTACGGAACCGTTAATCAGGAAAGATATTCCCTGATTGTGACCGAAAATAAAGTTGTAATTTCCGAATTCGGCAATTGCGGATACTTCGTCCTCGAAAAGTCCTGATGAAGAGTTATAGTTAAGGAAGGCAATTGAATTGATTTTATTAAGACCACGTGTATCGGTAAACCAAACGTTGTGCTCTTTGTCAATAAAGATTCTCATAGCACCATCCGAAGCGAAGCCGCTTGATTTGTATAATTTTTGGGAAGTTTTAGTTTTTGAGTTATATAGATATTTTCCCCAAAGACTGCCGAAGAAAAGGTTACCTGCCGCATCAACAGCGAGAGGGAATGCTTCCACGTCTTTCGAGAAATTAAGCTGAAAATCGGAAGAGAGTATATAGGGAATGTTATTTTCGATATATCCGAGTTTGTTTAAATCGAGGATGTAGGTTCTTTGAGAAGAACCGTCGGGAGAGGATTTGAATATAATGTTTAGTGGATTGGGAAAATCTTTCTTTATAGATTCGAAATATGAATTATCGAATGAGCCGGAATTATAAACAGAGATTCCTTTACCATTAACGACATAGAGTAAATTATTTTGAACAGAAATGTTATAGATGTAATTATCCTGTAAGCCGTTTTTGGTTGAAAAGAAAGACCATTTAGAATCTTTATAAAGATATAAACCGGTAGTTGTCCCTAATGCAAGAACGGGTTTACCATTTTCGTAATAAATATTTGCGGCAGAGGAGGATGCGAGTAATTTAACATCAACAGGTGGAGGAATAGATGACCAGACAGAATTGGAGTAAATGCGAATGGAATCCCGAATGAGGCGAGGAATAAACCAAATAGAATTCTTTTGGTCAGTGAGTGCAAAGCGGAATTGAACGAGTCTGTTACTATCGGTGTATGAGTAGTTGTTGAATTTATAACCATCATATAAAGAAATACCTAATCCTGTTGAAATCCATAAGTATCCGCTGCTATCCTGAGTAATATCGAAAACGGAACGAGAGGGTAAGCCACTCTCAGGTGAATAGATTTCAGGAGAAAAAAACTGAGAATAGGAAAGTGAGTTGAAAATAAATAATAATAAAATAACAACACCTGGTATTCTATACCAACAATTTCGCATATTTAATAAGAGACTAAGTAAGTTTAATAGAAATTAACGAAATAAGCGGATAATAAAAATGAAAATTTAAAACGGAAAATTCAGTAAGTTGAAAGTTTGTAAAGTTTATAAAGTTTGTAAAGTTTACAAAGAGGTTGGATACTCGAAAAGAGGTAAGATGCTTAGATAAGAGCTAAGATACTTAGACAAGAGCTAAGGTACGCGGAATACACAGATTAAACAGATTAGCACAAAAGATCTATTGATAACATGGAAAAACCGGTTAAGACTTTGTAATCGAAATACCGAGTTCTTTAAGCTGTTTATCTTCGACTACGTTAGGGCAGTTGTCCATAAGTGAGGAAGCGGAAACAGTTTTTGGAAAAGCTATTACGTCACGAATGGATTTTAACCCGCATAGAATAGCAACAAGGCGGTCGAAGCCAAAGGCAACACCTCCGTGAGGCGGGGCTCCATATTGGAATGCTTCGAGAAGAAAGCCGAATTTTTCTTTTGCTTCGTCGTCAGATAATCCGATGATGTTAAAGACTTTTTTCTGTATGCCGGGTTTGTGTATTCTGATACTTCCGCTTCCGAGTTCTGTTCCGTTAAGTACAAGGTCGTAACAGTTGGCGCGGATGCTTTCGATCTCTTCCCTGCTTGTACTATCGAGAAATGGAAGGAATTCATCTTTTGGCATTGTAAATATGTGGTGCTCTCCGACATATCGATTTTCTTCTTCTTCGAAGTGGAATAGAGGAAAATCAATAATCCAGAGGAATTCGTATTTGGATTCGTCAATGAGTTTAAAGTCTTCAGCGAGTTTGAGTCGCAGGCTTCCGAGAGCAGGATAAACTTTTTTCGAGTCGCCTGAGAGAATAAAAATCGTATCGCCCGAATCCGCTTTAAGATTCGAAATAATTTCTTTTATTTTTTCTTCGCCGATGAATTTTTGTATTGGTGATGTGATAGCCCCATCGTTTGCAATTTTGATGTAAGCAATACCTCCGAGTCCAAGTTTTTTTACGAAATCAGTGATGCTGTCAATTGATTTGCGGGTGACTTCCTGCTTTTCGAGTTTGATTGCAGCTATAGTACCTTTAGAAGCTATAACATCATCGAATACTTTGAAGCCGCTGTTAAGGAGTGATTCTGTGATTGTTTGGATTTTCATTTCGCCTTTTATGCGGAGGTCTGGTTTATCGGAGCCATAAGTTTGCATTGCATCGTTGTAAGTCATTTTTCGGAAAGGAGTTGGAATATCTATATTCATAATTTCTTTCCATACCTGCCTGAAAAAACCTTCCGATATTTGAAAAATATCTTCCTGTGTAACGAAACTCATTTCAAGGTCAATTTGAGTGAATTCAGGCTGACGATCGGCACGTAGGTCTTCATCTCTGAAACATTTGCATATTTGAACATATTTATCAAGACCTGCAACCATCAGAATTTGCTTATAGGTTTGAGGGGATTGTGGTAGTGCATAAAATTTTCCTTTGTGAACCCTTGAAGGGACGAGATAGTCTCTGGCTCCTTCGGGAGTGGATTTCATAAGAATAGGCGTTTCGATTTCGAGAAAACCGAAATTTTTAAAATATTCGTGCACTATATGATAAACATTGTTTCGAAGAATGAGGTTATCTGTAAGAGTGTGACGTCTCATATCAAGATATCTGTATTGAAGTCGAAGGTCATCCGAAGCTTTAACATCTTCTTCAACATTAAAAGGAGGGATTTCTGATTCGTTTAGAATTTCAAAATTTGTAACTTCAATTTCG
>CALKAJ010000353.1 GCA_937983305.1 uncultured Ignavibacteriota bacterium | reverse complement strand
ATCTTTTTTACTTTAAAAAAGTTTTTTAAAAAAAAGGATAAATTAAGAATTGTATCAATAATTGATAATTTTTCCAAATCACTAAATATTATTAAAACTAAGAAAAAATTATTTCTTATTATATTGTTGTCATTTGGATTATGGAGTTTAATTTCTGTTGTTTATTATTTAGTAATGTTGACTTTATCTATAGGATTACCAATCTATGTTAGTATGTTTGTTGTTTCAATGGCTGCTTTTGGAATGATAATCCCTTCTTCTCCCGGTAATCTCGGTGTATTTCATGGGGTTACAATGGGTGCCTTGCTATTCTTCTATCCAAACAAAGAAGAAGCATTTGCATTCTCGGTTATTTCCCACTTTATTGATTTTGTTCCCAGTGTAATATTAGGTGTTATTTCATTTCTAAAAATCAGAATATAAATAATATGGATAATTTGAAAAACGAATGCTTAGTAGGTATTTTGACTTACAATAATGGTCTTGATATAAAAACAACCATTGAGAAAATTCCGAGAGATTACAAATATAATGTTTTAATACATGTAGATGGTTCAACAGATGGTTCTGATAAGATATTAGATAACTATGAATTTTCGGTAATAAGGCAAGAAAAAAATTCCGGAATTGGCAGTTCAATAAGAAATGTTATTTTTTACGCAATTAAAAATGATTATAAATATTGCATTTTATTACCCGGAAATAATAAAAACGATCCAAATGAAGCCGAAAGAATTCTGAAGCCAATCGTTGATAATAAAGCAGATTTTGTCCAGGGTTCCAGATATCTTGAAGGAAGTCGAAGAGATTACACTCCGGTTTTCAGGTTGGTAATGGTAAAGTTTTATTCATTATTTTTCAGTATAATCGCAAAAAGGAAGATTACGGATGCGCTTGAAGGATTCAGAGCTATTAGATTATCAATATTTGATGATACAAGTATTAATTTGAATCAGGAATGGTTGAACACTTATGGGCTGGAGACATATTTATTTTTTAAAGTAGTAAAAAGTAAAATAATTAGGTATTGCGAGGTCGGAGTATCAAAAGTATATCCAAAAGATAAAAAGCACCTATTTAATCAGGAAGGTAAGAAGTACTCTCATATTAGACCTTTTGTTGATTGGTGGCATATAATTAAGCCTATTTTCTTTTTAACATTTGGAATTAAAAAATAAAATAAATTAACCTATGTTGGAGAAACCTGCTGTGAAGAATATTAATAAATTAATTATTCTGCTGCTATTATTATTTTTAATTTTCAGAATTATTTATGTATTATTTTTGGGAGTGTATTCCGAAAAAGATTTAATGCTTGGTGACGGTTACGGCTATAGTGAGTTTGCGATACAATTTCTAAGTGGGGATAATTGGTTTACTAATTTAATATCTTTCCCCGGAGATCATAGAGAACCTGTTTACCCTTTATTTTTGGCAATTGTTTATTTCATTTTTGGAATTAAAAATTATTTTGCTGTTTATATTATTCAGTCATTAATAAGTGCTTTAATGATTTTTTACATTTATAAGATTAGTGAACTATTGTTTGGGAATAATAAGGCTGCTGTATTAGCACTGGTATGGAGTGGTTTCTATTTCATTTATTTGAGGTATTCAGGGGAATTGCTCAGAGAAACACTTGTGTTTTTTCTTATTATTTATTTCATTTATTACTTTATAAGATTTTCATTAAAAAAAGATTTTAAAATTAAATATTTAACTTTTCTTTCCTTTTTGTATGCTGTTTTAATCCATTTGGACGGCAGATACATCTTTTATTCGCCTTTTCTTTTCATTCTCTTTTTTATAAATAATCATTTCTGGAGTTCAATAAAACATTATTTATTATTTGGTTGTATTGTTGTTCTTTTTACCTTGCCGTGGACTATTCGAAATTACATTGCTTATGGCGATGTTATCATTATTAGTAAATTTACTTTGAATCTGACCGGAAATATGGTTGGGGAAAGAGGTGAGCATTTTAATTTTCACGATATTGATTCTGTATATTCAACTCCTGCGTTTGATTGTAACGAGAATTATCCTACAATTGAAGAACGAGATAAGATAAAATCCGGTTTAAATCCCAATAATAGAAGTAAATATGAAGTTAACTTGATAAAAAAAGATGTATATCCTGCTAAATCATATTTTGAAAGAAAAATATATTTCTTAAAAAAAATGTGGTTGCCATTTGATTTTGAGTACAATTATTCACCCTATCCATGGGCGTTATTTGAAACGCCATATAGTTTAAAACATAATATTATTTCTATCATTGGTTATGGTATAATGCTGCCATTCTTCTTATTTGGAATATTTTATTCGATTTCAAAAAAAAATAAATATATCTGCTTTATTCTTCTTCCGGTTGTTGTACATCTTGTTTTGCATATTATAATGCATGGGCTTGAAAGGTACAGACATCCGATAGATTCGTTTATTATAATTGGAGGCTCCTTTGGTATGATAGTATTATTCGATTTATTGCTTTCTAACCTGAAACATAAGAAATAATCATTTTGCTCCCTCAGAAATTTATCATTCAATTCGGTTCAAATTTTGGACTTAAAATATTGGGAATGTTTGCCGGTATTGTTGTGGCAAGAATTGTAGGACCTGAAGTAATCGGTACTTTAAGTTATGGGATGGCTTATGTAAGTTTGTTTTCAATTGTTATGGGAATTTTTGGAACACCGCATATTAAACTCGTTTCAGAAGGCAAACCCATTGATAAATGCATTGGCACATACTATACACTCCAGTTCGGTTCCATTTTCTTTTATTTTATGCTGACATTTGGCTGGTTTTTTATACAAAAGTACATACTCAAAGTGCAATTCGAAAACAATATTATCGAAGTTGTTATTATTGTTTATATATTCAAGAAAGCACTTGATAAAATATTGATTGTTTCTGAAGATACCTTTCTGGCTAAGATGCAGCAATTCAAATCTAATTTACCAAAATTAATAATGGAGTTATTATACCATCCCGGAAGAATTGTTATTGTTCTATTAGGATATCGGGCAATTACACTTGCCTCATGGGATTTATTAACAACAATTTTAGTTTTACCAATAGTTTATAAGTTATTGAAAAGGATTGGAAATTTTAAATATGATAAATTATTAGTAAAAGAATATTTTAAATATGCATTCCCGATTGCCCTCTATATGGTACTTGGCATTTTAATCTCCCAGGGTGATAAGTTGCTGCTTCATTTTTATACTTCAACAAAGGAGTTAGGTTATTATTCTTCTGCTTATTCAATAGGTGGATTCGTCTTGCTGTTGGGAAATTCTGTTGGCCAGATTTTTTTCCCTCTGTTTTCAGACCTGATTACAAAAAACGATTGGTTAACAATAAACGACAAAATCCAAAAATTCCATAAACTAATATTGGTATTCATCCTCCCTTCAGTGTGTTTGATTGCCTTGTTTTCAGAACAATTGGTTACAATATTTCTTGGTGCTCAATATCAGCCAAGCTCTATTCCGTTTTCTATTATAGCGATTAGCTCATTTTTCTTTATTTGGTTTATGCCTTATGGAAGTGTAATCACAGGGAAAGGGAAATTCTATCTGTATGCTTTGATTTCAGGGATTAAACTTCTTTTATTTTCATTTTCAATAACATTGTTAATTAGTCCTGATTTTTTAAATTTAGGCGCAATAGGAGTTGCGTTAAATACCCTTTTTATGACGTTTACAGAAGGAGGGTTATATATTTATTTTTCAAAACGTATTGGTGAAATTAACGTCAATAAAATCTATCTTTTTGTCAATTTTATTATTGTTTGTATTGTTTTGGTTTTATTTGTCATTATCACATTTTTTAATGTTTATACAAATTTTATTTGGCTGTTTATATTTTTAGGTTTTCCCGGTTTAATATACCTTTTATTATTTAAAATGAAAATTTTCAATTATGCTTATGTAAAAGATTCTTTAAATCAGTTCAAACCTCTATTATTAAAAAATTATATTAAAAAAGAATTTAAAGAAAAATAATGTTATATGAATAAAGAGAAAATATTAGTAATCGGCGGTGCCGGCTTTATCGGAAGTTATGTTGTTGCTGAGCTTCTGAAGCACGATGTTGGCGGAGTTATTATTTATGATAATTTCGTTAGAGGGAAAATGAGCAATGTTCAGGATTGTTTAAAAGATAAAAGATGCAAAATATTTCCGTTGGGCGGAGATATAAGGGATATTGATATTCTGAACGAGGCGATGAAAGGAGTAGATTATGTTTTTCATCTTGCCGCTATGTGGCTTCTTCATTGCAAAGATTTTCCGAGAACGGCATTTGATGTAAATATGCAAGGTACTTTTAATGTTCTTGAAGCATGCGTAAATAATAATGTTAAAAAACTTATTTACTCATCGTCCGCATCTGTTTACGGTGATGCTGTTGAGGTTCCAATGACAGAAGAGCATCCGTTTAACAATAGAAATTTTTATGGTGCTACAAAAATTTCCGGCGAAGCAATGTGCAGGGCATTTTATGACAGATATGGGTTGAATTATGTTGGGCTTAGATATATGAATGTTTACGGACCTAATCAGGACCAGACTGCTGCCTATACTGGAGTAATTCCGATAATGCTGAATAAAATTGACACTAATGAACAACCTGTAATTAACGGAGACGGTTCTCAGGCTTATGATTTTATATACGTTGAAGATGTTGCAAGATTTAATGTACTTGCAATGCAATCTGAAAAAACCGATGAATTCTATAACGTAGGTACCGAAAAACAAACTTCAATAAAAGAACTTTGTGATTTAATTCTTGAACTCAAAAAATCCGATTTAAAAGTTCAGTATAAACCATATTCCGAAGATGATGCAAGAAGGTTGGTTCAAAATAGGATTGGCTCAAATCAAAAAGCTAAAAATGACATCGGCTTTGAACCAAAATACAATCTTGAAGAAGGATTAATTAAATTAATTGAGTGGAGAGAGAGTAATAGAATATGAAAATTCCGTTAATAAAACCATATATTGATGAGAATATTAAAAAGAAAGTTCTTGAGGTTCTTGACAGTGGTTATTTAACTGAAGGTCCTGTTACAAAAGAATTTGAAAATAAATTCAGTCAATATATCGGATGTAAACATTCTATTGCAGTAACTTCCTGTACAACAGGTCTTGAAGTTGCTCTAAGGGTGTTGGGTATTGGTGAGGGTGATGAAGTAATAGTACCTGACTACACTTATCCCGCCACAGCGTCAATGGCTCCAATTGTCGGGGCTAAATCAGTTATTGTTGATGTTAATAAAGACTCTATGTTGATTGATTATGAAAAAATTGAATGTGCAATTACTTCAAGAACAAAAGCCATAATACCAGTATCAGGATTTGGAAATCCGCTTGATTATGATAAACTGAATAAAATTAAAAGAAAATATGGAGTGTACATAATAGAAGATGCCGCTTGCTCGGTTGGTGCTGAATATAAAAATATTAAGGTAGGTAACTGGGCAGATATCTCTGTTTTTTCATTCCATCCAAGAAAATTTATAACAACCGGTGAAGGCGGTATGATTACCACAAATAATGAAGAGTGGGCTAATTGGATGAATTCGTATAAACATTTTGGAATGAAGATGGATAATTCTGCTCGGGAAGGTGTTCAGTTTGAAATCATTGGAACAAATTATAAACTAAGTAATATCTTGTCTGAAGTTGGATTAGGACAGTTAGAAAAAATTGATATTAGATCGGAAGAGCACACGT
>CALKAJ010000352.1 GCA_937983305.1 uncultured Ignavibacteriota bacterium | reverse complement strand
GTAACTGAAAAAAACAGGAACAATACAAAAGAAAGAATCGAAATGAAGAAGTATTGTAAGTTGACCAAAAAGCATGTACTTCACAGAGAAGCGAAATAGTTTTATTATATAAATTTTTTCCTTGTTGCCCGGTCTAATTCTTTAGCCGGGTTTCTTATTTTAATGAAGACTTGTGAAATTAGCAACACTGCTATATATTAAAAATTCCAAAGGTGATTATCTCCTGCTCGAAAGAGCAAAAAATCCCAACAAAGGTCTCCTTTCACCTCCGGGCGGTAAACTGGAAACAGAAGAAGGTGAATCCCCTTTCGGCTGTGCGGTAAGAGAAGCAAAAGAAGAATGCAATATAGATTCAAAGCCGGAAGATTGGAAACTAACCGGAATTATAACCGAAAAAGAATACCCGAACATTGGCAATATTATGCTTTTCCTTTTTGAATTCAGGCATAACTTAAACGAAATCCCGAAAGAAATTAACGAAGGCAAATTCAGGTTTGTTAACCCGTCACAATTTAATAATGTTAATATTCCCGAAACCGATAAACTTTTTATATGGGATTTTGTTTTAAGGAATACGCAATCATTGTTCAGTTTACATCTGGATTGTTCAAACGAAAAAATTGAGTGTACAATTGAACAGCAGTAAAAAAAATATCAACCGGGGCGCCGGAGATATAAGAAAAAAGACAGATAAAGGAAAAAAGAAAATGTTCAAAACAGAAATAATGGAAGAAAACGTGAAGTGCTCTCTACCCGATACTCAAAATCAAACAGATATAAGAGAAATTCCAATTAATAAGGTAGGCGTTAAAAATTTAAAATATCCAATTGCACTTAAAGACAGGGATAACGAAATCCAGCACACAATAGCTACAATTTCTATGACAGTTGATTTACCTATGGAATTCAAAGGTACTCACATGAGCCGATTCGTTGAAATACTTCAAAACAAAGAGCGCGAAATTCATATTGATTCGATATATTCGATATTGAAAGAAATGCAGAAGAAACTTCACGCAACAAGTGCACATATAGAAATGGAATTCCCGTATTTCAAAGAAAAGAAAGCACCTGTATCAGGGAAACCCTCATTAATAGATTACAAAGTAAAATTCCACGCAGTTGTAACCGGTAATAAAAAAGATTTCATAATGACTGTAGGCGTTCCGGTAACAACACTTTGCCCGTGCTCAAAATCCATTTCCAAATACGGAGCGCACAATCAAAGAGGCGAAGTAACCGTATCAGTCAGGTTCGATGATATTGTATGGATAGAAGATATAGTAACCATTATTGAAAAAAGTGCAAGTGCGGAATTATATTCATTACTCAAAAGAGAAGATGAGAAATTCGTAACCGAAAGAGCTTATGAAAATCCCGTGTTTGTTGAAGACCTTGTAAGAAATGTAGTTGTGAAATTAAAAGCTTTAGGCAAGGTTAAATGGTTTCAGGTAGAAGCAGAAAACTTTGAAAGCATACACAATCATAATGCTTATGCAATGATTGAATCGGACACGGTATTTAACAACGGAAGCGAAAAAGATTTTATTATAAAGCGGTTTAATTAAAACCGCCATCTGGCTACTTTTGAAATAATGTCAGAAGGTTTATTAATCAGAAGCCGCAAAATCAATCTGCTCATATAGAGCGGAAACTCCTGAAATAGATTAAAAAACGCACCTGAGTTCAGATGATATTTGGCATTAATATCATATCTTATTTTGTCAATTTGCTCTGAGGTCAGGTGTTTTGTTTTTATGTTCACTTCCCAGCAGTCATACTTTGTGAAATCATCTTTGTTTGTAATCAGGTCAAGCTTTTCAAGCTCTTCGCGGATACCTGTTTTCGGATATGGTGTAATGGTATTAAATACAGGCAAATCAATCTTCATATTTTTTGCGTAATGATAATTTGCCCAAAGCGATTCTTCCGTATCATCGGGATTGCCGAGAATGAAACCGCCGATAACAATTATCCCGTAAGACTTCAATTCACTTACCACATCAAAAGTATCCTGATTGCTGAACTGCTCGCCCTTGCTCATATATTCGAGATTATCATCAGATACATTTTCTATTCCGAGAAAAACCCATTTAGTTCCTGATTCTGCCATTGCCTTCGCAAGTCCCGGAGTATTTTTAATTCCCCTTACACCTGCCTGAAGCAGAAAACTCATATTATTCAAACCCGCATCTTTTATGGCATAACACAATTCCTTATATCTTTTTCCGTCAAGCGTAATGTTGTCATCTGTAATCATCAGAGAGCGGGCGCCAAGAGTGCGTGTGGTTCTTATATCTTCGAGAATTCTTTCGATTTTAAATTTCCTGAATGACTTTCCGTACATCTGCCTTATACTGCAGAAATTGCAATCGTAAACACAGCCGCGTGAGGTTTCGATTACATCGGCTTTTATACCCATTGTATGAAAACCGTTTTTAAGAATCCTTGCACTTCTGTCGGGAAATTTCAGCTCGTCAATATTAGCAAGGCATCCCGGAGGATTGCTGATTACACTTCCGTTTTCGATATAGGTGAGACCTTCAACCTTGCTGAAATCCTTATCCGTTACAAATGCTTTTATAAACTTATTGAAAGCAAGCTCGCCCTCGCCGCTGAAAAGAAAATCAATATATTTCATATCCTCGGTTTGAACAATTGATTCCGAATCAATAGTTGTATAGTAACCGCCGAAAAGTATTGTAACTTTCGGGTTAATGGCTTTCGCAATTTTTGCAAGACCGGCTGAATGTTTAAACTGAAACATCATAGCGGTGAAACCGATGATATCGGGCTGAAGAGATTTAACAACTTTCTCAAAATATTTATCGGGATTTCTTCCTGCGGCAATTAAATCCAGTATATGGAATTCCGCCAAACCCTTATCAACATTACCGACGAGAGAGCAAAGTCCAAGATTCGGATACCGCACCAGCATATCTAATCCGAAATAATTTTTCGGACTTGCAACAAGAAGTACTTTCATTTAAAATTTAAAGTTCGACATAATAAATTCGCAAGTAAAATGATAAATAGAACTTTAAAAAACAATCCGCAAGAAAAATTATTACGGATTATCTTTTATGCCCTATATTATTCATTACTGCTTTTATGGGCGTTCCGATATTTCCATTCGGGAAGTCAATATTTAAAATAGCCGAAATTGTTGGAGCAACATCAACCATTCTGACGTAATCGGAAATTTCATCTTTGGTAATTTTCCAGCCGAAAAACATTAGCGGAATATGAGTATCATAAGGATAAGGTGAGCCGTGCTCGGTGCCTTTTTCGCCGTCTTCAATCCAGCCCGGTTTAAAGTTTACGATTACGTCGCCGTTTCTCGGCTCATAAAATCCGTTTTTGAAAAACTCAATGAACGGCGAATAGAAAACGATTCCGCTGCTTCTGTCATTCCCGCGAAAGCGGGAATCCATTACCTGCTTTAACTGATACGAAGTAAAAACATCCCTTACTCCTTCAACATTTTTATAAACAAATCTTGCAAGCGAATCCGAAACCTCCGATATATTAAGATTATTATCCGTAATAACGTTCATATCAAAATAGAACTGCTGATTGAAAAATCTCAAAGCAATATTTTCAACGCCGAAAGTTTTTTGCATATAGTCATTACCTGCGGCAAGAATTTTTTTACTGTAAAAAGCACCTGCGTCATACTTATTTTCTTTTAACATCATCGGATTTGTGCAATTGCCGTGGTCTGCTGTGAGGAAATACAAAGTATTGCCTTCGCCAACAAATTCATCAATAAAAGTAAAAAGTTCAGCAAGCTCCTTATCAATCCTGAGATATGTATCCTGCACTTCAATTGAATGAGGACCGTACATATGCCCGACATAATCAGTTGAAGAAAAACTGATAGCAAGAAAATCTGTTTCGCCTGTCCTGCCGAGATTTTCATTAACTATGCAATCAATTGCAAAATCTTTTGTTAACGTATTTCCAAAAGGCGAATACTGAAGAACCTCTTCGTTTTTGCTTTTCAAAGCGGGAAGATTATGAGGAAATACGGGCTTTTCCTCGCCTTCGAAAGTATATTCCCACGGAACATCGTCAGGTGTACTTTCGATATAAGTATCAATCGGGTAGAGCGTATTCCACGGCTCGCTCAGATATTTAGCGGGAAGTTTTTTTGCATTAAATTTTTCAACCCAATCGGGGAGCTGAGCCATATAATAAGAACTTGTAACCCAGCATTCATTCGAAAGGTCATACCAGTAAGCGGCATTCGCATAATGTCCTGCGGGAAAAATTCCTCCGCGGTCTTTCAGAGCAATACCGATAACCTTAGCTTTAAAATTAGATGCAATCTTAAGCTGGTCTGTAACGGTGGAAGTAAGCATATTTCTCGGAGACATCAAACCTTTTTTGGAAGAAGTACCGACACCCGTAACAGTTTTATCGGAGGCGCAATACATAACGGATTTCGAAAACCTTTCAATCCAGTTATTCCCGACAATGCCGTTATAAGCGGGAACGGTTCCTGTATAAAGCGAAGTATGCCCGGGAGCAGTATAGGTAGGGAAATGCGTGATATTTGTATTTTTGAAATAGAGTCCGTTGTTATAAAGTCTCTTGAAACCGCCATCGCAGAATTTATGCATATATCTTCCGAAGTAATCGTAGTTCATCTGGTCAATAACAATGCCGACAACGAGTTTCGGTTTATCGGGCTGCGGAAATGCAAAGCTGTTTAAAGAAAACAAAACAAACAGAGTAATAAATATTTTTTTCATAATAATTTTAGTATCAATATAAAAAATTCATATTACCAAAATATAAATTAATTATCTTGTATTATATAACGAAATTATTGCTTAGGTTTTTTTGTGAGTAATGAGGGATGATAACAGAGCCGAAAAAAAAGGAATTTCAATATTCATTATTGATTTTACTCTGATTCCCAAGCTCCACCCTTTACTCTGATTCCCAAGCTCCAGCTTGGGAATCCAGCTCTTACTTTACAAGCTTTATGAACTTTAATACTGCCTTCCCAAACCGGAGTTTGGGAAGGAGAAATAACTTTTCACTTCAGTAGAACAAACTTTTTTGTTGCAGAAAAATCTCCTGCTGTCATTTTGTAAAAATAAATTCCGGAAGATAAACCTTCCGCATCAAAGCTGACCTG
>CALKAJ010000351.1 GCA_937983305.1 uncultured Ignavibacteriota bacterium | reverse complement strand
TTTGCTCTTATTATCTAAAACAAAAAATATATATAATCGTTTTCACACAGTCTCTGGAGCTTAGGAAGGAGAAGAAATATCTCTTCTCTTTCCCAAACTCCGGTTTGGGAAAGCAAATATAGTTTCTCTCATTCCAAAGCTCCATTAACTCTCTCATTCCAAAGCTCCAGCTTTGGAATGCCCACCAATACCTCCTCCAAAATTTCCATAACTTATTACAATTTTAATTATTATTTTACGACATGAAAAGAAAAGTAAAATCCAATAAATCCGCCGGTGAAGATTTTCAGGTACTTGAATCGCTTGTAAAATATATTTCAAGCAATGAATCATTGCAAAGCGAAAAACTTATTCCGGTCTTTAAAACAAATGACTTTTGTCTGTACAATGCCGATTGCCTTGCAGTGATGTCTCGCTTTCCCGATAACTATGTTGATATGATTTTTGCCGATCCGCCCTATATGCTCTCTAACAACGGTTTCACCTGCCACGCCGGAAGAATGGTTTCTGTCAACAAAGGTAAATGGGATAAAAGCAACGGATTCGAAGAAGATTTTAAATTTCACGAAACCTGGATTTCCGAATGTAAAAGAATTTTAAAACCCGAAGGCACAATTTGGATTAGCGGAACATATCACAGCATCTACCAATGCGGTTATATTTTGCAAAAAGAAGGCTATCATATATTGAATGATATTTCCTGGTTCAAACCAAATGCCTCGCCTAATTTAAGTTGCAGGTTCTTTACTGCAAGTCACGAAACACTTCTATGGGCAAGAAAAGATAAAAACGCAAAGCATTATTTCAATTACGATGCAATGAAAAACGGTAACTTTCCAAATGATTTCATAAAGAAACCAAACTTACAAATGCGCTCTGTTTGGGCTATCCATCCCCCAAAGAATGAAGAAAAGATATATGGTAAACATCCAACACAAAAACCTCTTGACCTGCTAAAAAGAATAATTCTTTCTTCAACAAATGAAGATTCAATAATTCTTGATCCATTTTGTGGAAGCGGTACTACCGGAATTGCATCAACAATGTTAGGTAACAGAAAATTCATCGGAATAGAATTCGACGATCAATACATATCAACTGCAATTTCAAGATATAATGATGTTGTAAAATTTAAAGATATTCAATTAACTTTATTAAAGTAAATTATGCGAGATGAAATAAATTATCAAGAATTTATGGCCATAAGAAATAAGATACTATTAAAAGTAATACAAATTAATGATTCGTTTATCCTCGGTATTTACCAAGGTAGGTTATCTGATTATGATTTATTAATTAAATTTAGGCAAAGAAGTGAAACTACTCGATCCGGTTGGTCTCGTATAAGGACACCGAAACACATACATTGGACTGTTGATTTGCTTATAAAAATGAGTCATTATCCGGAACTAACCAGGAGCTTAGTTCTATATCTTATTTCTATGTGGGAGCATACTAATCCAAATTCAACAGAAGATCAAAGAAACGATTCATTGCAAATTGAGAATTTTATAAATGATAATAGAAGAGAAATAGGCAGGTATTTAGACTTAAATACTAAAGGCGAATATAGTGTAAAATTTTTATTAATTTTAGCAAAGTTAATAATGCAACAGGAAAAAAATAATAGGAGTGATGCATACATGTTTATACAATTGTTGGAGAAAATAAGAGATGGAGGTGATATATTTAGTGTTATTTCAAAAGCAACCCATAAAGGAAGATGATTACTAAAATTAAAGCTATAAATAATCTCAATAAATACATTGGTAAAGACCTAGTTTTACTTGCCAGAGAATTTGGAATCACTACTTACATTGGAACTCATCAAAATAAAGGCTGGAAAGGACTTACACTTGAACGCCTCGCAGGTTTAACAATAAATAATACACAAGCACCAAATGGTTTAGGTTTTGAATTGAAATCAACTGCTTACATTGTAAACAATGGTATTCATAAACCGAAAGAAACAATGGCTATTACTATGATTAACCCTGCAAAATTAATCACTACACCTTTTTACGAAAGTCATTGCTGGGATAAACTAAAATCAATCGTTTTCTGTGCTGTTAGTTGGCATGGAAGACATATTGAGAAATCCGAATTATTAAAAGTAACATCATTTGATTTTCTCGAAGAGAAAGAGTTAATTGATGAAATTGAAGCAGACTACGAATTCATCAGAAATAAATTAATACAAACAGGATTCACTTCTTTAACAGGCAAAGACGGAAAATGGATTCAGGCAAGAACAAAAGGACCCGGTCACGGCTCTACTTCAAGAGCTTTTTATGCAAGAAAAGAATTATTAAACAAAATTTTCAACTTTGATTGATACAGAATAATCTAAAAGTTAGCTTCTCATAAGGACTTAATTAAAGGCAATTCGAAGATTTTTATACATGTTTATTGTTGAAAGCCACCTATATTAATATCTTATTAATAACTTACTTAACTTTTCGCAATGAATCCTCGCACCACTGCCCTTACTTCAGCCCGTATATCCGCAAATTCTTCACCTTCAAATGAAATAACTGCCCCGTACATACGCTCGAATATAACTTCATCCTGAAAAAATAACGATCCTTATTCCCCGGCGAATCCACTCTCAGCGGCTCAGTTCCGTTTATTCCATCAAGCCCCTCTGCATTCATCACCTTCACTGCCGTATCCGCCCTCACAAAATGCATACTTATCTCCGACCTGTCTCCGTCCGTGAATCGCTCCATCTCTACCTTCAACTTCGAATATCCCCGCAAATCAAGCGTATCAATTATTACAGTTCTTATCAAAAAAGTCGAACACGTCCCAACAATACTATCCACCACGCCCGTCTGCTCAAAAAGCAATGTCTCGGTATAATTCACTTCGCCGCGGCTTCCTGCCGGATTCTCCGAACACGAATAAAAAACTCCCGCAAATAACATCAAAATAAATATTTTCTTCATACCCTCTAAAACACTCCCGCCCCTTTAAAAGTTTTCCCCTCAAAAAAATCCGTGTCATCCGTGTTCCGGGTTCTTACCTCATCCCTACCAAAGCTATAAAAAAAATCCGTGCTCATCCGCAAAATCTGTGTCATCCGTGTTCCGGGCTCTTACCTCATCCCTACCAAAGCTATAAAAAAAATCCGTGTTCATCCGCAAAATCTGTGTCATCCGTGTTC
>CALKAJ010000350.1 GCA_937983305.1 uncultured Ignavibacteriota bacterium | reverse complement strand
CTGTCGATGATCGACCCGGAAGGCGGGCGCGCGCGCGGGCTCGGTTAGGGCGGGTCCCTCCGCCCCTTCGTGGTCCCGAACCAACCTTGCGGCCGGAGTGGTCTCCTGGCAAAAAGTTTGACAATGCGGGAGGTCAACTTAGATTCGCCGCATTCGGACTGGGGTCGTAGCTCAGCTGGTAGAGCGTCTGAATGGCATTCAGAAGGTCAGGGGTTCGACTCCCCTAATCTCCACGAGGGCCAAGCCCTGTAAGTCTCAGGATTTATGGGGCTTTTGCTTTTATAGACGGTTATTTATTTATTTCTTTGTGATATTTCTGAAGAAATTTTAAGAGCAAAGAGCATTGCGGGTCTTCAGATTTTTTCCTTTCGATTTCTTTCATAATAGTTTCGCGGTCATTTTGGAAAGCAGAAGCTATTAGATTCTCTTTAAAAATAAAAATATAAGGGTTGAAATATTTATATTCGAATTTTGAAATGACACCGGCGAATGCGGGATTGTTTTTAACAAAAAGCATTGATTGGTCATCCCAGAAAACAAGCTTCCATTCGTCGGGTTTTGAACTAAGGTACGAAGTAATTAAATCATTTATATTTTGTATCTGAGCAGACATCAGCGGCAGGAAAATCATAAAATAATCGAAGTCAAATTGCTTAATCAGATTCTCGTAGCCCGGTCTTTTATTTATGATTGTACGGAAGTTATTCCAGTGAGAGTCGCTTAGATTTCTGCTGTCAATAAAATTTTTGCTTCCGGGAAAATTCCAGATAAAGAATCCGCCGTAATCGAGTGCCTGAAAAGGTTTTTTCCCTGATTCATTGATTTTATTTTCTCTGATGAAGTCATACATTTTCACAGGAAAGGTAGGCTCATAAATTCCCGTACCAAACGATTTACTAAAGCCGACAACTTTCCAGATTGCACTGCTTGATGTGAGGAAAAGAACTAAGATTAAAAGTGCTCCGGTTATAACTCCGGTGTGTTTAAAGAAAGTTAGTTTTTTTGTTATTGCAGGAAGAGAAACAAAGAAGAAAACACATATAATAAGAATAAAATCAACAGTAAATCTTGCCGCTTGAACAGAATATAAACCGAAACCGATTGCAAGAAGTACAGGGTAATAATCTTTTTTCTTACCGAAAAATGAAATAACGGGAATTATTCCAATCAGGAAAAGTATATAGAGTAAGTTATAAAATTTCCCGAAGAAATTGCCGTGGAATGGGGAATACCATTCGTAGATTTCGGTGAGCATTTTCATCTGAGTATGAGAGTATGCGTATGTAAGGGTTTCGAGTCCGTGCGGATTAACGAGCAATGCGAGCAAGGATGCGGCAAAAATTATGAATAGTGTAATCAGCTCTTTTGAATCGGCAATATGAAAATCCGGGTTAGAAAGTTTATTTTTTCTGAAGAAATCTATAGATGAAGAAAGGAGAAATATTCCAAAAAGCAGAAAGCCGGCAAAAAGTCCCATGTGAAGATTAACCCAGAAGATAAAAATTAAAGGAATGAAGTAAAGAGGTTTTATGCCTGATTTGAAATATCTGAAGTCAATAAAAAGTTTTGTGAGAAGTGTGAGGAAAAGCAAAGAGAAAACCTGAGGTTTAATATCGGTTCTATATCTTGATGCAAATACAAGAATAATTAAATAGAAGATTGCGACAGGTATGGGGATTTTGAATTTTTTGAGAGTAAGGAATATTAATGCAAATATAGTAAGCAGGAGAATGCTGTTGAATACGGTTAATCCGGTGAAACCTGAAACATTGAAAACGTTGTAAACAATAACATCCCAGCCCCATTCAAAAGGAATCCATTTTGTGTTTTCGGTTGTATGACCGAAAACATCAGTGGAAGGGACAACAGAATTTTCGGTTATGTATTTTCCGGTTGCCATGTGCCAGAAGAGGTCGTCTTCGCCGTTGAGTTTTGTAATTGAAAGCATAACAATAAAAATACCAAGTAAGATAAGCAAGATGAGGTTCAGGTTTTTATTGTCGGGTGCAGCTACTTCAGCATGTTTAATTTTAGCCATAGATTTAAATTTAGATCGGAAGAGCGTCGTGTAGGGAAAGAGTGTAGATCTCGGTGGTCG
>CALKAJ010000349.1 GCA_937983305.1 uncultured Ignavibacteriota bacterium | reverse complement strand
TATTGTTTGTAGATTTACTTAATACATTTTACGAGAAAGTTGAAAATCCCGATTTATCGGAGGAGGAATAAATTTGTTTTTAGATTTTGTAAAAATATATATCAAATCGGGAGACGGCGGTAACGGCTGTATAAGTTTCAGAAGAGAAAAATATGTTCCGAGAGGCGGACCCAACGGCGGTGATGGCGGCGACGGCGGCGATATAGTATTTGTTGCATCGTCGGAATTATCAACCCTTATTGACCTGAGATACAAACAGCATTACAGAGCCCGCAAAGGAGCTCACGGACAAGGCGGAGATAAGACAGGAAAAAACGGTGAAGATTTGTTCATAAAAGTACCATGCGGCAGTGTGATAAGAGATTTTGAAACCGGCGAAATTCTCGCAGAACTTTTAAATAACGGCGAGAAGGTAGTTTTATTAAAAGGCGGAAGCGGCGGAAAAGGAAATACACATTTTAAAACTTCGACAAACAGGGCGCCAAGAATTGCTCAGGACGGAAAAAAAGGTGAAGAGCGTACAATAGAAATTGAATTAAAATTAATTGCCGATTGCGGACTGGTAGGATTTCCAAATGCCGGAAAATCTACGCTAATTTCCAAAATATCTGCGGCAAAGCCAAAAATAGCCGATTACCCATTTACAACTCTTGTTCCTAATCTTGGAATTGTGAGGTATAAAGATTACGAATCTTTCGTTGTTGCCGATATACCGGGAATTATAAAAGGAGCATCTGACGGAAAAGGACTCGGAATTCAGTTTCTTAAGCACATAGAAAGGACATCCATTTTATTATTTATGGTTGATGCAACTCAAATACCCGAAGGAAGCAAAGAACTAATTACGCAATACAAAGTGTTGTTAAAAGAGTTGACAAATTATTCGGAAAAATTAATTAATAAACCGAAAATTTTATGTTTCACAAAAATTGATGCAATTGAAACGAAATTAAAAGAAAGACTTGTTAAGTATAAAGGACAGGTTGATTCTGTGGCGATATCTTCAATAACAGGAGAAAATATAGAAAAGCTCAAAACAATGATTTATAAAAAGATAAAGGAATACAAAGAATAAAAATGAAGCCAACAATATTAATATCAAATGACGATGGAATTTCCGCAGACGGGATATTAGCATTAGCTTCGGAAATTAAAAAATTTGCTGACATAATAGTAATAGCCCCTCATACACAGCAAAGTGCCGTAGGACACTCGATAACTATGTCAGACCCTATAAGAGCAAGAAAAGTTTATCACGGGAAAAAGTTTTTTGGATATGCAGTTGAGGGAACGCCGGCAGACTCCGTTAAATTAGCCGTCCACACACTACTTAAAAACAAAAAAATTGATTTACTAATATCCGGAATTAATCAGGGTGCAAATACTGCAATAAATATTATATACTCAGGCACAGTTTCTGCGGCAACGGAGGGAACAATACTTGGCTTACCCTCTTTTGCAATTTCTTTGACATCATATACCGAAAAGAATTTTAAACCTGCAGCAAAATTTGCCGCCAAACTTGCAAAAATTATTATTAAAAAAGGCTTGCCGAAAGGTGTGCTGCTGAACGTTAATGTACCGGCAATCCCCGAAAATAAAATAAAGGGAGCTCTTGTAACCAAGCAGGGAAAATCTTCGTGGGACGATACTTTTGAAAAAAGAATAGACCCGGCAAACCGGGAATATTTCTGGCTTACGGGGTCTATGTATAAAATTGATGAGTCAAAAGAATATGATGTTAAAGCTGTTGACGAGGGATATATTTCCGTCACGCCAATTCACTATGACCTGACAGATTTTGAATTTTTCGAAAAGATGAAAAACTGGAAGCTATAATTTAAAAAATTATCCTGCCCAGATTAATCCATCAACCTTATCCTGAAAATTTAATAATCTTATCCAGCCGGTTTTTCCCGAGGGAGTTTTAATTTTATACCATATATAGGAATAATCGTCAATGTAATCACCGGTATCTTTCATTGGTCTGACATCGCCGGCAATTATTACTAATTTATCTCCCGCCTTCACTTCAACCGCTGTAGTAGAATTATCATCTTTGCAAGTTAATAGTTTAAAAGAATCGGTAGCTATACATTCCTGATTCATCGCATATTCTTCTTCCTCTATTTCTTTCAGATAAGTACCTTCGTATATTAATTTGTACTTTTTCTTGAGACCCCAGAATCCCATCCAATACTCTCCTGTTGCATATCCGTTACCGGTAGTTTCAAGGTTAAAAACACCCTCCGATTCACCGATTAATCTCGGTTTGCTTCTTTGAGTATAAATATGAAAATCGTTAAAATCATTCATACCATAGCCAATAACTGCAATTTCCTGAAACATATCGCTTGTATTGATGTCAATAATTTTTACATCACCTGCTTCTGAATATTCAAATCTGCCCGTAATGGATTTGCCATTAACCGTGAGTATATAATCCAGTCCGCCCTCTTGCTCATCAAGTGTAAATTTAACATTGATTTTATCTAAAAGTCCGTCATTATTAAGATTTGCATAAAATGTTGTGTCCCTGTTAGATTCCTGCGACCTCGCAAAAGAAAGAGTGACCGTCAAAAGTAAAACCAGAAAAAATATTTTTTTCATATGTATTAATTAAAATTTTTATATAAACTGTAATTTAAAAGATTTGTTCCACATAAAACAACCGAAAAACTATTCAGTAAATTCCATTTTTATCAGAAATCATTTAAAAAAGTCCATAAATAAAAAGTTTACAAAGAAGAATTACAAAATCAGTATCTTAACGAACACGTACTGTAATTTGAAATTTACACAATAATTAGAACTCTATCTTTCTCCTGACAAATAAAAAATAATTTATAAGTTTACACAAATTCCGAAATAGATTTTTTCATAAATTACTCCCACCAACAATAAACCCCTAAACTCCCTTACTTACGTTTGGGAGTTTTTTTATCCCCTCCTTACTAAACTCCGGCTTATTAAGGCAAAACAAATTGATTGTACAAATAAATTTAAACCCTATCTTTCCGAAAGTGCATTAATAAATACATAGAATAAAACAAAAAAAACAAATAGTTTTTAATTAAATTAAAGAGCTATTTATGAAAAAATATTTTTGGTGCTGCAGTTTCTATAGAATCACAACGGGTTT
>CALKAJ010000348.1 GCA_937983305.1 uncultured Ignavibacteriota bacterium | reverse complement strand
ATTTTGCTTTCTGGCATTAAATCAATTTTATTTATTTTTCTACAGGTCCGTATTTGTCGCGGATAAATGCATCAAGATATCCTTTTGATTTTACTTCGGATAGAAGTTCTCTCATAAGGGTTATATCTTCTGATTCACCGGCAAAGATTCTGTATAAATTATCTTTTGACGGAATTATTATTATTTCACGGCTGAGTTTTGACTGAGCGTTTGAAGCAAATTTTTCCGCGTAGTTTTTATTGAAGAAGCATCCGATTTGTACAAAATATCTCGGTTTGCCAATAGTCACAGTATCTGTGCTGGTGACTGTATCTATCTGTAACATCTTTATCGTATCATATCTTGCATAGTCGTCGCAGTCGCAATCTTCAATTGTCGTTCCGCTGCATGAATATATCATAACGGATAAACCCACCGTAGAGAATAAAAACAATATTGTGACTAATAATTTTTTCATATATATATTATTTTATTTGCTTCTGATAAACGCTTCGTTAAAGCCTTTAGATTTTACAAAGCCAAGATAGGCTTCTGCCTTTCTCACTGCATCAAATTTTCCTGTGATAATCGTATATTTTCCCTGATACTCTGAGATTTCAACATCGGAGTTTAATGTTTCTTTTGCCTTTAGAGCAAATGACTCGGCATAAGCAAGATTATCGTAAGATGCCAGTTGAATTGTCAGGTTGAAATCAAACTGGTTCTCTTCTATTCGTGCAGAGTCTGTTTGAATAAAAACCGTATCGGTTTTTTTAATTACGAATGTATCAACCGTT
Source organism: uncultured Ignavibacteriota bacterium (assembly GCA_937983305.1). Lineage (GTDB taxonomy): Bacteria > Bacteroidota > Ignavibacteria > Tepidaquicellales > Tepidaquicellaceae > DSSM01. Next base: position 5,160 of record CALKAJ010000348.1, on the reverse strand, counting down.
ACGGATATTACCTCTTCCGAAGGACTGCATGACATCAGGTATAGCGCCGGAATTAAAATTGCAAGAGAGAAATAAAGCAGAGGTACTAATTTCTTAAACATTTTCACCTCCATTTAAGTATTTTTCTAAAAATTTAATTTCTTTTTTAAACACATTAATCTGGTTTACCACTTTACTGAAACCGTGACCTTCATCTTCAAGTAATATATATTCCACAGGTTTATTCTTTTGTTTTAATTTTTCTACAATTTGATTCGACTCTGCTTCTGCTACTCTCATATCATATTTCCCCTGTACTACAAACATCGGGCATTTGATATTGTCTGCAAAGTTTATCGGTGATCTTTCAAAAAGCAAATCCTTATCCGTTTCAACATTTCCTATTAACCTATCCGCTCCTTTTTTCCAGAAAGGCGGTATGGATTTCAAAAAAGTAAATAAATTAGACGGTCCAAATATATCAATTCCGCACTTCCAGATATCGGGGGATTTTGTTACACAAGTGAGAGACATAAAGCCACCAAAACTGCCCCCGCCTATACCTATTCTGTTATTGTCAATATAACCTGTTTTTTTCAATATTTCAACACTTTCTAACACGTCCTTATATTCATTTCCACCCCAGTCCTTATATATCTTTTTCTGGAATTTCCTTCCGTAACCTATTGAACCACGGTAATTAGGGGATATTACAACAAAGCCGGCATTGGTAAGTATCTGAATATATTTGTTGAAATTGTGTACTTCCTGCCATTCGGGTCCTCCGTGTACCCAAACTATTGCAGGATTTTTCCCGTTCTTTTTTAAGCCTTTTGGAATATATAATAAGGCGTGAATTTTTAATCCGTCAAAACTTTTATATGTTATATCTTTAGCGGCTGTAAATGTTGTTTTTGGAATTGAAAGTGGTGTTGAATTAGTAAGTCTTTTTTCTTTGCCGGATTTTATGTTTAGTTCAACAATATCTGAAGGATTTAAAGAACTTTCGTGAATGTAATATAAACTTTTTGCATCCGATGATGTTTTCAGAGAAGATATTACTCCGTCTAATTTTTTGAGTTCGGATATCTTACCGTTGTTCAGGTTAAATTTTTTGAGAATATGCTTACCGTTTTTATTTAACGCATAGGATAATATCCTGTTGTCCTTTGAAAGACTAATATCAATTACATCGTGCTTCTCTTTTACAAGCCATTCCTTTTTATTTTTTCGTATGTTAAAAACCTGAATGCCTTTATATTCTTCATTTTCATCGGAAATAAAAAATAATTTTCCTGATTGTTTATCGAAAAGCGTAATTGAATTGGAAGCTTCTTTCTCGGGATTATTTCCGGTAACGTATATGATTTTTTTAAGTTTTAAGTCGTAAATAATAATATCCTGATTCAGATTGCTGTAAAACTTAATGATGGAAAGATATCTTCCATCCGGAGAAACCTCATCTGTAAGGCAAGGAAAAACATCTTCCGGAGAAAAAATCAGATTATAGCTTTTATTATTTAAGTCGAGGGAATAAGTATCGAAATTATATTTAAGTCTTTTATTCGTAGAAAAGTATATTTTCTTTCCTTCTTTATTGAATCCGTTGAAATGGCATTGCGATTCGTCAAAATCTTTTGTCAGGTGAATAGTTTCAAATGTTTTTAAATCAAGTAAATATAACTGCGATTGTTCGTTGCCGTGAAAATCACTTGCAAAAACAAGTTGATTACTTTTTGGGTTATGCCATACACCTTTTACTGCTTCCTGCCATACAAGCACCTGCTCATAATATCCTGTATGAATATTTTTACGCCATATTTGAGGAGTGCCGGTAATATTTGTAATGTAATAGATAAAAATGCCCTTAGGGGATAATGAAAAAGAACTTATTGTTCTTATCGAAAAGAATTGTTCAAGCGGTATTTTCGAAGATTTGAATTTCTTATCTGAATTCATCATTATTCTTATTCGCGAAAAATAATAGATTTATCAGTGAATTATTAGTCAAAAATTTATTATTTTCGTATAAGTATGAATAATTATAATAAATTATTTTCTTCATTCGATTTAATTACGGATGAAGACTCGGTTTTAGAAAGGGTAAATTTTTATACTTCAAAAAGGATTAAGGAAGAAGATAAAAAAGGCATCTTATTGAAAGCAATTTCTTTTCTTGATTTAACTACTCTTGAAGGAAAAGATACAAAAGACAGAGTTGCGGAGTTATGTGCTAAAGCGATTAATCCAAAACCCGGATTTAATTTGCCTTCCTGTGCTGCAGTATGTGTTTATCCGTCGCTTGTTTCATTTGCAAAGTCGAAAGTAAAGGGAACAGATATTAAGGTTGCTTCGGTTGCTACAGCGTTTCCTTCAGGGCAGTTTCATTTGAAATCCAAACTTGAAGATGTTAAGCAATGTATAAAGTCCGGAGCAGACGAAATTGATATGGTTATTTCAAGGGGTGCCTTTCTTGAGAGAGACTACGATACTGTTTTCAACGAAATCAAAGCAGTTAAAAATGTTTGTTCGGACTTCGGCACGAATATTCATTTGAAAGTGATACTCGAAACAGGCGAGATTGAAACATTTGACAATATAAGAAAAGCGAGTATTATTGCAATGAATGCGGGAGCGGATTTTATCAAGACTTCAACAGGTAAAATTAATCCTGCCGCAACACTACCCGTAACTCTTGTTATGCTTGAGGCAATAAGTGATTTTTATGTAAGCACAGGTAAAAAAATCGGTATGAAACCGGCAGGCGGAATAAGAACTGATAAAGACGTATTGCAATATCTTATGCTTGTCAGTAATACGCTTGGCGAAGAATGGTTGAATAAAAATCTTTTCAGAATAGGTGCATCTTCAGTTCTTGATTCTCTTGTTAACTCAATTATTTCAACAGATAATAAAATATGAAGTATTCAGATAAAAAAATAAAATATGATTTAAAATCTTTTCCTTTTTCTGTTGCCGAAAAAAAGATTTCAAAATCATTGAAAATAAGTAATGAGTTTTCTAAGCTGACTTCTTCCGATAAGTCAAGATTACTTTTTAATACATCCGGACTTATTGCGAAGTATAGCAAAGAGATTGCTTCCTTTAATACAGAGGACTCATTAAAACCATACAAGGTTTCTTTGGAGGAAACTGAGCAGGTATATCAATCCGCAATATATTATGCAGGTTGGGCTGATAAGCTTAATTTTGTTGTTAATTTCAGAGGCGGCGATGATTTGAGGCAGTTTCTTGGGGAAGACGGAAAGCCTTTGGGAATTGTTGTAGTTGAAATATCGGATTTATTTCCGGTATTTTCCTTTGCAAAAAATGTTTTCCCTGCGCTTGCTTGCGGAAACACCGTTGCGATAATTGAGAGTAAAAAAAATATTTCAACTCAGCTTTTTAAAAAGCTGCTTGAAGAATCCGGATTGCCTGTTAATGCAATATTATTTCCGGAACAGAAAAAATTATCACCGGCAATTAAATCTTTTAAAAATAAGACATTGATAAATCAGCTTTCTTTTCTTGATGATTATCCCGTCAACGATGCTGTTTATCAATGTGTAAAGAAAATTATTTCTCCCGAGTATAATACGAAACAAAGTATTAACGTTTTTATTCAGGAAGGTCACAAGAAATTATTCGTAAAAAAACTTGAAACAGCTTTATCAAAATTAATTTATGGTAATCCTTTCGGAGAAAATACGGATATCAGCAGCGGCTCATTCAAAAAAGAAAGAGAAGAATTCAACCGTGCAATCAGGACTGCGAAAAAAGAAAACGCAGGATTAGTTGAGCCTGTAAAAAATCAATCTGCAATATTTTCGGAATGCAATTTTGCAATGGAATCCGGATTTGTAAATATTAATTTGCCACTTGTGAAAGTTTTCTCATACAGAACACCCGTTGAACTTATTGAAAAGGTAAATATCAATAAGCAGAATTCTTTTAACAGAGTTTTTTCTTTTAACTATCCGGCAGCTATAAGGATTGCCGAAAAATTTTATACATCAACTGTAAGGATTGGAATTATTTGATATGTATATATAAGAACCATAAACAGAATAATTTAGTTTTAACTTAAAATTTAAAACATTATTTTAAAATATAACTTTTACACAAATGAAAAAATTATTATTATCTGTATTTATAGTAAGTTTGTTTCTTGTTGCATTGCAATCCTGCAACACAGATCCTGCATCAATTACCGAAATTATTTACAACAGAGTTTCCGCAAAAGAAAGACTGGATAGTGCTAATGCACAAGCTCAGAGAAAATACGGTTCAGGTGCAAAACTTGTTTTGATTCTCGGTCAGAATGTTATTTTCGAAGGTTCCGATAAAGGGAAAACTGATATTTCAATTGTAACCGGACTATCAGACCCGAATAATCTCGGTGCATGGATTTATCTTTATAAAAAACCGGGTTCCGATACTCTTGCAGTTTATACTCCGAATCCCACTCCGGGTGCAAAGGATTGCTGGGAATTGACTTCCGTTTTTAATATAAATACTTTGATTGGATTGATTCCGGATACCTCGGCTAAAAATATTATTCAAGGTGCTATTACTCTTGTAAATAATACTAACTTTAATATCACTACTCCAACTTCAGGCATAGTTGATAGTGATGTTTCTCTCGGATGGGCTAATTCTACTAATCCCGTTATTAAGTTTAATTCTTCGTTCATTCCTTCAAGCAGTACTTTGAACGGTGATTATTTCTTTTCGAATAATACAACGGGAGCTGCGAAAACAGTTAATATGTTTTTAATTCCGGGCTTGGGAACTCTGAATCTTCCGAATTTTGTAACCTCGCTTACCGGTTTTCCTGCAGATGTATGGGTTGTAAATTATAAAAAATCTTTTACAACTGCTGCTGAGAGCTTGACAATCGGAACTGTTGTAGGCAGCAGTCAAATACTTGGAATTCCTTTTTTATCTTTGACGAGTAAATGTATTAACCTGTCAAAATTTATTAATCAATAATAAAACAGATGTTATCAAAAATTACCGTACCTACATTACTTTTAGATAAGAAAAAAGCCGTAAATAATATTAAATTTATGGCTGAAAAGGCAAAGAAGCACGGATTAATTTTCAGACCACATTTTAAAACTCATCAGTCTTTAGATCGGAAGAGCACACGTCTGAACTCCAGTCACGAATCACCATCTC
>CALKAJ010000347.1 GCA_937983305.1 uncultured Ignavibacteriota bacterium | reverse complement strand
CCCTTTTTCAGGGGCTTTACAATCAGTTCGAGAGTTGAATTAGAATAATATCTTATCTTGAGAAAACGAAGCCTACAACGAGAAACAAAACGCAAAATGCTATTAAAGCACCGTAAACGATTTTATCGCCGGTTAATTTCTTTTCTTGTTCCAATGTGTTTAAGTTTTCCATCTGCTTAATCCTTTCTAATTTGTTTTAAAAGTTTTTTTAATTTCTTTTAAACAAAAATAAAAAGTCTCTTATTAAAAGTCTGTAAGACTATATATGAAAGTTTTGTAATCAATATTCCCAAATAAATGTAAGAATTATTCTTACATTTTCTCTCACTTCAAATACAACTTCCCTCCAAACCCATAACAATATTTCCCGTGAACGCTGTCTAATATAGCATCTCCCGAATATAGTCCCGCATCAATATATTCCTTCTTACAATTTCCATATAAAGAATCCTTTCCTGTATTCGTATTTACTATATACAAATCATATTGCTCAACATCACAATTTCCGTTTTGATTAAACTTATTACATTTATACGTCCAAACCGAAAGCCTCGTTCCATCCGGCGATAAAGCAGGATACAAATTCGGAAATGTTAGCGTTGTCGTAAATATTTTCGTAGTTGTATTAGTAAGATGAACAAACTGAAAATACTCCTTGCCCTTTCTGTAAATCAACTTAATCCCGTTCATATCCCAGTGAACATTCGTCACACTCATATCAAACGACGGAATAAAAATTGTTGAAAGACTTCCTCCGTTCAAATCCATTTTTAAAATACTGTTATCCTTCACAACTATTTCCGTTCCGTTTGGAGAAAACCTCAGCGGATATCCCGTACTTATTAAATTTGTTGTCTGAGTAGATATGTTATATTTATAAAGTCCGTCAGTCACACTTGAAAAACTCGAATTATAAATTACAATCTGACCGTCAGGCGATATTCTCTTCGATGAAACTACGTTCGGAATTAAAACCGTTCTTCCCGTCCCGTCAGTCTTTATCCGTATCAACGACTTAAACAATCCGTTATTACTTCTTGCAATGTAAAATAAATAATGACCATCACTTGATATCTCAAGCTCATACAAATTTAAATCAGGAGTCGCATCCAGCACACCTCCCACAAGTGAGTTAATATTCTTATATTCAATGCTCGTTCCCTTCTCAATAAAATAAACCACATCATTCGTCTTTGACCAGACCATCTCGTATGGATTTCCCGCTCCCCGCTCCATACCTCTGTTGTCTGATAATTCATCCGAGCCGTCTTCCTTCTTTGTACATCCTGAAATCGTAAGTACAACTATCAATGTTACCGTCAAATAATATATTAAATTTTTCATTTATTCTTTTTTCCCTAAAAATATCCAATTATTCTATTAATGAAAGTATAAAAAACTATTCCGGTTTTTTATATACTTTATTTTTTAAAATACATAGTTATCTTTGTACATAAATTTAAATCTAAGGCTAAAATTAAACATTCTGAAGTAGCTGCACCCGAAAATAAAAACCA